>JAGRJR010000005.1 GCA_020442635.1 Lysobacterales bacterium
GTCTTGTGCTGTTTCCGACTGAGTCAATCGGTGTTGCTGGAAATTGGAAACGGATGTTTGCGAACTGGATTTCGAAATCATTGCTGGCTCAGCGGATGCTGTTTCTACCACTAAACTAGCTTCATGATTGCTCAAATAAGAATAAATTAGCGTTACAAGCAACCCTAAAATAATCATATATAAAATGGTTTTATGACTCATGCTTCTTCTTTAACAGAAAAAATAATTCCCATTAAACACATATACGCACATCAACAGTTGCATACAATAAAACACTGCCAAGTGCAAAGCATTCATAACGATATGTTTGACTTTCACTTCTTTCAACTCACTCTTAAATCACTGATGTTTCAATACTTTTTAAAATTTTTTTAATTGTACTTCATGCATCAGCAACCACATACGAACAAGCATCATATCAAATACATCGGCCAGTCACCACTTTATTAAATAATTCATGATAAAAAATAGTAAAAAGTTGTTTTTTTACCCAGCCTTCTTCAAATGTACCAGTAACAATGACACGGCTGCCGGGGTCATGCCTTGAATCCTACTCGCTTGGCCGATGGTTTCGGGTTTGATTTGGTTGAGTTTTTCGGTGAGTTCGCCACTCAAACCTCTGATCAGGCTGTAATCCAAATCTGTAGGTAAGGCTTTGTCTGCATGGTTTTTGGCTTTGTCGATTTCTTGTTGTTGGCGTTCAAGGTAACCTGCATATTGGGTTTGAATTTCGACTTGTTCAAGAACTTTTTCTGCTTGCGATGGCAGATTGATTTCATCCAGTTCAATCAGCATACTGATATTGACCTCTGGACGGCGCAGTAAATCATAAGCACTGGTTTCTTTGCTTAATTCAATACCGGTTTGGGTGGTGAATTTTTTGCCCAGTGCATTGTTTGGACTGAGCCACACGGCTTTGAGGTGTTCAAGAGAACCTTCCACATGTTGTTTTTTCTCGCAGAAGGCTTGCCACCTGACATCATCAACCAGGCCCAATTCGCGACCCTTTTCGGTCAACCTGAAATCGGCATTGTCCTCACGCAACATCAAGCGATATTCGGCTCGGGATGTGAACATACGATACGGTTCATTGGTGCCTTGTGTAATCAAATCATCAATCAAAACACCCATGTAAGCTTCATTCCTTGCCGGTGTCCATGAAGGTTTACCCTGTACTTTCAAAGCTGCATTCATACCAGCAATCAAACCCTGCGCACCAGCCTCTTCATAACCTGTGGTACCATTGATTTGACCAGCGAAATACAGGCCTTCAACGTACTTAGTTTCCAATGACGATTGCAAACCTCGCGGATCAAAGAAATCATATTCAATCGCATAACCCGGACGGGTAATGTGGGCTTGCTCAAAACCTTTGATTGAACGTACCAGCTTTAACTGCACATCAAATGGCAGTGAAGTCGATATCCCGTTGGGGTACAACTCATGTGTACCTAAACCCTCTGGCTCAACAAATATCTGATGCGAGTCTTTATCAGCAAAACGCATGATTTTGTCTTCAATTGAAGGACAATAACGTGGTCCTCGGCCTTCAATCACACCTGAATACATGGGTGATCGATCCAAGCCTGCGCGGATGTAGTCGTGAGTTTGTAAATTGGTATGCGTGATGTAGCAACTGACTTGTTCAGGCTGTTGTTCTGTTGATCCCATGTATGAAAAAACAGGCCGTGGAGTATCTCCAGGTTGCTCTTCCATCACCGAAAAATCGACCGTTTTGCCATCAATACGTGGTGGCGTACCTGTTTTCAAACGTGCCACTTCAAAAGGCAAAGCACGTAATTTTTGCGCCAAAACTGTTGCTGGCGGATCGCCTGCGCGTCCTCCTGAATAATTCGATAGGCCTATGTGGATTTTTCCTGCCAAAAAAGTACCAACGGTTAACACCACAGTTTTGGCCATGTAAATCAAACCCATTTGCGTCACACAGCCTTTGACTTGATCATTCTCAATGATTAAATCCTCAACACCTTGTTGAAACATGTAAAGGTTTTCTTGATTTTCTACCACTGAACGGATGTGAGCACGATACAAAGCACGGTCACATTGAGCACGTGTTGCTCTTACCGCGGCACCTTTTCTTGAGTTTAAGGTGCGCCATTGGATGCCCGCATGGTCGGTCGCTTCTGCCATAACACCACCTAATGCATCAATCTCCTTGACCAAATGACCTTTACCTATACCGCCAATCGCCGGGTTACAACTCATCTGACCGATGGTTTCAATATTATGAGTCAACAGTAAAGTTTTGGCCCCCACCCGCGCAGCCGCCAGTGCGGCCTCTGTACCGGCATGGCCGCCACCGACTACAATCACATCAAAAACCTGGTCAAATTTCATGATTCACTCTTATACTTAAAGCAACCTTGTATTATACCAAAATATATTGAGAATCAATGTTTTGGCTAATAAATACTGGCATAACACCATCTTATAAACCATTTTTTAACTGTATAAAGACTAAAATATGCCAATTTCCCCCAATGCAGCACACCATGAAAAGTTGTTTTAAGGCTTATATTTTGTTGGTTTCAATGACCTGTACCGCAGAAGATTTTATACCAGCTCCCAGTAATGAAGTATTGAACAATCCGCACCGGGGGTTTATGCTTTGGGGCTCAAATGTCCTGGCTGATGGCGGCTTGCCCGACAACTTTCACGGTGCCAGCATCTATCATGTATATTTACCCTGGCGCATGGTAGAAAGCTCAGATCAGGTGTTTGAATGGGATTTAATTGAACAAACCTATCTTGAACCGATCAGTGATATAGATCCTCAAGCCACCTTTGTGATGCGATTGGTTGCTGACTATCCTGATGGTCCCGGCTCTGGCATAGATAATCATTACTCCGGTGGTGACATCAACCGTGACTATCCTTTGTTTTTGGAACAAACACCACTGAATATCGGGCGACGTGTTTATACAGATTGTGATGGTGACGGTCCTGGTATTGCACCAGACTGGAATGATCCAGAATTCATCAGTCAAGCCAACCAATTGATTTTGGCCTTTGGACTACATTTTGATGGCGATCCAAGAATCACAGCTGTTCAAGTGGGTTTGTTAGGTTTATGGGGAGAATGGCATCAATCTGGCTGTGATACTTTAGCGCCTCATGACACGGTTAAAAACAGCTTGAAAGACACCTATGATTTGGCATTCAACATCACCCCCTTACAAACACGTTATGCCAGAAATCCTGATGTCACAAACGTCACTTTTGGTTTTCATGAAGATTATTTCCCTTCATTTACCGCTCAATGCATCTACGGTTTTCCTTTGTGTAACGACAGCGGCGATTGGAACCTGGAATATGGATTAACACATGTTGTTCCTGCTGCCCGAAACAACTGGCAAGACAACCCCATATCCGGAGAAAGCCCTTTGACCAGTCAAAAAAATGCGTGGGTCAGTGATGAAGCCGATATCACAACAATAATCAATGATTACCATTTCAGTTTTTTGGGCCCTGCAGGAAAACATGAAGAAAGCGGCAACTCCTCAGTAATGAATCGACTAGCTAATCAATTGGGTTATCGGATACAAATAAACCAAATGACCATTAAGACTCCTATTACAACTCCGTTAACAACTGTTTCTGTAACAATAGCCAACGTCGGTTCTGCGCCAATTTATCATCCGTATCAACTGGCCTTAGACTGGGTAAATGCAGCCAACCAAACCGTGACCACCTGGATTTTTGATCAACCAATGAGCGAGTATATGCCCAAGCTTTCAACAACCATTGACCAAAATTTTTTCCAAACACTACCAAACGGTAGTTATTCTATACGTGCATATGGTAGACCACTGAATCCCAATGCACAGCCATTGACCTTGGCCAATTCAAACAAAGATGTATTGAATCGGGTTATTATTGGTGAAGTTCAGGTTTCAATAGTTGATTTAATTTTTGCTGATGATTTTGAAACCATCGGTAATGATTGATTATTCAAGCTTTCTGCTCAAACTTTCCGATTTGGTTTGTTTAGTAATAAATCCAAATCATCATTATCAGTGCCACAATCACCAATAAAGAACTTCCCGCTGCCCAAGGTCATACAACACGACCTTCTACTAAAACCACCATAAAATAAAGACAGTGATGAAATCATACCCAACGTGCTCATTTGCTACAAATAGATTTGCATATATATAAATGAAGCCACACCCCCGAGATCATTCAACAATTCTTTTATTCATGGCTGTCAATCTACGACAAAAGCTCAACATTCTGCTATGATATTAGAGTCCATTGAGCAAATAAAATAAGATGAAAACAAACTTCCTCATCATATTGACTGTACTGCTGTACCCAATTTTCTCAGAAGCCAAAATTCCCACAACTGGCATGTGGTATCCACCACAACACAATGGGCATGGTTTTGATTTACAGAAAGTGGGCAATCAATATATCTTGTTGTTTTACACCTATGATGAACAAGGCAACCCGACTTGGCTACAATCGTTACCTCAGTGGCAAGACGACAAATTGCAAGGAAATTTCAATCACATCACCTATGATGCCAATGCCATGCCACCTACACAAATCAATGAAACAGCCAACCATTTTTCTCTGGAGTTCATCAACACCACCAACCACCTTGCGTGTTCAGCAATAACTTATGAAGAAAAAGCCATTATTAGCTGGGACATTGACGGAGAATCTGGTGTTTGGTGTATTGTGCCCATCTTGGCACAGCACAATGTCCGACAAACTGATTTCACGGGCCACTATTACAGTGGAGAAAACGATACGGGTTGGGGCATCACTTTGGATTACCAAGGAATTGAGGCAACCAAAACAGAGGTCGCCGTTTTGTATTATTACGATGCTGATGGCAATCCAAGGTGGGCAATAGGCACAGCGCAAAGTAAAAACGGCGAAAGTCACATCAACTTGAGTCATGTCAATGGGTTTTGTCGAAGTTGTGAACCACAAGAATTGATATTGTCAAATGCAGGAACAGTTAATCATCGCCTTGAATTTAACCAGGCTGGTCGGTTGGGATTTATTGATGTCAATATAAGTTACCCTCAAAACCCTGGAGGCAGTTGGATACGCGAGAACGTCCCACTGCAACCACTTTCAGAGCCTGAGCCTGGTACAACACCATTACCAGAAACCATTGATGATGACATAATCATTGCACTGACTGATGTCACCCTGGTTCCAATGACAGCCGGATTTCCAGTGCTTGAGCACCAAAATGTGTTGATTGAAAATGGCCAATTTATCATGATTAATGATTCGCCCGCCTTTCAAATTCCTGATGGATCCATAAAACTTGATGGACGCGGCTTATTTATGGCTCCAGGCATGTCTGAAATGCATTTGCACATAAGTGTTGGTAATCAAAAAGCTGCTGAGCAAGCAGGGTTGTTGTTAATTGCCAATGGCATCACCACTGCATTAAATACAGGTAATTCTTTTGCCATAGACGTCCCTGAATTATCCAGAAAATTTGTCGATGGTGAATTGATTGGTCCAACCATGTATTCAGGTCAAGTGGCTTATGGTCCAAATGACAATGGCGGTACGCAACACACGGTTTCTTCACCTGAAGAAGCGACTGCTTATGCACAATTATTGAAAAACTCTGGGTTTGATTTTATCAAGGTTTATTGGCAATTATCTGTCCCTACTTTGGAACAATTCTACATTGAAAGCGATGCTTTGAAACTACCCATCATAGGTCACATTCCCAAAACTCAATCAATGTTTCGTTCATTGTATTTTGGTCAAAAACTGGCCGTACATATCCAAGAACCACATGTTACCTATATGAACAATGCTCGAAACCCTGAATTGTTTTCTGAAGTTAATGACATTTTTTTAGAACATGGCACTTATCTGTCACCAACCTTAGCAGTTTTTGAATCTTGGGCTCTGGTAACCGGTGCAAAAATTGACAATTACAGAACATTAATTAATCGAAATGGTAACCAATACACACCTCAGATCGTGAAAAATATTTGGCGAAATTATTTTTACCAACCATGGATTCAACAAGGCAATCATGAAGATCTGATGGATTTATTGGCTTTTTATAAATTAATGACCAAATCCATGTTTGATGCAGGTATCCCCTTACTCAGCGGTACAGACGCCACCGGCTTTCCTGGCGTAATCGCTGGCTATGGTTTACATGAAGAATTGCGCCTGTTACATGAATCAGGCATCCCCATTACTGATGTTTTTGCCATCACCACAAGAAATGCCGGTCAATTCATCGACGAAACGCTCACTGAAAACCTGTCTTTTGGCACCATTGAAGTGGGCAAAAGGGCTGATTTTATTCTCACAGAACAAAACCCACTCGAATCACTGGAAACCATCAAAGAGCCGTTTGGTGTCGCTGCAAGAGGGAGATTTTGGTCACAAATTTACTTACATTCACAACTGGAAACATTGGATTTAACAGCAAGCAACAAAGAGCTAGAATCTCCATTACCCTTTTGCCTTCATTAACAGTAAATCCATTTGAGGTTAAAAAATTTCAAAAATATTGACTCAATTCATAAATAAATTTCATTTTTTCTCGATATAAACAATAAGAAATTCAATTTGAGGTGAAATCATGAAATTTGTTGTTGTTTTTTTGCTTATAGGCTCATTCATTGTAAAAGCCAACGAAATTAACTATTCCGTCGGAACTATTGGCATATGCGATTACGCAACGCCACAACAAGCATTAGATGCCATCAATGCAAAAAACGTGCCTGGTAAAAGAGCAGGTGTTGATAACTACCACTTAAGATTAGTTGCTGAAACCTTTGCCGATGGATTTTATATCAGTGACAAAGATGAATTTAAATTGACCGGTGGTTATGAAAATTGTTTAGCAGCTGAAAACATGATCAGAGAACCTGGCAGTCAATCAATCATTGATGGCAATGGTTCAGTAGCGATGGCATTATTAAACAACAACCCCGAAAACATCCAAATGCATGTCACTGGATTAAAGGTCATCAACGGCATTAGTGGCGGTTTTTTTCCCTCAGGAGGATTAAATGTAGCTGGTAATTTAGATGTTATCATCAGAGAGTCAACATTTGAAAACAACAACAGCCTCTGGGGAGGTGGTATCTATGCAGGTGAAAATACCTACTTGAGAATGGTAGAGACTATGGTAATCAATAATGATGCCACCTTTGGTGGTGGTATTTACTGTACAGATTGTATTTTGACCCTAAGCACGGATAGTGGTATCACTGATAATCACTCCATTGAAAATGGTGGTGGCATCTTTATGAACAATGGTAGCAGCCTCTCACTGTTTTCTGGCTCTGATAATCCCTTGTTGGATGACTTTGGTGTTCATAATAATGTGGCAGGACAACTGGGTGGTGGAATTTTTATTGAACAATCATCGGCCGTTTTGTATGGCTTTGCGTTTAATGGCAATGGTGATGACATTAATCCTGTTAGTGTCACTCACAACACCGCATTACAAGGAGGCGGAATTTATGCAGTAACAGCTAACGTGAATTCAGCACTACTCAACTTAAGCAATAATAAAGCCAGTCAGGCTGGCGCTGGAGTTAGTCTGAATGTCAATTCTTCTTTTAATCTTGATATTTTAGACCCATTGGATGTGCCATTTACCTCTTGCTGGAATCACAATAAAAGCAAATGTAACTTGATTCAAAATAACATCATCCAGAACGGTGCTGCCACTGGTGCGCATGGTGGCGCATTTGATGTCAATGATTCAATATTGAAGGTCGAATACACTTGGTTTGAAGGTAACGATGCTGGCGGGCAAGGTGATGGTGCAGCGTTGGCTTTTAACAGTATCAATCCTGGCTCAAGAATTGATCAAAGTGTATTTCATAACAATGGCTACCCGACAGGTGATGACAACAGCATGATTTATCTGTCTACTTTTTCAAATATCTCTGTCAGACAAAACACCTGGACTGATAACAACATTTCGCAAGCTCTGGTTCAAATTGAGGATTCGGGCAGTGGTATTGATTTACGCAATTCCGTGATCAGCAACTTAAATGGTGATACCGTTCTGGACTATCCTGCCATGGCAAATGTAAGCGCTGAATGTATGTTAACTCATGAGAGCACCTCATTTCCTCCACCACCTGCAACAAATAATGTCTGGCAAGGAGACCCCATGTTTTACAACAGAGCCGGTGATGATTTTAGAGTCTTAGGCGCATCAGTCACTACCATTGACCGTTGCGCACCGATTGTTGGTTTGGATGTGGTTGATCTGGCCATGCAAAATCGCCAGCACGATGTTGAAAATCTAGCAAATGACGACAGTAATTACGTAGATACAGGCGCCTATGAGTACCAAGGTATCAGCCCAGATGTGATTTTTATCGATGGTTTTGAATAGTCAATTTAAGCGCAAAATTTGTAACTGGTATTGAGGCTATTGGCAAATACAGAAAAAACAGCTCAAACACCTTACTTTTTGAAACCTTCACAAGTGCAAATCTGAGGAGTGTTGGCTTTACTGAGGTGGTCAATAAGTTGATTTTACTTTTTGGCAGGTTGCGGATTGTCATTAGAGGTTTTAAGTTTCTTTTATTCTTATAAGATCAAAGCCGCTTGATTTTTATATTTAGTCCATATTTGAATTTGTTTTCGGATCTGTACTTTTTTAAATTCAGTTAAAAACAATCAAGTAAGATAATCGATAGGTAAAGGCAGTTGCTGGATTTTAAAAAAAGTCAACTGATCAAAATAACCTTTCTGATGTACAATTAAATTATCATCGACCTGAAAGAAACCACACCCTCTGAGTCCCAGAGGGTCCCGCCATTGTAAAATAACAGTATCATCACATTGGTAAATTTTTTCTTTGATACAGACCATAGTTGCTCGAGAAAACTCCAATTCAAACATGTCCTTAATGGCAGGTTTACCAACCAGAGGTTCATTAAAAACCACTTGATCATTAATTGCATTTGCTGCATACAAAGCAACCAAACCTTCAACATCTGCCTGATTAAAGCGCTCTACCCATAGTTCTATCAGTTCTGTTGGTGTCATTGTAACTCCTGATTTAAGATTTGATGTCATTATACAAACACCGCCTCATATTGAAACATCCCCAATTCTCTTCAGGTATAAAAAGAGGATGTATAAGATTTAAAAAATGTCTAAAAGCGAATTTGAGTTAAAGATCCCAACTGCTAATTCCACTCAGATTAACACGAATAGTATCAATTGACTGTTTGGTAATAACGACTGATATAAATACTTTTGTATAAGTTTGATTCAGGAGTATCCATAGGGGTGGTTTATTGCCGAATTGAAGTGACTTGATATCGCAGTTTTCCACCTGTTTGTAAAGCATTAAAAGGATAGCAAGTGGTGAGTATCAATTCATCGTTTTGATTGATGGTGATTTGTTGTTTGCTTGAGTCAACTACTTGAATGTTATTAACCTGATAAATAAAAGTACCCTTTAGGGTTTCTACTTCGATTGCATCACCCAGCTTGACTTGTCCTAAAAAGTCGAAATGTGAATCATTGTGTGCACTGATGATGGTTGAAATTGAATCTCCTGGCATACCAGATTTGATGGTTCTTGCAGGACCGAAGGCCATGTTGCGACCACTGGCACCTTCAAGAACATAGCTGATTTCAGCAACGGATGGAAAACTGAGCTTGGCAACAGGATGGGTATCGGCCCATGACCAGGGTTTATGACGCTGACCGTCTTTGAGGGTTTGTTGCCAAGCATCGGCAATCAAGTACTGTGCCAATTGGGCTTTGGCCAGCAGATAGACGGAGGAACCTACCTGCCAGCTGCCCACGGCAAACAATGTAGCCAAGATGATTTTGAACCAAGTTTTTTTCCCTGATTTGCGATGTGCTGCTTTGGCTCCGAAAGCAAAGGTTTGAGAGTTAGAATAGTTCATCGTTGGCTCCATTGTAGTCGTTTCTTAATTAGCCCTGAAAAGCATATTTAACACATAATTTTCTGGTCAATAAATTTTATAATTTAATTTTTTTTTAAATCAATTTCTTATATGTCTTCAGGTTCTACTACTTATACTTTGCGTTGAATCATCAAGGCCGAGATCATCATCATTAAGCCAATCAACAGGTTCCAGCGCCAGCCCAATGAGCCCTGCGGGTAAGCGACTTGTTGTGCCGCTCTAGCCGCCGCCATTCGGCTGGCATCCGGATTTCTGTCCACTGCCACCATGGCAGTGAACTCAGTGATCAGATGGTGTTTTAGCGCCAAATCAATGATCTCTTGTTTAAGCACGTCATAGTTACCACCCAACATCAAGTCATCAGTCATTTCCTCAACCTTGTTTCTGGCCCACAAGCGGGCAATACCGGTGGTTTCACCATCAGATTTGAGGGTTATTTGTTCTGACCAGGTTTTGTCATTATTCATACCGCTGATTACAAAAGATGGCGCACCTGTTACTTTATTGACTGGCACTTTGCTGGTTATGACTAAAGGTTGATCCATGTATAAATCAGGAATCACGCTAGGGCTTTGTTCAACCCCCGAGGTGTTCCAGCTTACACCCAAATCGGTCAAGGCAGGCTTGGCTAACTGTGCAAAAAGATGACTCATCGACTCATTCACATGATCTAAACTAGCAATGTGCGTATAAGTGCCCTTACCAAACATCGCAGCTTTACTCATGAAATAGTTGTTGGGAGCAGGACCAATGGCAATGGTGAACAAACGGGCATCACCAATGTCCTGGGCAATTTGATCAAACAACATCGCTTCATTACCCACTGAACCATCGGTCATAAAAATGATTTGATTCAGATAACCTGCTTTGATGTTTTCACGTTGCATAGCAATTTGTAAAGCGGGCGCCATATTGGTACCACCATCTGAACTGAAGCCATCAACGAAATCCAAAGCCAAACTGATGTTGTCTGGCGTGGCTTTTCTGGAAGCTGGGAACAACACTTTCGCAGTTGAGTCAAAATCAATTACGTTAAAAAAACTGCTGGCATCAAGCTCACTCAAGGCAAACAACAAAGCATCCTTAGACTGGTTAAGTGCCTGTCCATGCATGGAGCCTGAGGTATCCATGATAAAGGTCATATTTCTTGGCTTGCTTGATTTTTCAGTGACTTCTGGCGGCATCACCATCAACATTGAATATTCAAAGCCATCCTGGATTTCTGAGAAATAAGCAGCTTTGGGAGTGCCCTCCAATCGTGGATACCAACGCAACACAAAATCGTTTTGATCATAAAGTTGAGTGTCTGACAGTTTAACTTTATGGACATCAAAATCTTGGGCAATATTTATATTGTGATGCAGTGAACGTATTTCATCCAACTCAAATCCTGCATCAAGTTTCACATTAATCACTCGTTGGCCAAAATCAGTGATGTTACTATCGACAGGCAATTGTGGATCGGTGTTCGGTGGAATATAACGTGGCTTTATGGCCATTGGTAAACGCAGCTCATAATAACTCTGGTTATATTCCAGGCTCATTTGATAGGTGATTTCTACACTGATGGCTTCCAATGGTGCAATATTAGCAATATCAGAGGTAAAAATATTGGGACGGTATTGCTTCACCATGGTGGCTGTCAAACCCTCAGCTTTGGCCTGCTCATAAATATATTCTGCTTGCTTTTTTTCATGAATCTCGCCCTCAATCACCCGCTCACCCACGGTCATCTTCAACTGATAAACCGCTGATTTGTCAGCCATTGGAAAGGCATAAACTCCTTCTGTAACCCAATCATTTTGTGCATTGAAAAAAGTTTGTTTCAATTTTATGGTTGCCAACAAACCAAAAACATCGACTTCGTATTCAGTGTTGGCTAAATACAGGCTATGATATTCGCCGGTGTTTTTATTGAATCGCATCATCATGCCACTTGATATGTCATCAAAATCAATGGCCGTATCTAAACCTTTCGCTTTTACGTTGATTTGATACAAGGTGGTATAGAACAACACCAGTGAAAAAATCACCACATCCTTCCAATTTAATCCGAGTTTCTTGTAATTGCGGTTTTTTTCTGAATGGTTTTCTTTGTTTTTCTTACCCGACTGTTGTGCCAGTTGTTCCAATTCCCAGCGAATGGATTTTCTTTTAGTGCTCTTCATGCCTGTCCTCAAGTAGTTAAATTTATATTGAGGTTTATTTAATCAGGCATTTATGAAGTATTAAGGTGGATAAAATGATTTGTTGTGCACAATTGTGGCAAATTTATGGCGGCCATCAATATTTCAGAGAACTCCTTTTCATTTTTGTGTGGTTATTGCTCTTAAACTCAGATAAGAGCATCCATTGACAACCCAGAGAAAGCACATATCTATACCTTATGTGCTTTCTCAAATTTGGAAATAACAAACTTACCTTATCTTTTCTAAAACATCCTTGGCACTCTGTAACTTGGGATCCATCTTCAGTGCTTTTTCATAGTATTTCAGTGCTTTTTTCTTGTTGCCATTTTTCAAATAAGCTTCACCTAAACTGTCCCAAACATTGGCATCCTCAGCACCGAATAATTCGGTGTTCAAGCGAAAGACTTCAATTGCTTTTTCTGTTTGGTTTTCCCACAAGAAGCCATATCCAACTTGGTTTAAAATTAATGCTTTGGGATCTGTTGGGTGAAAATTGACAGTCAGACTTTCAAAATGATCCCGTATGTAATCAATACCTTTTTCTGTATAAGCCAGGTAAATATTTTCAATCGCAGGAAGTGATGGTTGCTCAGGTTCTTTATTTCTGATGATGTTTAGAATGCCCAGACCTAATTGTTCGGCCACTGGCTCATTCATATTTGCCAACACTGTGATGGTTATTTGATCTCTTAAAATTTCAAAATTAACTGAGTTGGCTCCATTAAAACCACCGGCATGTGGGATGGCTCCACCCGTGTTAAGATGGTCTCTGGTCATACGAAAAAATTCATCTTTCATTTTTGTGGTTTCCTTCAAGATTCCGTGTCCATGATGGAATTCCCGATAGAATTTCATCACGTCCAAAGCTGTGGATTGAAAACCACCGTCTGGATTGGGAACTTCAACAAAACCAGCATTATCACGTAATTCACCTTTCATGTTTTTGAAATATCCTATGGCTCGCTCTGGTACGTTGTATTTATCTTTCACATACGTTTCAGTAAGACCTAAGGGTTCAACAATACGCTCTTTAACCACTTGGTGATAAGTTTTCTTTGTCGCTTTTTCGATGACAGCACCTAATAGGATATAGCCTGAGTTGCTGTATTCCATTTGTTCACCCGGTTTAAAGAGTAAAGGGATTTGGCGAATTCTCTGAACCAAAGATTCAATGTCTTTTTCGCTGACAGGTAACTCAAAAAAACCCTCCGAACTGTAATAATCACCAAATCCAGCTGAGTGATTAAGCAAGTGTTCAATGGTGACACCAGCATATTCATTGCTGTCAAACTGCGGTAAAAAATCTCTCAATTTGTCTTCAAGTTTCAGCTTACCTTGCTCAACCAGTTGCAAAATAATGACCTTGGTAAAGGTCTTATTCATGGAACCTATATCAAACTTGGTATGCAATGTGTTCTTAATATTCCGTTCTCGATCCGCCAATCCAAATGCTTTGTGATAAACAGGCTTACCTTTTTCTGCAATTAAAACCACTCCCGAAAAAATGTCCAAATCAAGGTAACTTTTTACCAAGTGGTCTACTTTTGATTCGATTGTAGACCATTGTTGAAATTGAGCGGCTTGCCGGTTTTCTTTTGATTCAGTGATATGAACATTAAACAAGCCGATAAATATCAATAAATAAGTAAAATAAGATTTCATTCTTCGTCTCCGATTTGCTGTATCAATAATGTTAGGTCTTGAGTAGCGGTTGTAATATCAGGTATTACACCACTTCCTTCCCAATCCTGTTTTGTTAAGACATGCTTCTCATAAGCGATAGGCACCAGACCTATCAAGCCTTTGATGAGCGGCACATCAATGGATCCGTGAGCGGCTCCAAAAGTTGTTTCACCAATAATGGTTGCTCGTTGATGATTTTGTAATAGATAGGCCAGTTGCTCTCCTGCTGAAACGGTATTTCTATCAACAAATACATATACTGGTATGGCCTTTAAGTGCTCAAGACTGTATCGAGTTTTGACCGTCATAATAGACTCTGTTTGATTCTTTAAAACTCGCTGATAAATCATGGTGTTGGCAGGTAAGAGATAACTGGCCAAGTAGCGATTGAAGCTGCCTGCACCACCTGTATTATTTCGAAGATCTATAATTAGCCCAAGGTGATTATTGGCTTGCAACATGTGTGAATCAATAACATCTCTGGCCAATTCAATCGGCAGCATTTCCTCGATTTTTAAATAGTAAAAATCTTTATCAGGTATTTTTTTTGAGTACATACTCGAAGACAAGCGTTGCTGTTGACTGCTTGTAATCACTGTGCCGCTTTCTGAATGGTTATCAGCTAACAGGGTAAAAAGTTCAGGATTGTAGTCAATTCCAAAGTGATAATCGCCAATCAAGGTGATCATTTGCTCTGTCAAAAACTGAGCTAACATGCTTGAGCTTGTTATTTTGCTGTATTGACCCTCTTCTTGATTTTTTAATAACTCAACCCGAAGTTTTTCAATTGAAGTCAAAAAAGGACTTTGCTCATCCAAAGCAAGAAGATAACCATCAATGACAGTTCTGATATCTCTATCGGTGAGTTTGTTGTCAGAACTTAAGCCATCAATCGCAAATAAATCATGGTTCACATCATTGACCCATTCGATGTCAGTGATTGAATAAACAATTTTTATACCTGTTCTTTGGTCAGTCCATTTTTCAGGAATCAACACGCCCTGATGTCGAACATAGTTATCAAAAGTTCGTACAACCTCAACCAAACCCAATTGCGGATGAAAAGAATTGAATACCATGCTGTGAATCAAATTGGTTTGAGCATTGAGTAAAACAACGATCTTGTGTCCGGTATTGGTTAGCACTGATATTTGGTGAAAACTTTGATCGCCCTGTTGGAAGAAACTGCCAAGGTGCATTACAAACCCCATTTTCTTAAAATAAAACAGAGGACTTAATTCAGTGGTGTTCAGATTAATCCAGTTGTTCCTGGCCTGATCTGGCATTCGCGTAACATTCAACCCGCTTCCCATATCAGTTTCATCAACCACAAAATAAGCGCCCTCATTATTCACTTTCTTGATAATGGGAGGAGATAGATCCATTCCCTGTAGAACTTTATTTTGTTTAAAGTAATAATATTTGTTTTGCACCTGTACGGCCTCGAAAGGAATGGTTAAAGTAGCAAGTGACAAATTTCCGCGAATACGACTGGAATTTGAATTTAACAATGCCACTGAACCCAGTGCCTTATAATGCCGAGACAAGACATCATTCAGTGAAGTGCTTGCCTCTTGATCTGAAGCAGCAAACGAAAACGCTGAAAAAAATAATAGCAAGCAATAAATAATGACACTTCTCATATTTTGGAGACGTTTAATTTGGATTATGATTAATCTTAAAAGCTTCTTTTCTGTAGCGAGTATTTTGTTTCCAACCGCAGCAAACATGTGATTAAACAAATCATTATTGTGAATAATGTGGTTTCAAGCCAGTTCACAACAAATTCAAGGGGGTTGATAACAAGACACTTTCTATTCTCATGGGTTGAATTTAAGATTGGCTCATGAAATGGATTGAACACATAGTCAACGTTTTATTTTGGATCATCACTGGCTGGTTAATTACCAGCAGCTTTTCCATACGCGGGCAAGAAATTGAAATTCTGAATGACATTGAGATTATTCGCACTATAAGAGATGAACACATTGTCCATCAACTTCTGGCTTGTATTGTGATTTCAGTCATGCTGTTTTATGCCAATTTTTACAACATCATTCAATTAAAGGCAGATCAGCCGAAAGCAAAAAAAATCATCATTGCCATTTCAATCTTTCTTACCGCACTTGCTGTCTATTGGGTGATTGAACATCATTTTTTTAATGCCTTGTTACTGCCCAAGCAAATCACCTTGGGTGTGATGTTTTTTTATTTCACTGTTTCCTTGTCCTATGGATTGTTAAAACTATGGATTTTCTCGCAACAACGAGAACAAAACCTGATATTGGCAAAAAACCAAGCAGAATTGAACTTGCTTAGAAATCAACTACAACCACACTTTTTATTCAATGCTTTGAATAACTTGTTATCATTGGTTAATCAGGAAAAGTCACCCCTGCTAAGTGCATCCTTTGAGCATTTATCACTGTTATTAAGGTATGTGATTGAAGAAAACAAATCCCAATTAGTGCCCCTAACAAAAGAAATTGAGTTCGTAAAAAACTACTGTCAATTACAACAGTTGCGTTTCGAAGATGATGAGGTCAATTTAAAACTAACCGTACATGGTGACCCAACAGATAAGTTCATTGAACCAGGATTGTTTATCCCTTTCGTGGAAAACGCTTTCAAATATGGTGCGGAACCCGAATCTCAAACAACTATTAAAATCACTTTCAACTTGGAAAAAACCAAAGAAATTTCATTCACCATTTGTAACCATGTGATTGACACATTAAAAAAAAACCAAGGAACGGGAACAGGTATTTCTACCACCAGAAAGCGGTTGGAATTGGTATACCCCAAAAAGCACACTTTATTAATTGAAGACTCTGATATCTTCAGGGTGGATTTGAAGGTTACAATCCAATGAAAGTTATTATTGTCGATGATGAGCCAAAAGCCATCGCTTTACTTAAAAAATACCTGGAACACTTCAATGATTTTAATGCGGTTGCCACCTTTAGAAATGGTTTGAAGGCTTTTGAATATTTGAATGAACATCATGTGGATTTAATCTTCCTCGATATCAACATGCCACATATTGATGGTTTATCCCTGGCTAAATTGATTGATAATCAAACAAATGTCATATTTACTACTGCCTATTCTGAATTTGCTGTTGAAAGTTATGAAGTAAAGGCAACAGATTATCTTCTAAAACCAATCAGTTTAGAGCGCTTCACAAGATCGATCAGCAAATTCATTGAACAAAAAAATAAACCATTGCAGAAGAGCAATGACATCGTATTGATTAAAAGTGGTGCCACCACCCACAGAATAAATGTCAATGACATTCACTTTATCAAAAAAGAGGGCAATTATTCACTCTACCACCTGAAAGATAAAACAATTATGGCAAGGGAGTCGGTTGCAGAAACATTGGCTAAACTCCCAGATAAATTCATTCAGATTCACCGATCCTATCTGGTCAATCTAGATAAAGTTACCTGCTTTGAGAATGATATGTTGACTGTTTTGAACGAAGAAATAACCATAGGAGATACCTTTAAAAAACAAACCATTAACCTACTATTGAATCTTCAATAGCTTATTACATTATTGCAACTACAAAAATAAAGGAAACAGGGGCTCAGAATTGCCCCTGAAATCTTGGACTATCAGATTTTAAATTGTTAAAACACCGGACAACTTGGCGGTGGAGGGTCACCTTCAAAACCATTGGCAAAGATTGGATCAATTATTGGTTCAAAACCATCATAGAAAATCAAATCACTACCTAACAGACTACTGATACTCGGAGGTGTACCGAAAGGCAAACTACTGCCATCTCCAAATGGAAATGGATCAATGTTATCGACCAAGGTAGTTATCACACCAGTATTAACATCTATCCAACGTCCTGTATTTTCATTGGCAAATACTGCAACCAGTTTATTCTGTTGGCTGAACATCAAGCTGGTCAGAACACCCGTATTGTTCCCGGCATCTGCATACTCTGTACAAGTGGCTTGCATGGTACCTGCATTCACTTCAATTAAGACATCACGGTCATCATAAGACATGGAATCCAATGCATAGTAATTGCCATTTAACGGACTAACGGCAAAATCATGGATGCCATAGTCAAGTACCGAAGTACTGGCCAAACAGGCTTGTACAGCGGCTTGTTCATCACCGTTTGCCAAGTAATCGCCCACCACACATTGAGAAAATGTGTTAGTCCGAACAGCGAATTGGTTCATCACTGCAGCACAAGTGGCATCAGTACTGGTATCTGCTTCCAACCAGGCGGTCAAAATATTACCGCCATTGGCTGCCGTTAATGCTGCACTGCTGACCTGACCAATCATGATTTTAGGTGCTTTGTACAATACTTCCGCCGTTCCTGCCATCACATTAGCACTGGACTCATAATTGGTTTTATAGCCCAGCACAAACATACTACCTGTAGCATTAAAAGAAGAAGCTGAGTGCACAATTGGAATAACCTGCTCTTCACCTGGCGGTAAAACCGCATCTTCTGTTGGTGGTTGTATGGCGCCAATTCTTTGGTAACCGCCATCATTACCTATACGATAAACATCGACAGCATCAGCCTTCATCATATCACCTGGCTGACCGGGTGATGGAAATGGAAAAACATCGAATTGAATATGTGCTCCAATACCCATGGCATCAGTTGGCATCAAGCCATATAAAAACTGATCACTTGGATTAAGTCCCAAACCATTAATTGGGTTTGTCAGCAAACCACAGCCATTTAAAACACTGATTTGTTGCTGATCTGACATATTGGTACATTGTGAATACAATGCGTTGGTTCCCATCACATCGTTGCTGATGGTAAATGCTTTGTTATTGTAATCACTAAAAATGGTCGTTGCATCTGGCGTACACAATTGAGCTGTGGCCGAAGTACCTACAACAAGGCCCAATCCTATTTTGAAAATGTTTTTCATAAATCCCCGAGCTATATCACACCAAGTATTTTTAACATTGATGATATGACCTGTCAATGATTTCAAATTCACTTGAAAAAAAACATCCTTTTCCTGTCTAGAGAGGTAGTCAAAACGCTTTTCATTTCGAATAATTGACAAACTTTTGTACAGATATTTTGTCATAAGTATCTTTTACTGATGCTTTAGGGTGTAACACAGGTTTTCTTTATTTCAATTTTCATGTTACAAATTGTGAATTAACGTTTTTGAAATTGACCAAAACCTTATTCATTGTTATGCTAATTACCATATTAAAAATTTAATGAGGAGTAAACACTATGGGATTTTTTGATTTTTTAGCTGATGCAGGTTCAAGAGTATTTGGTAAGGATGATCCAGAACCAGAAGTAACGTTGCCAATCATCAAACACATTGAAAACAGTGGTGTTGATGTAACCAACTTGAAAACTAATTTCACGGCTGGTGTGGTAACTTTATCTGGTTATGTACCCAATCAGGAACAAAAAGAAAAAGCCGTTTTAACAGCAGGCAACATAGCTGGCGTTTCCAGGGTTCAAGATAATTTGATTTTAGGTACACCACCTGCTGATGTGATTGAAGCTGAAAAAGCAGAAGCAGAAGCCGCTGCTGCAGAAGAAGGTAAGGCCGGAGAAGATGCCTGGGAATCCAGAACTTATACCGTTAAATCGGGTGACACTTTAGGTAAAATTGCCAAAGAATTTTACGGCAATGCCATGCAATACCCGAAAATCTTTGAAGCCAACAAGCCCATGCTTAAAGATCCGGATAAGATTTACCCGGGCCAGGTATTAAGAATTCCTGAGTAAAATCATTACCTCAAATTAAGGGTGTGAATAGCCGTTTGGTTTATGCTGAATCAAACGGCTATTTTTTTATCAATTTCTTAATCACAACATCAGCCGCAATAATACCAAAACTGCTGATAACCATCGGACTGGTGCCATAGCCTGAATCACAATCGAGTTTAAAAGATTGTTTTTCACCCACCTCACAAAACGGCAATATCATGGGTTGGTCAGAATAAACTGCCTGGATTTTGAATTTCTTTTTGTTTTTTAATCCATGGTGTTTGCGCAATTCATAACGCACTTTTTTAAGCAGACGATCACCACTGCTCTTGGCCAAATCAGCACTTTGAATGCATGAAGGATCGGTTTTACCACCAGCACCACCACAGGTCACCACTTGAATATTTCTTTTCAAACACTCTGCCAACAACAGAACTTTGTGTTTCACTGAATCAATGGCATCAATCAAATAATCATAATTGATCAACAATTCATCAGCTGTGCTGGCCATAAAAAACTGTTCTTTGATATGTACTTCACAATCTGAATTGATGTCATGGATGCGCTTTGCCATCACTTGTACTTTGGATTGACCCACAGTACTGTCAAGGGCATGAATTTGACGATTTATATTGGTCACACACAATTCATCGGCATCTATTAGGGTGATTTGCCCTACACCTGACCGCGCCAACATTTCCGCCGCCCAACATCCTACACCACCAACACCAACTATGGCCACATGTGCTTGCCCTAGTTGAGCCAAAGCCTCCTCACCGAACAACCGCTCTATGCCACCGAAACGTGCTTTCATAACCGGAATAGTTGTTTGGCATTTGCGGACATGTGCATGGCCAAAAAATCTGGCTCAATGCCTAATAACTTCGCAATTTCCATATTTACCTTCAGTAAATCAATCGGCAAATTACGTTTACCAGCCCGGTCGTAAAAGGGTTGATCAGGTGCATCTGTTTCAATCATCATGTTTGCTATGGGCACTTGTTTGATCATGTCTTGTAATTTTGTTGCCTTAGGATTACAAACCGCAGATCCAAACCCCAAATAAATACCATGTTCAGTGACTTGCCTCGCTTGTTCTACCGAGCCATTAAAACTGTGCATCACAGCTCTGAAATAATCATGCTTTTTCAATATGTTAAAAACATCATCAATCGCCCCTCTGACATGTAAAACCAGTGGCAAATCGAAATATTTAGCCAGTATCACCTGCGCTTCAAATATTTTATGTTGTTTAACCTTATCCAAATCCTTTAAATAATAATCCAAACCACATTCACCCACGCCAACAGCACCAGAACCTTGTAAAGATTGAGCCAGAAATTCCAAATCAGCGGCTTGGTGTTGATTGATGAAATAAGGGTGCAGACCCAATGTATAAACAACAGCTGGATGCGCTTGCGCCACTTTTAGCACAGCAGGAAAGCGATTGACTGTTACAGCCGGCACAACAAAATGACTGACGCCAGCCAATTGTGCCATTTTAATCAACTCGTTTCGATCGTAATCAAAACGCGCATCATCTAAATGTATGTGAGAATCTATCAACAAGCTCAAATAATCGGTTCCACAAACAATCGTGGCATCACATCCCCAAAATGGATGTAATGATCTGCCAATAAAAAGGCGTAGAGCAACATCAGATACCAGATCGAGTATTTAAAAGTTTGCCAAGCCAGCAAGGGTGATTGGGTTCGTTTTAGCTTGATGGCCATCCATAAAAACTTACCACCTAACAACAAAGCACCTGTTAAATAAATCAACCCACTCATACCTGTGAGGAAAGGAAATATAGTCACCAATATCAGAATAACTGTATAAAAAATAATATGTAACTGAGTGAATTGCACACCATGAGTCACTGGTAACATCGGTATATCGGCCTTGGCATAATCTTCTTTACGATAAATCGCCAATGCCCAAAAATGTGGCGGCGTCCATGCAAAAATAATGCCAAACATAATCAACGCATCCGCGGTAACATGTCCCGTCATGGTCGACCAACCCAACACTGGTGGCGTGGCTCCAGCAGCACCGCCAATTACAATGTTCTGTGGAGTGGCTCGTTTCAAATAAAATGTATAGATAAAGGCATAGCCGATCAGTGACAAAAAGGTCAACACCGCAGTCAATACATTGATGAAATAGACCAGTACAAACATACCGATGGCGGTCAATATGCTGGCAAAAACAAGTACTTTAGAAGCATTTAACTCACCACTGGGTAACGGTCGATGCTGGGTGCGTAACATGATGGCATCGGCTTTTTGATCCGCCCAATGATTAATCGCCGCAGCTGCGCCCGATGACAAGCCAATTCCTATCAATCCCCAAAATATCAATATCCATTCTGATTCTGGGAAATTCCGCATGGATAATAACATGCCCACGAAGGCTGTAAACAGAATCAGCAGCACCACTTTGGGTTTGGTCAGTTCCAGATATTGTTTGAATTGGCTCATATTAGCACCTTTATATCTCTGACTATTCTTTTCTGGTTTTATACAACAAGATCACCATATTGGCGAGCAACAATGCCGCCACACCATTGTGCATAGTAGCTATGGGCAATGGTAATGAATAGGTCACATTAATAATACCTAATGCAATTTGCCCTAATAACAACAACAACAAACTCAAGCCCAGTGGCATCAATTCACGATTACGTGTCAGTTTATAAATCAGCCACGAAAAGTATAGGGTAACAACGACAAATCCCATGCGGTGCATCATTTGAATCGCCATTCTGGCAGGTCCATCTTTTACGCCAAACTCATAATTCGGACCGTATTTTTTAAATACGTCCAGAGCTTGGGCAAAATCCATATCAGGCCACCACACCCCATTACACTGTGGAAAACCAACACACGCCAAAGCTGCATAATTGGCACTGGTCCAACCACCCAAAGCAATCTGCATCACCAACAAAACCAATCCTAAAACCACCATCCATTGCTTAACATGGCCTGCGTAGCGATAGGGGGTAATTGTTGGTGTTCTTGAGCAAGCAAGCCATGTCAGTAATGACAGGGTTAATAAACCACCCAGTAAATGGCTCATTACAATACTGGGGTGAAGTTTCAGAGTAACTGTCCACATGCCGAGAGCGGCTTGAAAAAGAATCACAAAACAGATCGTCAAAGGCAAAGCATACGACTCTATATGTCTTTTCCTGAAGGCCCAGATAAACAAAGACAAAACCGTTAGCGACAAAAATCCCGCAAGATATCGGTGTACCATTTCCTTCCAGGCCTTATGAACCTCCACAGCCCGTTCAACATAAGTTTCATTGGCTTGAGCAATTTCGTGAGCTTCATTGGGCCAAGCCAAATGACCATAGCAACCTGGCCAATCAGGACAACCCAATCCCGCATCTGACAAACGCACAAAAGCACCCAGAACCACCACACACAAAGTGAGCCCAACTGCAAACCAGGCCAAATGTCTGTATTTCATATCAATCACCCTTCCTTTTCACTAATAAAGACAAATCCTTAATGATTTCACTGGATGTGTTTTCAGCTGAAAAAGCCATCATTAAATACCCTTCAGGCGCAACCACATATAAGCCATGCCCCTTACCCAATGACACCGAAGACAATCGAGCAAACTCCTGTTGCAAAGCCAGTTCATTGGCCATGCTCACTTTTTTAACGTGTGGATATTTGTCAGTCATTTCTGATAAAAAATCATCGGCAATCAACATCAACTGCATTTTATCCGCACGATGCGCCAAACTTTTTTGATAGCGGCTCAGCTCATCCTCAAATGCTTGGCATTGATTGACACAGGTCTCTGGCACCACCCTAATTAAAGTCCAGGTACCGATCAAGTCCTTGACCCATGAAGCTTTGGTTAAATCCTCGATTTTGACTATGGGTGAGACAAAATGACCTTTATTTTTGGTATTTTCAGGCTTGTAATCAATTAAGCCTGAGCTCAGCAAATATGCTGCCACAACAGGTCCCATAAAAAGCAATATGGTAATGACGATGGTAAGTCGATTTTTTGTTTTAGCTTCCATTGAAGTTATCCAACATAGTGTTTTCTTAAGAAGATGATATAAACCAGACACAACACCAATGACATGGTGAACCACTGAGCTGCATAAGCCTGGTGTTTTTCTGCGGTCATTCTCGGTAATTGCCATTTTCTGACAAAGCCATTCTTTGCCTCAGGGTCAAGCTTAAACACAACTGACAGCATTATACATTCATTGTCTTGTTCTTGCTGACAGAGTCGTTGTCGCAAAGCTGAATAAACTGATTCTTGAGGTAGATATGTGACATGTTGTAATACAGTGTTAGCGATATTTTGTTCACCCAACTGTATCCCAGGTCGTGGCCATTCCCCCACAAGTCCTTTTATTGACACCAGTTCATCTGAAAGGTCGTATGAATCTGATTTTGTAGCAGTCCATCCACGATTAACCCACAACCAGACACCTTGACGAGTTTTAAAAGCAGTGTAGACAAAATATCCTATTTGACCATCCAGGATTTGATTATCTTGTAGGAGATGCATGGATGCAAATTTACCCTCAATTCCCACGGCATCAAAAGATTTTAACTGTTCCCACTCTAATATCGATTTGGGTCTATGATAAACACCTGCTGACACCCTTTCTTTGATGAGTTTTTTTTCCTCAGCTCTACCTAGTTGCCAAAAGCCAGCCCAGATCATAACCAGCAAAATTGATAGCCACAATAAACTAAATATCCACGGAAAACTTTTTGATTTCATTAGGGATTCAAGAATTGTGGGACATGAGTTTCAATCCAACCCATTTTAGCGGCTAAAATAATGAATAAAAAAAGTAACACACTGAGTGTTACCCTCACTGTCAGAAATCGGACAGTATTTTGGCTTTTCCCCTGTCCCTTTACGAGGTAAAACATGGCCGAACCGAGACTGAAAATGATGAATAGCAGCAGAATGACTATGATGTATTTCATGATGGTGTGGGATGTTAATGAAGTTGGCGTATTTTAATTCATACCAAGTAAAAAACCCATCAAAGCGATGGGTTTTCTAACGTCAGATTTTATTTGGCGAACTATATGATATAAACAAATATAAACAGTCCTAACCATACCACATCAACAAAGTGCCAATACCAAGCCACTGCTTCAAAACCGAAATGACTTTCAGGCTTGAAATGACCTCTTATCACACGAATGGTAATAATGGTAATCATGATGGCACCCAAGGTTACATGCATCCCATGGAAACCAGTCAACATAAAAAAGGTAGAACCATAAATACCTGAACCCAAAGTCAGATTCAAGTGCGTATACGCTTCAATGTATTCTTCTACTTGATAAAACAAGAAAGTAGCACCCAATAAAACTGTAGCAATTAACCAAATAACCGTCTGCTTACGGTTATTAGCCCTTAATGCATGATGAGCAATGGTAATGGTAACGGAACTGGCCAATAGCAACAAGGTGTTCACTAAAGGCAAATGATACGGATCAATAATTTCAAAACGCCCACCTTTTTCAGCAGGACCGTTGGTGGGCCAAACACCTTCGTAACCGGGATATAATACTTCATTGGTAGACAGACCCGTTCCTTCTCCACCCAACCAAGGCACTGAAAAATTTCGAGCATAAAACAAGGCGCCAAAAAAGGCCGCAAAGAACATCACTTCAGAAAAGATAAACCAAATCATACCCATACGGAATGATGTATCAACCTGGGTGTTATACAAGTTATCTTCACTTTCCTTAATGACTTCACCAAACCAACCAAACATCATCAATAAAATGGTGGCAAACCCCAAATACAAAATCCATGGTGTTCCAGGATTTTCACTGTTTAACTGATTGATGGCACCCAAAACTGTGACCGTTAAACCTATCGATCCAACAATAGGCCACTTGGCGAGATGTGGTACATAATATTGATCTTTACTTAATTCTGACATTACATTGCCCCTAAAAGTTAAATTTTCTCATGTATTTCACGACCTTCAGCTTGTTGTTCTGAAGTCATGTGATTCTTGTTAAAAAATGTGTATGACAAGGTTAACACTTTAATATCCCTTGGCAAATCCGAACTGACTATAAAAGTCACCGGCATGTTCTTCTCCTCACCAGGAGTCAACAGCTGTTCAGTAAAACAGAAACATTCCGTCTTACTAAAATAAATAGACGCCTGATTCGGCGCGACACTGGGCACAGCCTGGCCTGTGACATCGTATCCAGCAATGTTCTTGGCAATATACTCTGCGGAATACAACTTACCTGGAATCACCTCCATAGAAAATTGCTTCGGCTTGAATGACCAAGGTAAATCACTGTTCACCGTACCATCAAACTGTACCACCACCGTACGATTATCAGCCTGTTCTTTGACATCTTGTTGTGCCAACACGCCGGTTTTACCGTTCAGACCTGTGATGTCACATATCACATCGTACAAAGGCACCAAAGCAAAACCAAAACCGACCATCAGTACAGCGATAGTCAAGCCCAGTTTTAATACTTTCTTGTTTTCCTTATCCCTTTGCACTTTCTAATACGATGTATATCGACCATGCAAAAAAACCCAAAGCCACCGCAGCCACAATCAAAGCTGTTTTTCTGGCGGCTTTTCTTTGTGCCTGGATTTGTTCGTCATTATCACTCATTATTTCAATCAGTGTGTTTTACCATGAGCCATTTTATCCAGATCAACTGGTCCAAACTCTTCAAAAGTGTGGTGTGGCGCGGGTGATGGAACAGTCCATTCCAAACCTTTAGCACCTTCCCAAACTTGAGCAGTGGCTTTTTCACCACCTCTGACTGTTTTCCACACAATAAAAATAAAGAACACTTGAGCCAAACCAAAGGCGAAACCACCAATAGATGACCACATATTGAATTCAGCAAACTGGGTTGAGTAATCAGGAATACGTCTTGGCATACCTGCTAAACCCAAAAAATGTTGTGGGAAGAACAACACATTCACTGAAATGGTTGACCACCAGAAATGTATTTTGCCTAACCGCTCGTTATACATATGACCAGACCATTTTGGTAGCCAGTAATAAGCACCCGCAATAATAGCAAATACCGCACCTGTCACCAATACATAATGGAAATGGGCCACAATAAAATAGGTATCATGGTACTGTAAATCGACTGGCGCCAATGCCATCATCACACCAGAAAAACCACCAATGGTAAATAAAATCACAAAAGCTAGCGAGAACAACATCGGTGTTTCAAAAGTCATCGAACCTTTCCACATGGTGGCTACCCAGTTAAAGATTTTCACGCCTGTTGGCACTGCAATCATCATCGTGGCATACATAAAGTACAATTCTCCACCCAGTGGCATCCCAACCGAAAACATGTGGTGAGCCCAAACGATGAATGACAAGAAAGCAATACCTGCCGTTGCATAAACCATTGAAACATAACCAAACAAAGGTTTACGTGCGAATGTAGGAATGATTTCTGATACCACACCAAAAGCAGGTAAAATCATAATGTACACTTCCGGATGACCGAAGAACCAAAAAATATGCTGGAACAAGACAGGATCACCACCACCCGCTGCACTAAAGAAACTGGTATCAAAATAACGATCTGTCAACAGCATAGTCACTGCACCAGCCAGTACTGGCATCACCGCAATCAACAAAAATGCCGTAATCAACCAAGTCCAAACAAACAATGGCATGTTCAAGTATCCCACATTTGGCGCGCGCATGTTCATGATTGTGGCTATCACATTAATCGCACCCATAATAGAAGAAATACCCATTAAGTGAACAGCAAATACCAAATAAGCCACGTTATGACCACCTTGTAAAACCAATGGTGGGTACATGGTCCAACCACCAGCTGGCGCCCCACCTTCCATAAATAAGGTTGAGGCCAATAAGGTGAATGCAAATGGTAAAATCCAGAATGACCAGTTATTCATACGTGGTAACGCCATATCAGGCGCACCAATCATCATTGGAATCATCCAGTTAGCCAAACCCACAAACGCGGGCATCACCGCACCAAACACCATAATCAATGCGTGCATGGTGGTCATTTGGTTAAAGAAATCAGGTTCTACGAACTGCAAACCCGGTTGAAACAATTCCAAACGAATGATCATCGCCATGGCACCGCCCAAAATGAACATGGCAAAAGCGAAAATCAAATACAAAGTACCAATGTCTTTGTGGTTGGTAGTCATTAACCATCTTTTCACAAAACCTTTAGGCTTGTGGTCATGGTCATGACCGTGGGACATTTCATCATGTGTAATATCGTGACTCATAATAAATCCTCTTAATTATTGTTTCATGCTTTTGACAGTGGCAGGTTGCACTACATCGCCTGCGGTATTGCCAAAAGAATTACGGGTATAAGTGATGGCAGCAGCAATGTCTGTCTCAGACAAAATGTTACCGAAGGCTTGCATGGCAGTTCCTGCCCTGCCATTTAAAACCAAATCAATTTGAGCTTCAGCAGGTCCATTAACAATCTCGCTGCCAGCCAAAGCTGGAAACGCCGGAGGCATACCTGCTCCCGTGGCCTGATGACAAGTAGCGCATTGAGTGTTGTAAACTTCTTCACCTTTGGCCAGTAACTCTTCCTTACTCCACTCTGTTTGTACCATGACTTCTGCTTGCGCCTGTTCGCCTTTCTGGGCGGCAAGCCAACTTGCATAATCTTCCTTGCTCAACACTTCCACTACAATCGGCATAAAACCATGATCTTTACCACATAGCTCAGCACATTGGCCACGGTAAGTACCTGGTGTTTTGACATTGGTCCATGCTTCATTAATAAAACCAGGGATGGCATCACGCTTCCAACCAAAATCCGGAACCCACCATGAATGAATCACATCGTCGGCAGTCAATAAAAATCTGATGTTGGTATTGGCAGGAATCACCAGTGGGTTATCAACATCCAGCAAATAGTTTTCAACTGTATTTGGATCTATACCTGACCCTTTTTGTCGAGCCATGTTGCTGTCTTTAGCGAGGGTACTTAAAAAACTGACACCTTCTTCCATGTAATCATATTTCCATTTCCATTGATACCCAGTCACTTTGATGGTCATATCCATTTGCAAACGCTTACCATCTTCTGTGGTTGGGTTTTCCATCTCAATCAAAGCTTTGGTGGCTGGAATCGCAATTACAACCAAAATAAGGATAGGAATAATGGTCCAAATCACCTCAGCAGTGGTGCTATGAGTGAATTGCTCAGGCTTAGCCCCTTTGGATTTTCGGTGAGAAAAGATGGAAACAATCATCGCTCCAAAAACCGCTATACCAATCACAATACAAATCCACAATGTGAACGTATGCATCTCATAAGCTGTCTGACTGTATTTCGTGACACCCTCTCTTAAATTCAATCCATATTCAGCCGCTGCCAGGGTTGAAGCCAATAAACCAGCAACCAGCAACATGAATTTCATTTGCATTTTTTTCATAAATTTATACCCTAATGAATTTTTGAAAACCAAGACCTTTATTCTATTCAATGAATGCGACCCAAAGTCACACAGGTCAAACGCGGCAATTCTACCATGTGATATGGCAAATATCTTCAAACATTGTTATTTTTTTGTTATCGCATGCGGGCTTTTACAAGATAAAACAGGCTGTCTAGTTTCTGACCGCTCATTAGATGCCAGTTATCAATCTTGCTCTTGAACCTTTTTTTCCATTGCTTTGAGTTTTTCTTTGGCTTGTAATGTAAAAGAGTTGTCCGGTCCATAAACTTGATTTTTCAATTCTATGACGTTTTGAATCGTTTTTAGTGCTTCACTCAATTCATCACTTAAATACAAAGCCCAGGCTTTGGCCTCTAACATTTCAAGGGTGACCTGATGTTTGGCACCCAGTTTTTCTTCTGACATCACCAGATATTTATCCAGCAATGTTTTTGCCTCTTCTGGTTGATTCTGTTTGTTATACAATTCTGCCAGATTAAACACCGTTGATAAGGTAAACACGTGATATTCACCCATGTGTCTGGATGCTTTATCAATGATATTTAAGTATATCTCTGCGGCTTCTCCGGATTGTCCTAAACCCACTTTGGTGATGGCCAAGGCTGACTGAAAATAAAGGTAAAATTCACTGTTTGTATTTTCAATTGATTCAAAAACAGGTAGATATTGAGTCTCTATTTCAAGCGCTTGTTGAAATGCTTCCAACTGGTTCAGGTTGCTTATAAAATTAATGGTTATGATCAGGTGCTTTGGATGCTCCTCACCAAAATACCGGCCTGATTCTTTTTGCAAGGTATCTAAAACAGCCAAAGACTTTTCTGGCTGTCCGGCTTGAGCCAGTGTTGCTGCCAGATTTGTTCTGGCTTCGATGATACTGACATTGACATCATTTTCAGCATACTTTTCGGCAAGCGCTAATGCTGATTGGTAATACTGGCTGGCCTCGTAATACTGACCATTTGAAGCGTGTAAGTTACCTAATTGATTAGTCATTTTGAATTGTTGCAAACCATTGCTTTTATTCTCTTCCTTTTGCTGCCAATAACTCAAAGCCTCTAGCAATGATTGTTTAGCTCCATCAAGATCATTATCCCATTGCTCAATAAGCGCATTTAAATAGGCAAGTTCTGCTGTAAGCTGGGCATCAAAGCCGTCTCCCGATCCGATTAAATCTTTTACTTTTAAAACAATATGTTCGATTTCCTCTAATCTTTGCTGGTGGGTGATTTCAACATATTGCTCTAACAATTGTCCTTTTCTTAATAATATGTGGGCCCTTAACTCTGTTGAAATGAGATCATTCGACAGCACATGATCAATAAGCTCCAAGCCCTGGCTTTGAAATCCAAGGTTAAATTGTGATATGGCTAAAGTCGCCAGTGCTCGACCCTTTGTTGTGTCATTTATGTTCTGCGCTTCTTTGGTATTGGCTATCAACTCATTAAGAACGTTTATCATTAAAACATCTTTCCCTTCGCGCGAGGGTGACACTGTTGATAACAAATCGTACATCAAAGCATTGATTTCTGAGGTCTCTTTTAATGATAAATTGGTCCTTTCCTGTTCCTTCTTTAACTGGTGGTAATTAATCAGACTGAGCGCCAGTACCACACTCAGCATCGTAAATATTGAAGCAATTGCAATTCTTTTCATCCGTTTAAACGGCCTTTGTTTTAACTCAATCAATTGGTTCTTAATGTGTTGAGCAGCAGGTCGTTTGTTTGGATTACTGCTCAGCATTTGCGTAATCAAGCCCTTCAAGATTGCTGGCAATTTATTAAAGCTCAACTTTCTAATGGGTTGCTGCAACAATTTCTTTAATTCTGTCATGCTGGCTGGGTTATACGGATATGTTCCATCATTAAAGATGTAGTAATAAACCACTCCCAAGGCGTAAACATCTGATGCACTGGTAGTTTTTTTATCATGAAACAGTTCAGGAGCCATGGCTAATGGCGTGTAAGCAGTAACCATCCTGTTCGATTGTTCTTTTAAGTCGTGTCCTGCACCAAAATCCATCAGGACGGCACCCCGACCTGGCTCAATCATGACATTCTGAGGCTTGATATCGGCATGTACCACATGGTTTTTATGAATGGCGTTCACTGCATGGGCCAATTGGAGTGCAAGATTCAGTTTTTCATCATAGCCCAGTGACTGAATTTCAAACTCTGCCAATGTTTTGCCACTGAGTAACTCTGACCAAAAACCAGCCACATTCTGATCGATTTGCGCACCAAAAATTGCCATGATGTGCGAGTGCCTGATTTTAGCCACTCGTCTGGCTTCTTCAATAAATGATTCGGGCGAAATGTATTGACTGGATTGACTGGAAAGAAATTTTACCGCTACATCCCTGTTTAAAACGGGGTCAAAAGCTAAGTAGACATCACCCATGCCACCGGAGGCAATCTTATCTTTGATTTGCAAACCGCCCCAATGCGCTTGAGGAGATTTTGAATTTGGATTCAAAGAGCGCTCTGGACAATGATTAAATTGTTGCTTGACCTTATTAAGTAAATTGATTTTTTCCAGGTTGGATTCATTGAACAACTCATGTTCTTGTTCAGTAGAGAGCTCACCAGTCAGACTTTTGAGCGCTTGCAGTAGTTTGTCTTTATCGTGCTCGTTCACAACCTTATATACTTTAACAATTTTGCCAAAGCGCGGTTAAACTGCATTCTGGCAGCATCTTCACTGTTTTTTTCTAAAGCACCAGCAATTTCATTGAATGACATACCAAACTCAACCCTTAATATGATGATGTCCTGTTCAGACTGCGTCAGTTTAAGTAATGCCTCTTCATAAATAACCAACTCATCAATATCATCCTTTAATATCAATTTTGATTGTTGCATTTGAGCCTCTTCAAGTGACTGTGTGGCTTTTTCTGACCTGAGCTTTTCGTTAATGGTATTTATAAAAATTCGGCGCAAATAAGCCAAAAAAGACCCTGGTCTTAATGATTGAAAGTCATTCAGTTTATTCATACCTTTGACCAAGGTTTCCTGAACTACATCAGAGGTATCAATTAAACTATCCAGGGTTCTGGGAATTCTGCCATGCGCCCAACTCAATAAGGTAGGATAAACATATTCAGCCAACTGTTCATTGGCACGCTTATCACCTTGCTTTGATTGCTCAATCAAAATAGCGGTTTTAGATGGATCAAACATAACACCCGTAATAAATTTCAAAAATATGTTCGGATTCAGACACTGGTTGCATTGGTAACCTATCTTAAATTAAAAAGGTGACTTATGCAGTTAAAAAAGATATCTGTTATTTTACTGTTGTTTTGGCAATACATATTAGACAGCCAAGCAGCTGAATTTTGTGCGACTAACAGCACAGAATTGACCAATGCTTTATCCAGTGCAGAAAACAACAATCAACATGATGTGATTAAAATTGCTGTTGGCAATTATGAAGGAGGTTTTACATTTACTGGGGGCGAAGGATATGATTTGTCCATCAGTGGCGGTTGGAGCGATTTTTTTGGCAATCCTTGCGGGCAACAAATCAATCCACCCTTTGACACCATTTTAGATGGAGATAACAGCCAAAAAGTATTGGATATCATTGCACATGATGACAATGACATCACCATTTCTAACCTTACTTTAATCAATGGCAACGCATTACCCGGCAGTGCTGGCGGACTTGAATTATTTGGCTGGACTGGTTACGTGGGAGATGTCATCATCGAAAAAGTGGCCTTCATCAACAACAAAGGCAACTTCCATTCAGCCCTAAGCGTTTCAAGAGGTCGTAAAATCACTGTAAGAAACAGTATTTTTGCCATCAATGAAAACACCACTGGTGATGGCACTGTGGATTTAAACAACAGTGAACTTGGTATCTACTTTAATAACAATACACTTGTAAATAACACATCAGTGGCAACCGATTCCAGTGTGCACTCAGGGCTGAGAGCCAATTTCCACGATGGTGCAGGTATATTCGTTGCTAATAATTTATTTTGGAATAATGACGGGCACGATGCCTATTTTGGTGGCGTTAACATGACCACCACCGAATCGTATTTATATAACAATAACATTAACTCTTATATCGGTACAATTCATAACATCGAAAACAATTTCACAGCAGAACCCATCTTCGAAAATGGCTTTTTAAATTACACGCCAACAATTGCCTCACCTGAAATCAATCAAGGTCGTCAATCACCGTTTTTTGTACCAGTACCACCCCCCTTTAATATGCAGTGGGGGGTTGGCATAACAGATTTCGAAGGCAACACCAGAGTTCAAGATGGCAGGGTTGATGTTGGCGCCATTGAAGCAGAACCGGAAGAGCCTATTTTTAAAAATGGCTTTGAAATCATTCTTTAAACAGTCATAAACCATCTAATATTTTTTGCTGCTTTTAACTGGGTTAAAAGTGATTTTCCACGGCCATTTGGTCGTCTGATAAGTGTCCAAATTAACTATTTTGGACACTTATGTTGCTTCAAATTATAAAATAATGACACTCCTTTAAAATTATTTGTTCGGTACTGTCCATTAAATGCATTCACTCATCATTAATAATAAAAACTATGAGGTGATTTATGCAACTGAAAAAAATAGCAGTTATATTAACTATAGCTTGGCAATTTTCCATATCTACACACGCTGCGGAGTTTTGTGTGACTAATAGCACTGAACTTTCAAGCGCTCTGATAACATCCCAAAACAATAGCCAAAGTGATGTGATAAAAATTGCAATTGGCAGTTATACGGGAGGGTTCGCTTATTCAGGCTCAGAAGACTTCCATTTATCCATTAGTGGCGGTTGGAGTGATTTTTTTGGCAATCCTTGTGGACAACAAATCCATATGCCTTTTGATACGATTCTAGATGGAAATAACACACAAAGAGTGATGATTATCCAGGCTTGGGCTAATTCTGATATCAACATTTCAAACATGACTTTTATTAATGGTAATGCCAATCCCGACAGCGCAGGTGGGTTAGAGGTGCGATCTTTTGAAAACTATGTGGGTGATGTACTTGTTGAAAAGGTTGCATTCATAAACAATAAAGGTCATTTCAATTCAGCCCTAGAAATCTCAAGAGGACGAAAAATCACCGTAAGAAACAGTATTTTTGCCATCAACCATAATACGACTGGAGATGGTACTATAGATTTAAATAATGCTGGTCTTGGTATATATTTTAACAACAATACAATAGTCAACAATACTTCTGACGCAACTGACCCTGGTGTCATTTCGGGTTTGCGTGCTAACTTTCATGACGGAGCAGGTATTTTCCTTGCTAACAACCTATTCTGGAATAACGACGGTCACGACGCTTCTTTTGCCGGTGTGAATATGACCGCAACAGAATCCTATTTGTATAACAATAACATAGATACCTATATCGGCCTCATTCATACAATCGAAAATAATTTCTCCGAAGCACCCATTTTTGAAGGTGGTTTTTTAAACTACACACCAACAATCGCCTCACCTGAAATCAACCAGGGCCGTAATTCACCTTTTTTTGTACCAGTACCACCGCCTTTCAATATGCAGTGGGGGGTCGGAATAACAGATTTCGAAGGCAACACCAGAGTTCAAGACAGAAGAGTTGATGTTGGCGCCATTGAAGCAGAACCGGAAGAACCTATTTTTGAAAATGGTTTCGAAATCATTCTTTAAAAATCACAAGTCAATGTAAGACTTTTTAGGTTGCTCTCAACTGGCAACACAGGTGTCCAAATTAAACATTTTGGACACCTGTGTTGTTTCTATTTATCAGGAAATGAATTAACAACCATCACTTACCTCTTCAATAATTTGTTCGGTTCTGTTAATTCATTTACTTCATGTAATTAAAGAAAGAGGTGACTCATGAAACTAAAAACAATCGCGGTGATATTTGCCATTTCATGGCCGTTTTGTTTCTCTGCTCAAGCTGCTGAATTTTGCGTGACTAATAGTATTGAACTTAAAAATGCTTTGACCTCATCCCAAAACAACAGTCAAAGTGATGTGATTAAAATTGTGACTGGCAGTTATACAGGAGGTTTTTCTTATTTAGGCTCAGAAGACTTCCATTTAACCATCAGTGGAGGTTGGAGTGATTTTTTTGGCAATCCTTGCGGGCATCAAATTCATACACCTTTGGATACGATATTGGATGGAAATGACACACAAAGAGTGATGCTTATCCAGGCTTGGGCCGGCTCTAACATCAGCATTTCAAACATGGCAATTATTGATGGTGATGCCTATCCCGCCAGCGCTGGTGGTTTAGAGATTCGATCACACGAAAATTATGTAGGTGATGTTCTCGTTGAAAAAGTAGCATTCGTTAATAACAAAGGCTTTTTTCATTCAGCTTTAGCAACTTCAAGAGGCCGAAAAATTACTGTCAGAAATAACATTTTTGCTGTTAATGAAAATATCACAGGAAACGGCACTGTGGAAATAAACGACGCAGGCCTCGGCATCTATTTTAATAACAATACAATTGTCCTTAACACATCACTAGCAAATGATGCAGGTGTGAACTCTGGACTCAGAGCCACTTTGTATGAAGGGGCTGGTTTATTTGTTGCCAACAATTTATTTTGGGATAACGATGGTCATGATGTTACTTTTATCGATGTTGATATGATAACAACAGAATCATATTTATATAACAACAATATTGACACTTATGTTGGAACCATCCATAACGTCGAGAACAACTTCACAGCTCAGCCAATCTTTGATAATGATATTTTTTTAGCACCAACTATCGCTTCTCAAGAAGTTAATAACGGTCGTAATTCACCTTTGTTTGTACCAGTACCACCTCCCTTTAATATGCAGTGGGGTGTCGGTATTACTGACTTCAATGGTAATGCAAGAATACAAGATGATAAAGTTGATGTTGGAGCCATTGAAGTAGAGCCAGAAGAACCCATTTTTAAAAATGGATTTGAAATTATTCTATAAATAAATGACCGTCAAGTTATAATCTCAAAGTTAAACTGCAGCCAGCTTAAATCATTTTTACTGGCTGCTTTTTTGTAGGCTTAATTAAAGCCATCCTCAAAAATCAAATCCTCAAAGTTGGCATCCCAATGACGAAGCAATTGTCTGAAGGCTTCCGGTTTGATGGTAGATGGCAATTGTCCTGCTTGATCGACTTGGTTGACACCATGACAACCACCACAAGCACGAATTTCACCTGGCTGAAAAGTAATCCAATAACGTTCTCGCACCACAGGTTCTTCTGTAGGTGATAAAGTCTGCCAGCTCAAGGCCCGTTGTGCAGGTACAAAAAAGGCCACTGAACCATCTGGATAGACTTCAGCGCTACCCGGTGGAGCATTTGTAAAATTGATGTTTTGACTCATCGCACGCTGCTCATGTAAATATTGCGCAATAACTCTTTGACCCGGATCAGGGTTGGATATGCCCCCATAACCCCTGATTTGATCCCCTTGAAGAAATTGCAAGTGTGAAACCTCGTATAGCAACCCATTGTTACCAATGGTTTGGTGTGGACTACCAGCCACTTTTAAATTATAAGGTTGCTGTAAATCCAGTTCGTCTCGTGTTGTTACATCACGCATCACCACCACACTCAAATTATTGGTTCGCAAAAAGCCCTGGAACATGGCTAAATCAATATTCTCCTCCGCGATCACCTGTAACTCAGGCGCTTGTAAGGTTTGCTGCGTCAATGTTGGTACAGTGCGACTGACTACCTCTACGGGTCTCATTTCCCAAAGAGGACCTGTATAGGTAACCAATACATCAGGGTCATAATAAGAGATGGTAACATCACCTAAATTAGTAAGGCGAGTACCTGGTATCCAATCACTACTGGCATTTTGAGTTAATTTTTTGATGGTAAAATCATAACGAGGCTGAGGATTGGCTCGGGTACCATCATTTCCAGCACGATGTGTTTCAGCCGTATGCACGGCGAGCAATTGACCATCATTTAGTGTCAACGGACTTCTGAAAAAACCCACATGCTCCAAAGGAGGTGTTATACCCTCATCGACAACTTCACGAGTGCTTTCATGGCTCAAATATTCAACTTGTACTTGAGAAGGATCAGCACCCACAGGTAAATTAAAAGCAATCAACTGCCCCGCAGCATGGGTGGCAAATTCAGGTGCATCAATAGCCAAATACCTACCTGCTTGGTTTGGATCTTCATGCATTTGAAACACATTAAGTATGCTGTTTTGATTGGGTCTGCCACCACCGGCAATAAATTCCACTAAACCCGGATCATCATTCAAACTGCGATTAAAATAACTGTGAAACTCATGCCTGCCGACATGATTCAATGTCTCCTCCTCTGTGCCGTCCTGATTCAACTGCCATGGAAAGAAATGATTGAACCGATGACCTTCCAGGTTGGTACCATCTAATAGGGCAGACTCAGCAGGTCGTGGTTCTGGGAACACTTCTGCTACGGTATTAATCGCAGTGGCATTTGGGCTTTCATCTGTATAATTAAAAGCATCAAACACATTAACTGGTGAAGCTTGTTGATCGCGCTGCAAATGATCCCAACGGGTAAACAACAAACGACCATAACTATCAATCAACGGGCTGAACGAGCCAGAAGGAGAATGTTGCATCAATTTCACCTGGCCATCTTGTAATTTCCACAATCCAGTATTGGTTGGTGTTGACTCATACTCATCATATTGTGGATAGTTGAAACGATTTTTAGTTCGAGGCATGTCAGAAGTAAAAATAATGGCGTCATCGGAACCATATATCGGTGTGATGTTGTTATAATTTTCTGGCTGACCGGCAATCGGTGAAATACTGACGGCGTCCCCCTGTCCCAATCCGGTGACCTCATAGATTTGCCAAAAATAATCATTATAATCAAACTGTTCTGGGGCGCCTATCACCATACTGAACAAGGCCTTTTGACCACTCCAATGCACATGAGGATCTCGAACCGCGATGGCGTTTGCACCCTGTAAACCAGTCATACCATAACCGGCTTCCCTGGTTAAATTGCGCAAGGTGCCATCTGGATATTGAATGTATAAATCACCCCCTCTTCCCACGCTCTGCATACTCGCTGAATGATTGGCAAAGGTCGAACCGATGGTGGCAAAATCATTGGCAATCGGAAACTGAGTCACAAACAAGATTGGATTGTTGAGGTTGATACCTCCAGCAAAACTTTGCGTAACCAGTAAAAACAGAAATAAAACTCTCAACATAATCATCCTACCTGTAAATTAACCATTGTATATGTTTCACAATTACCAAGCTGTTAACCACCTCCCAGTTTCCCTATATCAACAAGCTCAATCATGCAAACCAGTCATTAATATTTTTAAAGCCTCTCAGCTTATATAAGGAAACCACATGGCTAAACCGAACAATTAATTTAAATAAATGGTCCGTTATTTAACCAGCATAACAATTCCTGCGCCTCACAAGAGGTCAGAAAGTAACAAATGCACTGACTCTGATGCTAAATACTGACTATTGCAGATACTTTCTTTATAATCCCGCCTCATCACTAAGCTTTTGGGATTACTGACATGACATACGATGCTTTGCCTTTTTCTGCACACTATTTAATGGACGAGGAGATTTGGGTCAATCAATTGCTTGATTATGCCAATCCAGGTGCCGCCAAACGCCACCAAATCAAGCAACTGGCAGCAGAGTTGGTGCAAAATGTTCGTAACAAAATTGATGACATGGATGGCATTGATGCCTTTATGAAAGAGTATGACTTGTCATCCAAGGAAGGCATATTGTTGATGTGCTTGGCTGAAGCATTACTGCGTATCCCCGACAAATCGACGGCCGACAAACTGATTAAAGACAAAATCCTCGATGCCGATTGGAAATCTCATTTAGGTAAAAGCGATTCCTTGTTTGTCAATGCTTCAACCTGGGGCTTGATGCTGACTGGTAAGATCATTGATGTGGATGAAAGTCGTGGTGGTATGAAACGAGCCCTTGATAAATTCATTAACAAAACTGGCGAACCTGTGATTCGTAAAGGTATTCATAAAGCCATGCAAATGATGGGCAAACAGTTTGTCATGGGTCGCAACATCAAGGAAGCCATTAAGCGCTCTGCCAAAGGTGATTTCAAAAAGTACCGTTATTCCTATGACATGCTCGGTGAAGCCGCCTTAACACAAGCGGATGCCGATCGTTATTTTGCTGCTTACATGTCATCAATTGCCTCTATTGCTGAAGCCAATAAAAAACGTCATATCAATGATGCTTCCAGTATATCAATCAAGTTATCGGCATTACATCCCAGATACGAAGTGGCCAATGTCAAAAGAGTGATTGCCGAACTGGCCCCTAAAGTATTGGAATTGGCCAATCATGCCAAAGCTTTGAATGTGGCAGTAACCATCGATGCAGAAGAAGCTGATCGCCTGGAAATTTCATTGAAAATTTTCGAAGCCGTTTATTCACAATTAACTGACTATCAGGGTTTTGGTCTGGTCGTACAGGCCTATCAAAAAAGAGCCATGAAAGTATTGGAATGGTTGGCCGATTTGTATGATCAACACCAAAGACTCATACCTATTCGTTTGGTCAAAGGTGCCTATTGGGATACCGAAGTCAAACGCTCACAAGAACAGGGCTTAGCTCACTACCCAGTATTTACCCGTAAGGTCAATACTGATGTGTCATACCTGGCATGCGCACGTTTTTTGCTGGATAATCGCAAGCGGTTTTATCCACAATTTGCCACCCATAATGCCAATACCGTAGCGGCCATTAAAGTGGTCGCTGGAGACACTGGCGGCTATGAATTTCAAAGACTACATGGTATGGGTCAGGCGCTGCATGCACAAACTGTCAGTGAACAAGGTCTGAATAGACCCTGTAGAATTTACGCACCTGTTGGTTCTCATGAAGATTTATTGCCGTATTTGGTACGCCGGCTTTTGGAAAATGGTGCCAACACCTCATTTGTAAACCGTTTGACCGATTTAACCTTAGACATTGATGCGATCACTCAAGACCCCATCGAAAAAGTCAGAAAACACAAAACCCATAAGCACCCCATGCTGCCCTTACCTCGTGACATTTACGGAGAGAGAAGAATCAATTCTGCAGGGTTCAACCTGGGAGATATGCAAACGGTTGATGAATTACTCAATAAAATCAGCCAGGAAAGCGAGTTAAAACACCACGCCACCAGTTTAATACCAGGAACCGAAGCGATGAGTGAAATGCATGAAGTTCATTCGCCAGCTAACCTTGACTTGTTGGTGGGAACCTGCCACCACGCCTCTGCTGCTGATGTTGATATAGCCATCAACAATGCTCAACAAGCTTTCCCTCAATGGCGTGACGTGCCAGTCTCAATCAAATCTGACATGTTATTGAAGTTGGCAGATTTGATGGAAACCAACAGTCATGCACTGATCAGTTTGTTGCAAAATGAGGCAGGTAAAACATTGGGCGACTGTATTGCCGAGTTGCGCGAAGCGGTTGATTTTTGTCGCTACTATGCCTACCAGGCTGTTGACTTATGTGGAGATGGTGAAAAAATGCCGGGTCCAACAGGTGAAAGTAATTACCTCTATCATCAGGGTAAAGGCGTGTTTGTTTGTATCAGCCCCTGGAATTTTCCTTTGGCCATTTATGCAGGACAAATCGTCGCTGCCCTGGTCACTGGAAACTGCGTGATAGCCAAACCCGCTGAGCAAACCAGTTTAATTGCACACTTCACTGCACAATTAATACATCAAGCGGGCATACCCAAAGAAGTGTTCCAATTGGTCTTGGGTTCTGGCCGCACTATTGGTAATCAAATGTGTCAAAGCGATGCCATCACTGGGGTCGTATTTACAGGCTCGACCCAAACGGCCCAGATCATCAACAGTAATTTAGCCTCCCGCAAAGATGCCGCTATAGCGACCTTGATTGCTGAAACAGGTGGGCAGAATTGCTTGATAGCTGACTCATCATGCTTACCTGAGCAATTGGTTAAAGATGTGATTAACTCAGCTTTCCTCAGTGCAGGTCAACGCTGTTCAGCACTGCGTGTACTTTATATTCAGGATGATGTGGCCGATAAAGTCTTACACATGTTGCAAGGCGCCATGGATGAATTGTCAATCGGCAATCCTCAATTGTTCTCAACTGATTTGGGACCTGTTATTGATACCAAGGCCTTAGGGATTTTAAAAACCCACAAAACACGAATGGAACAACAGGCCAAATGCATCAAGTCATTGCAGACACCTGAAATCAACGGTCATTATTTTGCCCCTCAGGCATTTGAAATCAGTGGAATTGATGTATTGGAACAGGAAATATTTGGCCCATTCCTGCATGTCATCAGGTACAAAGCATCGCAATTGAATCAGGTGATTGATGCCATCAATAGCACTGGCTATGGATTGACTACCGGGGTTCATTCACGCATTGATGACACCATCGAATACATCGTTTCGAGAGTACAAGCGGGTAACTGCTATATTAATCGCAACATGATTGGGGCAGTGGTGGGTGTACAACCCTTCGGCGGTATGGGCTTATCAGGTACCGGTCCCAAAGCTGGTGGTCCAGGTTATCTCAGACAATTTGTCACAGAAAAAACCATCACCAATAATATCTCAGCAGTGGGTGGTAATGCGGACTTATTGGAATTATCGGATGATGCTGATTAATGAACTGGTAGTACAATGATTGGATCGCCGGCAGCTGCCGGCATTCATGTTTCAGGATCATTTTCTGATTTCATTAATTATTGTTTCAATATTTTTATACAACAACTCAACCCAAGCAGCCGATCCTTCAGGCACCTTTAATGCGCTCAAATCAGGATCGGTAGGGGTGATAACCACTTTTACATTGGGTCTGCCAACCCTATGGACCAGGGTAAACAGTTCTTCTATCGCTGCATCACCCATGGCCAAACAACCCACTGAAGCCGCTTTACCATGAATAAATATATTGCTCCCGGGTTCAGTTCGACCCTCGATTTGGGCATATTTCAAATCAAAGGCATTGGGGTAATTTAGCTTCAGTGACAAGTGATATGAACTATTGGGATTGAACGCATTGATGTTGTAAATACCTTCAGGCACCTGAAGATCACCTTCTCGCAGTTTTGGTCCAAGCGTTCCACTGGCGGCTTTGATGGGATAAGTTTTGATTTTTTTTGATTGGGCTGCCTTGTGTGCCCATAATTCCAGAATATCTGTATCCTTGATAGCAACCAAGCTTACACGCTCTGGTGGATAACTGAAATTAGCTTGATTAAATGCTTGTTGCAATTTAGCTTCGTTTACCACTCCAATATCATCAATGACTTCCTCAATCGATTTCATACCAACGACAGACACATAATAAGGATACCAGTAACTACGACCCCAGTGGTAATAACCGAGTATCGTCAGAAACATTAAACCCAACCAAAGATAAATTTTCATCACTGCAACTCACTGTTGTTTCATCTTCTGACAAAATGCCTATTTGAATGTTCAAACATTCCATGTCATTACCCAAATCATGACCCCAAACCACAAGACAATCTGCCCAACGAAAAATAAAATTGGATTGTCTAAACTGGCATCTGTCAACAACACATCGCCTCGTGCCACCGCCAATAAAAACCTCAATTGTTGAAAACCCGTGCTAATAAGTGCCAATAACAACGGTAGCAAACTTAACCAACTCAATTCCGGGTTTAACAACAACCAGTTTTGCAACAAGCCCCAAAATGACAGCCCCAGGAAACTACCAAACATCAAAAAGCCAAATAAAGCCATTCCCCAATCTTCCTTAATCTTTGACAACATTGCGAAAGTGACGGCAAAATTTAGCAATAATACCTCCATAATAAACAATTCAATAAAATATTGGATCATACCACCGCCATAGACGAATTGTCGCAGCATGATCAACACAGGTGGCACAAGTGCTGTTGTGGTTCGATACAGCGGTGAATGAATCAAAGCATCTGCTTGATTCACTGACAGAAAAAATATCTGAAAAATAAAGGCGGTAATCCATCCTGTCAGATAAAACATCCACGATGCTTGAGCACCCGTTTTACCCACAGCAATCAATGCCAGATAAGGCAATGATAAATAAAACCACATCATCAGTCGTCGCATTAAACCCGAAAATGCAGTGTTCAAAAGATTACAGTCCTATAGTTAATACAATAGCGATTTCCTATTGCAACACCAGGCCATTGAGAAACTGATCAATGTCTTTACGATATTTTTGCACCAAATTAGTACCTGTGTAAGCGAGATATTGAACAGAGCCTGAGGCATCTGAATAATAATAGCCGAGGTATGTGAACCTCACCTTTTGAATGGCTCCTTCCATTTCCATATAAATCACCTTCAAACCATTAACATTTCGGTATTCTTTTGTAACAACCTGGATATCAGGAGCGGCATCTCTGGCATTATCAACAGCGATGTCAACCAGAGTTTCCAATGCGATCTCTAACTGTTCAGTGATGGCCATGGCGTATAAATCGCCCGACTTGAGTTTGAAATTGTATTCCGCAGCTTCGCCCTGTTCATCCTTGGAAAAATTCCACTGTTTTGGGTCGAACTTAAAAGCCACATCAGTTCGGTTGCTTTTAAGTTGAAAATTAGCATTTGACGGAGCAGAGAACAATTTCGGATTCTTACTAATCGCCACTGGAACAGCCGCTGCGCCGTTTTCGTACACCCAGGTGCCATCATCATTTAACACCACCACATCCCCCTGTTCTGTGACTGCTTTTTGGCTGGCTCTTGCATAACAAAACAGCACAAGCATCATAACCAATACGCCTACTCTCATAATAACCCTCTCGTCGATAAAAAATCATCATACAAGATATATGAATAGCTTGTCATTCATTTTTGCTTCACCAGTCAAAGACGATTACAATTGAACCTTTTTTATGGATTTATGCCAGATAAGCCATGTATTTAGCGTTTTTTGACTTAAAACAAGCACCCTTCTCGATCACGCCTGATCCAGAATTTGTGTATTTGAGTGAAAAACATCAAGAATCGCTGGCACATCTGATCTATGGAGTGACTCGCGGCGGAGGCGCTGGCTTTGTACAGTTAACCGGCGAAGTGGGTACAGGCAAAACCACCATCAGCCGATTGTTTTTACAAAAATTGCCGAAAGATACACAAGCGGCTTTGATTTTAAATCCCAATATTACCCCCATTGAATTATTGGAAAACATCTTCAAAGAATTGAAAATATCAACGCGAGGCATCAAAGGCAAACTCAATGCCATGATAGAAAAGCTCAATGAACATCTGTTGCAATGGTGGTCAGAAGGGAAAAATACCTTGGTGATTATTGACGAAGCACAAAACATACCGCGTGACACCTTGGAACAATTGCGCCTGTTAACTAACCTCGAAACTGATCAGCAAAAACTGTTACAAATCATCTTAATTGGTCAACCTGAACTGAAACAATTGATGCAACGCAAAGATTTGCGACAATTGGCACAGCGAGTGACCTCAAGATTCCATCTACAACCCTTATCAAGTGATGAAACTCGGCAATACATCAAACACCGAGTTGCCGTCAGTGGCGGTAACAAAAAGCTGTTTTCAGACCGAGCCATTCATCGCGTCTATCGACAAACCGAAGGTATTCCACGTCTGATCAATGTGTTGTGTGATCGCGCTTTATTGGTGGCTTTTACAGATGAAGCGCAAACAGTCACACTCAAGCATGTTAACCAGGCCATTGCAGAAATATATCCTGATAAACCCTCTGTACATTTCAGTCGATATGTGTGGCCTGTTGCGTTGTTTTTGGGGGCAGTGATGCTGTTGTGGTTTTGGCCAAAAAATCAGCCAAATCCAACCATAAACCAAACTGTTAACACCCATCCAACTGAAGTCGAAGAATCACCTATAATCGTTCCCATTCAATCCATCAGCTGGCAACATTACCTGAATTTATGGGATGCTGACAACAGCCTTATCTGGAATGAAAACAAATGCCCTGATGTGGTCATGATAGGCATGGGTTGTCTACGCAAACAGGGCAATCTGACCCAAATCAGAAGGCAAAACACCCCAGTCTTGTTGGAACTTAACCAGGGCCAATTGGCATTGGTCACTGCGATGAATGATAATCAGGTCACTTTGAAAACTGTTGATGGTGAACAAAATTACAACCACCAACAAATCAATAAGAACTGGCTGGGTCATTATTTTGTCTTGTGGCCGATGGCGTCTGAACTGGTTGATGATACAATAAGCGAATCTGTGAATAATTGGGCTTTGAATGTGGCCAAGGTCATAGACAACAACCCCGAGCTCAGCCCGGCAAATTTGACTGAATGGATAACCAACTTTCAACAACAAAATGGCTTGCTGGCTGATGGCATCATTGGCAAGGAAACCCAAATGGCGTTGTCATTGAAAGCCTACCAGGGACCAAAATTGTGAGTAAAACATGTCTTCAATCATCGATGCTTTAAAAAAATCTGACCAAAACAGAAACAACGAACAAACTGCTGGTGTCAATAACATCAGTTTCAGTGACAACCCACCACCCAAAAGCCGTCGGGGCTTTTGGCTACTGGTGACATTCTTATTGATTGTTGCTGGAGGGGTATATGCCTGGCAACAAGGCTGGCATTATCAATTAAAGGCTTATTTAACACAAAATGATTCAACCGCCACTGAACCACAAGCTGATCTCAAGCCAGTAAGGCAGAATAAAGCCTCCGCCAAACCTGCAAACTCCTCACAAACTACCCAACCCAAAAGCTCAACTGGCAACCAACTGACACCACCCAAGCAAAGCGATATCAAGGCTAAATCTGAACAAATCCAAAAAGAAAAATTAACTCAGAACGCCCCTGATGAGCTGAAAACAATCAGTAAAAACAACCGATCCACCAAACCATTGAAAAGCACTCACGAAGCCAGCGTGAATGCCGATAATTCTGAACTGACACAGCACAAACCAAAGCAAACCAAACAAGACAATGATCTGGTCGTGAAAAAAGCAGAACCTACGCCCTCAAGTGATTCAGATTCTGTTACCGTCAAGAAAAAACCTTTGGAACCCACCTTAAAACAGGATTACCTGTTGTTACATCAAATTGACTTTGCCATCAGAAAAAACATACCACCGGTTAAAATCAACATCCACATTTACGACCCAGATCCTGAAAATCGCATGGTTTTGATTAATGGCGAACGCTATAACATTGGAGATTCCATTGGGGATGTTTTAACTGTATCTGACATAGTCAAGGAAGGCATAGTTGTGTCGTATGAAAACCTGCGGTTTCTCATTCCCAAGTGATTAATTTTTCAAACCAAAAACCAATTTATTTCCCCTATGTCTCAATCATTTTATCTTTGGCATTTGTTGGTTTTTTGTTTTTAACTGAATTCACTACCTATCAACCCAAATTGATGGATTATTATGCCATTCATACAGCCACTTTTTGGCATACCATCAAACAACAGCCCCTAGAATTGGTACGACTGTTAACCGCGTTATTCCTGCATGGAAATTGGCTGCATTGGATCATAAATAACTCCATTTTTTTATTACTTTCGTTTTCCATTGAACGCATGATTGGAGGACAAAAGCTGGGCTTGATTTTTTTTAGTGCTGGGGTCATCGGCAATATTGCTGGTTGTTTGATGTTTCAGGGACAAGATAATTTGTTGATAGGAGCCAGTGGAGCTGTTTCCGGTCTGATTGGTTTGTGGTTGGTGATGTTTCCAGATAAGAAAATTAATTTCATCATTCCTATTGGTTTATATCTGCAAAAAACCTCAATGCCTTTGGCAGTGGTGATTTTATTGTGGTTGTTGGTGCAAATTATTTTGCAGTTTCAACCACACCCTTCCTATGACATTTCATGGATCAGCCACATCGCTGGTTTTTCAACTGGTTTTTTGTTGGCTTGGTTTGTAAAATAATACACAGCTTTTCTCCTTGCCATTGTAAAACCAATGAAGCCAAAATCAACGATATATCGGATTAATTACATCAACCATAATCAGGTGTATGAACTGTATGCCAAAAAAATTTCAACTAACAGTCTATTGGGCTTTATGAGTATTGCTGACATAATGTTTGACTTAAAGGATGGCGTGGTCATCGACCCTATCGAAGAACAACTCAAAGCTGAATTCAGCGATGTTGAAATTTTGCACATCCCTTTGAACCATGTTTTAAAAGTTGAAGAAGTAAAACAAAAAAAATCATGTAAAATCAAACAACTGCACTCAAATAAAATGACCACAACAAACAGCCAATCAGGATCCACACCATGAGCCAATCACATATACTTATCGTTGACGATGAACCAGATATTCGCAATCTGATTTCAGAAATTTTGGTCGATGAAGGCTATCAGGTGACCACAGCTGAAGGTGGTGAAGATGCTAAAAAACAACTCATGTCCATTTCGCCCGATTTGGTGTTGCTGGATATTTGGATGCCGGATATCGATGGCATCAGTCTATTGAAGGAGTGGAGCCAGGAGCAAAAGATGCCTTTTTCGGTGGTGATGATGTCGGGTCATGGCACCATTGAAACAGCCATTGAGGCGACTAAAATGGGTGCCAAAGATTTCGTGGAAAAACCGATTTCTCTGGCGAAATTATTACAAACCATAGAAGTTACACTGGAACAGAGCCAGGCATTGACTTCAGCCCAACCTACAACAACAGAATGGCATGTGCTTGAACCGATTGGTTCTTCAGCCGCTGTCAATGAGTTGCGAGATACCATTGCCAAACTCAGCAAAACCAAGACCAATACCCTGTTTGTAGGTGATAGCGGCACTGGCAAATTAACCCTGGCTCTGTGGCTACATCAACAAAGACAATTACCTAATCAAGCCGCCAAAATCATCGACAGTTTGAGCCTGACTGATAATAATTTGTCACAGGAACTTGAAAAGCATACCAATGACATCATCAATACGCATCAATTTGGATCATTGATACTCACCAATGTCGATTGCTTGACCGAATCCCAGCAAGAGCAATTGCTGATTCATATGAAAAAATGGCAAAAGCCACATCGATCAAACCCTGTTCAATTATTGTCCACTTCACAACAAGAAATCAAAGCACTGGTTGCCAATGGTGATTTTGACCGCGAACTCTATGACTTCATAGCAGAATTTATGGTACCCGTTTGTGCACTGACCGAACGTATTGAGGATATACCTGAATTGTTGAATTTTTATGTGAATTTTCTCCCGGATCAGGAACAAACACCTTATCGTAAAATCTCTTTTGCGGCTCAGAATCATTTGCGTAATTATCACTGGCCAGGCAATTTGCGAGAGCTTAAAAATCTGGTCAGGCAATTACAACTACAAGAAGGCACTACCGAAATCCAGTTACAAGAGGTGATTGATTTATTGGAACAATCCAGCTTGGACAACAGCCCGACTTCGCACCACACTCGGTATGATTTGGAACTTCGGGAAGCCCGGGAAGAATTTGAGCGGGATTATTTCTTGTATCACCTGAAAGCGGTGGATGGCAAAGTCGGTGATCTGGCTAAAATATCCGGGATGGAGCGAACCAATCTGTATAGAAAACTCAGGACATTGAACATTAATCCCAAGAATATGCCAAGCAGCAAGGATCAATCATGAAAATCATCATACTGGGAGCGGGACAAGTTGGTTCTTCAATCGCCGAACATCTCTCTCATGAAAACAATGATATAACCGTGGTAGATACGGATGTTGAGCGCTTGCTTGATATGCAATCCAGACTCGATATCCGAACCATCCATGGTCATGCGTCACACCCATCAGTATTAATCAGAGCAGGTGCCAATGATGCCGATATGGTAGTGGCTTTGACCAATTCTGATGAAGTCAATATGGTGGCTTGTCAGGTCTGTTACAGTATTTTTAACACACCAACCAAAATTGCCCGCATCCGTGAAGCTGAGTACGCATCACATCCAGAGATGTTTGAGCATGAACATGTACCAATTGATTTTCATATTTCACCAGAGCAATTGGTCACACGGCATATTCAAGGTTTGATTGAATATGCTGGCGCCTTGCAAGTGATGGATTTTGCTGGAGGTTTGGCCCAGTTGGTCACCATCAAGGTTAAGAAAAATGGCCCTTTAGTAGATCAGCAACTGCGCGAATTTGGCTCTTTGCTTCCAGAGAATGTTGGTGCTCGGGTGGCAGCCATATTCAGAAAAAATAAATCAGTTTTCCCCGACGGTGATACAGTATTGAAAGTCGGTGACATTGTGTTTTTGTTGGCGGCACGTAAAAATATCCACAAAATCATGACCTCTTGGGATAAAGCCGACAAAAACAGTTATAAAATCATTCTTGCTGGCGGTGGCAACATTGGATTTAATCTCGCTAAAGCATTGGAACGTGAGCATTCGGTTAAAATCATTGAGTACAACAAAGAACGTTCAAAATATATCGCTGAAGAATTAACCAAAGCTTTGGTGATTCGTGGAGATTGCACCTCCGAAGAGTTATTGAACGAAGAAAACATCAATCACACCGATATTTTCTGCGCCTTGACCAATGATGACCAGGCTAATTTGTTGTCTTCTTTAATTGCCAAAAAAATGGGCGCCAAAAAAGTTCTGACTTTAATCAATAAACAAAATTACGCGCAATTGGTTGAGAAAGACATCATTGACATTGCCATTTCACCACAGCACATTACCATGGGTGGAATATTGGCTCATGTCCGGGGCGACTATACCGCACGGGTTCACTCATTGCGTTCTGGTGCTGCCGAAGCCATTGAAGTGGAGGTCAGTGGAGACTCAACATCCTCAAAAGTTGTCGGAAAATTAGTCAGAAACATCAACCTTCCACCAGGCTGTACCATTGGCGGCATCATACGTAATAATCAGGTATTAATGGCTCATCGGAATGAAGTCATCGAACCTAAAGATCACCTCATCATGTTTGTAACCGACAAGCGCAACATCAATGACCTGAAAAGGTTGTTTGAAGTTGACGCTTCTTTTTTGTAATGCCATGAATCCTCGTGTAATTGCAAAAATTATCGGACTGTTATTATTGGTTTCCAGTTCCATGATGTTACCACCAGCATTGGTGGGGTTTATTTATAAAGATGGGGATATCCTGCCTTTCCTGGAAGGATTTGCCACTTTAGCATTGGTTGGAGCCATACCATTTTTTATGTATCGCAAAGTAGAGGCCGAATTAAAAATCCGCAGCGGTTTTTTAGTAGTTGGTGCTTCCTGGCTGATTGTTGGTCTTGCTGGCGCCTTGCCCTTGTACTTTTCAGATCATATGAACCTCTCTATTACCGATGCTGTTTTTGAATCTATCTCTGGCTTAACTACCACTGGTGCTACCATCCTTACCAATATTGATGAACTGCCTCATTCAATTAAATATTATCGACAACAAATACAGTGGTTTGGCGGTATGGGCATTATCGTATTGGCAGTAGCAGTCTTACCGATGCTACGCATTGGTGGTATGCAGATTTTCAAAGCAGAAACACCCGGTCCTATGAAAGACCAAAAGCTGACACCCCGCATCACTGAAACCGCCAAAGCCTTGTGGTATATTTATTTAGGTATCACTGTCATGTGTACCTTGAGTTACTACATGGCTGGCATGAATATGTTTGATGCCATTTGTCATGCTTTTTCTACCATAGCCATTGGTGGTTTTTCTACTTATGATGATTCCATTGCTCACTTTAACAACTCGCTGATAGAACTGATTGCCGTTATTTTTATGGCCATAGCTGGTATCAATTTTGCATCACATTTTTTGGCCTGGAAATCTGCTTCCATTCGTACCTATCTGAATGATTCCGAAGTTAAAGTGTTTATCGGGTTTCTCGCAGTGGCATCAGGTTTTGTCTCGGCGCAACTGTATCTGACCAATACCACCGATACCCTCTATGAGTCTATCAGACAAGGAACATTTCAGGCTGTTTCTATTGCAACTACCACCGGATTTACCACCGAACCTTTTTATTTATGGCCAGGCTCATTGCCATTATTTTTGATGTTGCTTTGTGTGGTTGGTGGATGTGCAGGTTCAACCAGTGGCGGCATGAAGGTCATTAGGGTGGTATTGTTATTTAAAATGAGCATGCGTGAACTTTACCGGCTAATACACCCTCATGGTAAATACTTGGTGAAAATTAACGGTAAAACAGTCAATTACCGTGTTCTCGACTCAGTTTCAGCTTTTTTTGTTCAATTTGCCTTTTTACTTTGTATTTTTACTTTGTTACTCACTGGTTTCGGGGAAAGTTTGATTACCGCATTTTCAGCTTCTTTAGCCAGTTTAACTAACATGGGGCCTGCATTGGATGAAGCTGGAGCCCACTATGCCAATATTTCAGACGCTGGCAAATCGGTACTTACCATTGCAATGATTTTTGGCCGATTAGAACTTTTTACCCTTTTTATTTTGTTGATACCTGCATACTGGGAATACTGACAGCCAATTATTGAATCATTCTACATGACATTCTAATCATTATGCTGAATAAGAAAAAACCAAACCCAGTCGTTTTATTTTGCTCCTATGTATGTTTAGTTATGGGTGCATTGTTGATATTGCCACTAATGATGTCTCTGTTTGAAGTCGGCACTCTGGATCAAGAAGTCTTTGCGCTCATTTGCGCTTTATGCTTAATCATCGGATACCTTGGAGTGAAACTCAACCTTAATTCTTTTGAAGAAATTTCAAGCAAAGAACTCTACCTCACAACAATTTGTTCATGGTTAATACTTGGATTTATCGGCGCACTGCCTTTTTTATTTGCATTACAAAAAATAACGATTACAGATGCTCTTTTTGAATCATTCTCCGGCATTACCACCACAGGCTCCACCGTTTTATCTAACTTAAGCCAAATGCCACCAAGCTTATTGTTATGGAGAGGCATTCTTCAATGGGTCGGTGGTATCGGTATCGTTGTACTTTCAATAGCAGTTTTGCCCCATTTAAAAGTTGGCGGAATGAAGTTGTTTGCCACTGAATCATCAGACTGGTCAAGCAAAACGCATCCAAGAGCTAACAAAATGATTGTTTCTATACTAAGCATTTATATATTACTTACCTTCACTTGTGCGCTTATATATTTAATTGGAGGAATGAATGCTTTTGATGCGGTCGTACACGCCATGACAACATTATCTACTGGGGGGTTTGCTAATTATGATTCATCTTTTGGGTATTTTTCACACAATCCGATTTTAATCTGGACAGCAAATACATTCATGGTACTTGGTGCTTTGCCTTTTGTTTTCTACGTCAACTTACTCTCACGCTCTCATCGTAATTTTGGTGTTGACTCACAAATACTTGGGTTTTTTAAAGTATTGGGCATAACCATTTTTTCCTTAACAATAGTTCGATCTTTCACTTCTGATGAGACGATGTTTGAAATACTGAACCATGTATGTTTTAACATCATTTCTGTCATTACCACCACGGGATTTGCTTCAACAGATTACACGTTGTGGGGCGAATTCGCGGTTATGTTTTTCTTTTATCTGATGTTTATTGGAGGTTGTTCAGGTTCAACTTCAGGATCTGTGAAAATTTTCAGGTACCAATTAGCATACTTGATGCTTAAAAGCCAATTGAGAAGAATGACACACCCGAATGGTGTTTATGTACTCAAATACAACCAACGACTTGTTGATGATGGCATCATTCGGTCAGTGGTTGCTTTCAGTATTATGTTTGTATTAACAATAGCCATCATCGCCATGCTTCTGACCTTATTTGGTCTGGATTTCATTACCAGTATTTCTGCTGCAGCAACAGCTGTTACCAATGTCGGCCCAGGATTGGGAGACACCATTGGTCCATCGGGTAACTTCTCCAGTTTGCCTGATCTGGCTAAAATTTTATTGTGTGTAGGGATGCTCGTTGGGCGTTTAGAAGTCATGACTGTCTTTGTGGTGTTAACACCCAGTTTGTGGAACCGTTGGAATCGATGAAAAAAATTTATACGTTGGCATCGAGCAAACAATACCCAAAAAAATATAATCTTCAGGGAACATACTACGCCAACCTCACCAATGAGAGCAATTCAGTACTGACTGTGGCAAAGTTATTCGAAAACCTGAACTTATTTACCCGGTTAATTCTACGGACCCCTCTTAGTGGGAATTTTAGCCAAGCATGTTTTATCTAGTAATGTACCCCATTTTAAAACAAATTCATATTATCCTGGTCATTTGTAGTTTGACATTTTTTCAGTTTCGATTTTGGTTTTACCGAGTTAAACAAAATGAACTGAGCAAATCATTCAAGGTTGCTCCTCATGTGATTGATACTTTGCTGTTTACCAGTGGCATTGGGTTGGCTTTAATGGCTGGTTTTTCACCTGGTAATTCACCTTGGTTGTTATACAAATTGATGGCTTTGTTGTTTTACATTGTTTTTGGGGTGTTGGCCATGAAAAAATCTGGAATCATGCAGTGGCTAGGCTACCTCATGGCAACAACTGCCGTTGCCTATATTATTTCTACCGCCACCCAAAAATCCGCATGGCCATTCTGAGACAAACCTATTTTCTCGGCATAGGTAGCAATGTTAATCGTCAGAAAAACATCAAGTCGGCCTTGAATTATTTGGCTTGTTCTTTCAAGTCTTTGCAAGTTTCACCAGTATATCAATCAGTTGCGTTTGGCTTTGAGGGTCAGGATTTTTATAACTTGGTGGTTAAACTTGAAACCGTATTTACTCCTCACCCACTTAAAGATTGGCTACAAAACATTGAGAACATTCATGGACGGGATCGCAGTAAACCTCGTTATTCTGATAGGACATTAGATATTGATTTACTTTTATGTGATGGTCTGATTATAGATGATGGTGTGGTTCAGGTGCCAAGAACAGAAATTCTTAAAAGAGATTATGTACTCAAACCATTACAAGATTTAGCCCCAGATTTGATTCACCCTGTAGCACAAAAAAGGCTCGCTGAATTATGGCAAGCCTTAAATGAAAGTCAGGTTGTTGAACTGAAATTAGTCCCTAATGATTTTATCACCGATAACATCACCGGTTTCGGCTGATTTATCAATGAATAATTTCACCTTCTTCTTGAAAATCAAATCCCCTTTAACCACCACATCTTTACCAATGTGCACTTCTGGTACTTTGTTATTGCTGTTGAACCAACCACTTGATTTATCAACAAACAGATCACCTTCTACGATGGTCCCATCTTCTAAGTAAATGTCACCATTGACGGTTTTGATGCTGCCTTCAACCACAGAAGCAACTGCAGAAATCTTGCCGTTAACTGTTTCCATATCACCTTCAATTTGACAGCCTTTATCGGCTGATATTTTGCCATTGACTGTTTCAGCATGACTTTTAATCAGACAATTGGCGCCCAATTCAATGGAGCCATTGACCGTTTCAGCATGTTCTGCAGTAACGCCATCACCAAATTTGATGCTGCCATTGACAGTTTCGGCTTTACCAACAATCGCGTCGTCACCTACTTTGATCGACCCATTGACTGTATCCAGATTATCAACATGGGACTTTTCACCCACGGTGATGCTGCCGTTAACCGAATCGTAATCTTTTTCTGGCGAATTGGTGCCTGCCTCAACTTTTTCGCTACCAAAAACGCCCGCTTGTACAGTTACAGTCAATGCCAATAACAATATTAAAACGTATTTCATGTATACCTCTTGTTTAATGATAATGCCTAAAAAACGGATAACGATTTGTTTTGTTACTCCTTTGGATGAAATTTATGCCTTTTTGACTCTCCAGGTAATAAACCACTCAGGCCAATGTTGCCAATCTGGGTACGAATTAAACGCAATACTGGCAACCCTACCGCTGCGCACATGCGCCTGACCTGACGGTTCTTACCCTGATTGATGGTCAAAGATAACCAGCTGGTTGGGATATTTTTGCGCTGCCGAATGGGCGGATTTCTTTTCCAAACCCAACCTGGCTTTTTAGCCAGAATTTCAACGAATACTGCAATGGCAATGTAATCTTTGACTTTGATACCTTGCCTTAATTGTTGGACGTGTTTAGCTTGTACCCTACCTTCTACTTGCACCAGATAAGTCTTATTAACCGCTTGGCTGGTAATAAAATGTTGTATTTTGCCATCATCAGTCAAAATCAATAAACCCTCTGAATCATAATCGAGCCGTCCGGCTGCATAATAACCAGGCTCATTGATGTAATGTCCCAAATGATCCCGGTTTTCTTTATCGGTAAATTGAGTCAAGACTTGAAAAGGCTTATTGAATAAGATGATTTTTTGCATTTCTTAAAAGAATTAGAACCGTTATATTTTAGAAAAAATAGATGAGGGAAATTTATTCGTCAAGTAAAAAACCAATATTACGAAATTATTAGTAAATAAATGGAACCTTATATATAGGCCAAAAGTCACACCTCATACTACTAAGAAAAAACTGGAGAAGTGTATGAAGCAAATATTAAGATTTTCTGTATCAGGATTACTAGGTTTAGTGATAACTGCAGCTTTGTTTATCGGCATGCTCAGCTTATTAAACGGTCAGAAATCTCAAATAAAAACCGATGGTGTAAATATCAAGTTTTCTTTTGTGAAAGATTTCAAAGCACCAGAAGTTAAACCCAAACCAGAAAAAAAACTACCTGAGCAACAGAAAATTACCCAGGCACCAACCATCAATCGTATAGCGACCGATCCCATTGACACACCTGAAATTGAGGTCCCAAACAGTGGGAATACAGGTGAAAAATTTAACATCGGTCCATCCATTGGTATTACGAGTAATGGTTTTTCAGGAGGTGATTGGGCTCAAGGCAATCCAGGCGATATAAAAAGTGCCATTCCGCCTATGTATCCACAGAAAGAGTTGGCAAAGAAAACCGAGGGTTGGGTTCAATTACTGATTGAGGTCAATGAGTTTGGCAATGTAAGTTCTGCTGAAGTATTACAGGCCAAACCAGCCAGGGCTTTTAATGCAGCTGCCATCAAAGCCGTCAGGAAGTGGAAGTTTCACCCCAAAGTGGTTGATGGTAAAGCCATGCCATTTCAGGTAACACAAACCATTGAATTTAAACTGGATCAATAACCTCAATTGGACAGGGACGTCCTTCCTATCCTGAAGCCCAGCAAAATGGTAAAAGTAACAGCAGCAATATAGGCAGCAATAACAACTTGAACAAGAGCACAAAAAAACCACCAAATACCATCAACAACAACATTCCAACGGACATAAAAACGCCAGCCACCAATATAATTGGGCTGAATAAAAGCACAAAAACCCAAAACAGAATTTTAAACACCACCAGTAGCAATAAAATGCCTATAAATGCTTCAATCACCGGTAAAACTCAATGGAAATTAACAATTAAAATAGCAAAATATAGCTGTGAATTACAGTGCCGAAAGTCAGGATTCTGCAAACTCAGAAATAGACTTGGGTCTGGATACTTCAGAATGTAGTTCCCAAAAGTATTGGTGAGAATCGTATTGCAAATAGTCAAGGTCGATACTGACCATTGAGTTAGGGTCGGAGACGTGGAATTTAGCAGGAGGATAACTCGACAATGGTGTGTCTTTATGACTGGCCTGACTGTTTTTGGATGAAAAATAAGCAGTGAAATCATGAGGCAATTCAACTTGCATGGGATAACTCAATGCATCATCGGGCATACATAATTGGTTAACTCGTAGGATGGTTTTTATACCGCTGTCAATTTCAATACTATATTGTTGTTCAATGTAATTCTCCACTTGCTGATAAAACAGCGTCCAACCACCTGGCATACACTTGTCTCTATTGAAAAACCGCACTGCCCAGGTGAGTTGTTTGAACCGATTTGGATTTTGTCGGGTAAATCTTAATAAACCATCTAAAAAGTCAATTGCCCGAATGTCATGCTCCCATTGCAAATAGCGAATCACATAACGCAGTAACGAATAACCATCTGCCATGGTATAAATTTGGTACATGCTTTTCATCCAACGCAAATCCTGTTCACTGAAGCTATACGACGAAACCACAAAGTCTTGTGCATCAGTTTTAATTTGGTACTTGTCAATGTACTCAGGATTGGCCATCGGACTGTTGGGCAACAGTTGTGTTGGATAGGCTTTGACCGATACATCCATGTCTATATATCGTTGTAAATCGTTGTTAAAGGCTTTAACCGTGATACCCGGTAAACCAATCATCAAGTCAGTGGACAAAGGTAGTTTCAAATCATAAAAGACCTTAGTCAGCTCATCATATTTTTCTGTTTTGATGTTTTTACGGTTAATGACTTCCAGGGTTTTTTCATCGGTGGTCTGAATAGAAATGATACCCTGACTGATGATTCCACCAGCCGTAAATATTTTAATGATTTCAACCAAACGCCAAGTTGAATTTTTGGTGTAATTAACTACCACTTCTTGAGGAAACCCATACTTTTCTTTGGTGTCGACGATGAATTGAGATAACTCAATGTCACGGTCATAGATACCAAAGTTGGCATCGGCGATCCAAATCACCCTAACTTTGTTTTTACCAATCCATTCAATTTCATCCTTGACTCTCTGTAAATCAAATTTCCTCACTTTTTGATTGGTAGCAGAACCCCAGTCACAAAAAGTACAACCAAACGGACAACCCCGATTGGACTCAATAATAGCAGCTTCCACACGCCCCTCATAACGGTCAAACAAACCAGACAGATATGGCGAGGGAACACTGTCTGGCTCAGCCATGCGTTTTCTTGGCGTGGTTCTGATCAAACCATTATTTAACTTGTCGCGAAAAGTGATGCCAGAAACTTCTGACAACATATCCTGATGATAGGTAATCTCACCTTCCTGTGAACGAATAATTTTTTCAAAGACTTCAGTAATGGCCACTTCACCTTCACCATGAACAGAAATGTCCACTGACCGGTGTGCTGCCATAAAATCAGCGCTGGCCTGTTTGTATTCAGGTGTGCTTGGACCACCATGGATGGTTAAATTTTTTACGTCATGACTCTTGATGGCCTGACTGACTTGCAAGTTAACATCCATTGACCACATGTAATTGGAAAACAACCACACACCGGCTCTGAATTTGCGGTAAGGTCCATTGAGTAAGTCATTAGGTGATAAATAGCTGATTGGAATCAATTGAAACCGATCAAGTAAAACACCATCCTGATAATTGGCCAGAGCACTGTAAATAACCCCTAAAGCCAATGGATAATGGTTTTCCATGTGAGGCACAAAATAGACTGGTATGCGACCATCAGGTTCAATGTCTCTCCAAGAGGGTCGGTTATTTTCAGATTTGATTACGGCAAATTGAGTTACTTCATTAGTGGCTTTCTGCTGTTTTTTCTGCGCAATCAATAAGCCATGTTTGAACAGGGTTTGTAAAACTGCCTGGATGTCCTCGGTAAACAAAAAAGCCTTTTCTTCACACACCGCTTGATGCGCCTTGCCATCAGCAAAACCCAGCATCAACATCACCCAAGATACGGGCAATCGATACGGTTTTTGATCCACTGTTGAACAAGCAAAATAACCATCATCATGTAAGGAAATTGCTGCATGACTACTCAGGCTTAAAGTTTCCGGTAACTCGATAAACGCCTCAACTGACACCGAAGGCAAGTTATAAAGGGTTAAAGCATGATTCGGCGCTTGGCTTGGCTCAAAAAACCGTGCTTGTTGGAATTGCTCTACACGTTGCATCACGGCTTGGGTCTTAATGTGTGGCAACCATTTCTTAATCCAAGGATGCTCAACGAAATCATTGGCCACTAATTGTGCATCCTTTTTTTTCAAAAAATAACTGAGCAATAATAAATCAGGTTCATGAATCACCATCGGCCTGACTTCACCTGAAATCTGCGAAACCAGCAATTGTCCTTTACGGCATAAAATCATGAAATCCTGATTAAGTTGCATTATTTGAGTAACCTTGAAATATTTCTGAATTGTGGATTTTTGGCTGTTCGCATCAGTTCAAACAAAATCATTTCGGTACTGGTGATCTCAGCGCCGGCCTGTTCCATGTTACGCAAACCCAATTTTTTATTACTTCTTTGCCTTGATGAAACCGCTTGTTGATTCACTTTCACGCTCAATCCATTAGCCAGTAAATCGAGCACGGTTTGGTAAACACAAACATGGGTTTCAATGCCGGTTACAATGCACTGATGGCGACCAGATGCACGCAATTGATTCATGAAATCTGTGACTCCACAAGCGCTGAAACTCAGTTTTTCATGATAAAAATCATCAGATAACAGTTTCTTGATAGCAGCTTTGGTTTCACCAAGACCTTTTGGATATTGTTCAAACCAATGAACCGGTATACCAAGAATTTTAGCTGCTTCAATCATGGTGATGATTTCTTTAAATAGCCGTTTCTTCTGATACATCAGGTCAGCCAATCTGCCCTGCACATCAATCACTAACAGACAACTTTGTTCTATGGTGAATCTCGATTTCATTGGCGCATTTTATATGGTTTGCGAGTCATAGCGCAATCTATGGCACTGATATTTCAATCAATCAGGATAACCATCAATGGTGCGGACTTGTCTAACCCAGGCACCATTGGCAAGCGTTGCTGGCAGCGTATATTGCTGACTTATGGCCTCATCTCGGGAGCTGTAAAGTCCAACTAACACAATCCACCAATCAGCGCCTTCCCTTTGCGTTCTGACAAAGACATGGTTATGTTGCTGTAAATGATTATTTGACACAAAATCTTCCAGCTTATGACGGTTTGAAGTACCCACTACCTGAAAAGTCCATTGCGTTGCAAAATGTGTTTGCCAATATGAAAAGTCGTTTGGAGCAGTGTGGAATGACTGCACATCAGTGGTTGGCTGACCTGTATCTGAAATTGCATTTACTTCGGTATGCTCAACAACTGGTACAGACATATTTTCTGTAGATTGTGGCTCAGTTGAAGCAATCGATTCAACAACTCCCTCTGACAATTCTGGTATTGGTTGTTTTTCCGATGAAACTTCCTCACGGGCTGTGAAATCCTGTATGTTATATGGCATAGTCGCATTGGGGTTTGATTGACGCGCTTGTAGCCCGATGTTCACTGGTTGCAAGGTTTGAATTTCTACACCATCATCAATCAATTCCGGTTGATCGGGTTCAAGCGCCAGTTTTTGGGCTTTTTCCTGCGCCTTATGTTGTTCATCAGCCGGAGCACACACCCATTGCTTTTTGGCAGCAAAACAGATGATGTTGTTTTCCTTAGACGGGTTTTTTTTATCTTTGTCTTGTGCCCAAACAGCTTGGATGACAAGCAAACCTATCAAGATAAAAAGATAATTTGTGAGCGTTGCTTTTAGGGTCATTAAGTTATACACGTGTTGATGGCCTTGAGGATGTTAGCATCATTTACACCTTCGGCAATAAACGCTTCTCCCATCCCTTTCAATAAAATCAGCCGATGCTGGTCATTAATGACTTTCTTATCCGCTTTCATCAATGCCAGAATTTCATCGGCCGAATATTCAATATCAAGCATAATTGGCAATTCAAAGGCTTGCAACAAGTTTTCCAGCATTTTTCGTATATCACCAGCACAATAGTCCAATTGCGCTGATAATTCAGCAGCCATCACCATGCCCAATGCTACAGCTTCACCATGCAGGTATTTATATTGACTGACGGTCTCAATGGCATGTCCAAAAGTATGCCCCAGATTTAATAAAGCCCTGACACCTTGCTCCTTCTCATCCTCCTCGACAATTTTTGTTTTGAATTGGCAGCAATGGGTAATTAACTCCATCAATGTGGCTTCATCTAAGTGCTTAATGGCTTGTTGATTTGTTACCAACCATTCATAAAACCAGGCCTGGTTGATACCCGCATATTTAATCGCCTCACCAATACCCGCATTGAATTCCCTTTGGGGTAAAGTTCTTAAAGTTCTGGCATTGATAATCACTGCTTTGGGCTGATGAAAAGCCCCGATCATGTTTTTGCCTTTGACGTGATTGATACCAGTTTTTCCACCCACTGAGGCATCTATTTGTGATAACAAGGTGGTAGGCACTTGAATAAAAGCCATGCCACGCATCCAAGAAGCTGCTGCAAACCCCGTAATGTCACAAACAATACCACCTCCAAGAGATACCAGCACATCTGAACGGTTAAATTGATGCTCAGCCAGGGCGTTAAGGATTGCTAACCAACTTTCCTGGTTTTTATGTGTTTCTCCATCACCAATCAGGCAATGATGCACCACGTTATTGACAAAACATTGGCGAACTTCTTCAAGATATAGCGGTGCCACCACTTCATTACTGACCAACATGATTTTTTTACCCACCAACCAGGATTCGAGGGCGGAAAAGTCAAACTTTTCTGAATCAATCACAATGGGATATTGGGCATTGGGCAAAGCAATGTTCAGTTGTTTTTGCATAGTTTTTTAATGCGTTTAAAGTTGTCCGGGTTATTAAAAAAACCAATGATTTTTTGCGCCATGCCATAAGAACTGGTGCGCCCACTGGCAAAGGCCACGTCCGCCACTTCGTCATACAAGGGGTTACGTATTCGAGCCAGGTTCAGCAGCCTTTCACGCCGCCCGGTTCCCTGCAGCAAAGGTCTTTGTTTGTCTCTTTTTAACCTTTTGAGCTGGTGTTTTACTTCTGTTTTCAAGTACACCACCAAACCATCACTGTTTTTCAACAAGCCACGGTTGATTTCATTGCTGATGATGCCGCCGCCAGTGGCTATCACTGCGTTATCCTGTTGCAATAACTCTTCAAGCATAGCGGTTTCCCTTAGGCGAAATCCCGTTTCTTTCTCGATTTCAAAAATCAGATTAATTGACACCCCGGTGCGCTTTTCCAATTCATGATCAACATCGATAAAGGTTTTATCCAGGACGGCTGCTATGCGCTTGCCCACAGTGGTTTTGCCCGCTCCCATGGGGCCAACCAGAATGATATTACGGGTGTTGATTGTCATGTTTTGCATTCTATCACGGACATGTGTCAAACCATGCTATAAATCCAAAGCCTCGGCGCTCACCCGGTCAGAAAACACATAGGCATCCAACATAGACTCTGGGGGTTGATCCAAGTCAGCTTGTAAGGTAATGATACCCGCCTGTTGCCCAATGGTTATCCCGCCAACTGGCTGTGCAGCAATCTGACTACCACCTGCCACAGCCTGTATCCACAACCAGCTGCCCACATGTGGCAGCTTTGCATCACAACAAACATTACGTTGTTGCAGGAACAAACGTTGTGAGTATTCCAACATTTTCAGTTCTGCTGCTGGATTGATTTCAATGTGACTGTCCGAACCAATGCCAAACCGACCTTGTTGTTGTATAAAGGCGGGCATTGGGAAAATACCATCACCCAAATTGGCTTCTGTTAAAGGACAGATGCCTGCCACAGCATTAGAGTTGCTGATCATTTGTATTTCTTGATCATTCAAATGCGTTGCATGTACCAGGCACCAACGCTGATTGACCTCAAATTGACTGTACAAATACTCAACAGGTCTAAGACCGGTGTGTTGAATCAGCGCCTCTACTTCCGCTTGTTGTTCAGCGATATGGATATGTATAGGCCAATCTTCAGGCGTGTTCTCCAGCACTTCCCGTATTTGTTTTGCTGAAACGGCACGTAAAGAATGGAAACAGATACCAAGTTTTTGTCCACTTTGTAAACTAGCATGTAATTGATTCAATAAATTCAGATACTCAGAGACTGACAACTCAAATCGTTTTTGTTTAGCCAACAAAGGCTGTTTACCGACTCCGGCAAAAGCATACAAAACCGGCAACAAGGTGATGTTCAAGCCCACCTCAGCAGCAGCTTTTAATATCACTTTGGAATGTGTCAAATAGTCATTGTGATTATTTTTGTTACGATGCAGGTAATGAAACTCACAGACTGAACTGTAACCTGCCTGTTTCATTTCCTGATAACACCTTTTTGCGGTTTCATACAGGCTCGCTTCTTCCATTTCACTAGCCAGCCGATACATCAAGTCACGCCATGACCAAAAGTCATCATTGACATTGGCACGGTATTCACTGAGCCCTGCCATGGCACGTTGAAACACATGAGAATGAATGTTGGGCATTTGTGGAATTACCACTGACATGATCTGATCTTGTGGCTGTGAATTGGCTCCAACCTCGATATGGCTGTAGTTACCCTGTGTGACTTCGACCCGGACATTATCTTGCCAACCTGAAGGCAACAGGGCCGATTTAAAAAAATAGCTGTTCATTCTAGATGATGTTTATCATAATGGTTGATGATTGGAACTGTAGGCCAAAGCCAAAATAAAAACAATGAAAAAACCATGCGATTTACTCATTCATCATGCCCAATTAATTTCCTGTGCTGATACCGGGGCTGGATGCGGTCTTTGGGAAAATGGCGCGATTGCATGTGAAGCGGGTAAAATCATTTGGATAGGCGCATCGGATCAAATTTCTGCTTTTGAACCTAAACAATCTGTGGATGCCAATAGCCAAATTGTCACACCTGCTTTGATTGATTGTCACACCCATTTGGTTTTTGCTGGCAGCAGAGCCAATGAATTTGCCATGCGTTTGGCAGGGGCCGGTTATGAAGAAATAGCTCGTGCTGGTGGTGGCATATTATCCACAGTGAAAGCCACCCGTGAAGCCAGTCTGGATGAATTGGTCAATTCAACTTGTGAACGAATGGCTCATTTAAAATCTCAAGGGGTGATGACGGTAGAAATCAAATCTGGCTATGGACTGGATTTTGACAACGAATTAAAGATGCTGAAAGCAGCTCGATTAGCAGGTGAGCGTATGCAAATGAATGTGCGAACTACCTTATTAGCTGCTCATGCTTTTCCACCAGAGTACAAAGACAATCGCAATGGCTATGTTGATTTAATTTGTCACAAAATCATTCCCCATGTGGCCAAAAACCAATTGGCTGATGCGGTTGATGCTTTTTGTGAAGGTATTGGCTTTACTTATGAAGAGACGCAACAAATCTTTGATGCCGCAGCCCGTTGGGGTTTACCAGTAAAATTGCATGCTGATCAATTGAGTGATCTTAAAGGTGCAGGCTTGGTTGCCGAGTATGGTGGATTATCGGCTGACCATGTTGAATACACCACGGTCAATAGTATCCGTAAAATGGCAGAAAATCACACGGTAGCGACCTTATTGCCTTATGCCTATTATGCCTTGCAAGAAACCCGAAAACCGCCGATTAAAGAATTCCGCAAATACGGGGTGGATATGGCCATCGCCACCGATTGTAACCCCGGAACTGCACCTACCACCAACCTACTGCTGTGCCTGCACATGGCTTGCAGCCAATTTGGCCTGACAATTGAAGAAGCCATATTGGGTGTCACCATCCATGCTGCCAAAGCCTTGGGGTTAGATGAACAAAAAGGCAGCCTTGAAATAGGTAAAGATGCCGAATTGGTGCTTTGGAACACCCGTTATATAGCAGATTTGGTTTATTGGCAGGGAGCTAACCCTGTAAAACAAATCTTCTGCTAAGATAGTAACTGGCTTCATTCGCCATGTGCATTTGAAGGTCAATTTATCAATCTAAAACTAAGGAAATCGATATGGACTTCTTATATATTTTTATCGGAATTTTAATCCTCATTCCATTGGCTTCCTGGTTGATGTTAGTCATTAAGTTATATGGTACTCGACTAACCAGGGTGCACTTTAAACCATTACCAGTCATCAAATTACCACCAGCCAATGAGCAACAATTTAAACTGGCTCAAACAGATCTTGAATCATTAGGTTTTGAATTATTACATTATCATGCCTACCGGGATTTGATCGTTTCAGACAACAAACCAACAGTTGGCATGGTTTTAAAAAATGATCAGCATCAATGTTATGCACTGATTACCAATCCACACAACCCTGATTTAAACCGTCCCTATGGTATCAGGTTTCAAAGTTTTAATGATCAATTGACTATTGAAGCCATGGATGCTGATGCAGAAGGCGTCATCAAGTCTTTTGATCAACTACACACATATAACTTCCAGACAAGTTTAATCAACGAGGCTTTTGAAGAATTCCTCAATAAACGCAAAGAACTGTTTACTAAGCAACCATCAAATATTCTTTACTTCAAAAGTGCCGAATCTTATTGCAGTCACATGCAAACTTGTTATGACCAATACCTTAAACACCTTTATCGCAGCGGCTTAGTACACAAAAAAGGAAATACACTACAACTGCGTTTCAGTGAATCATTAAAACTGGCGTGGCAACTAATGACTGACAAAAAAAAGGTGACCCCTATCAAGCCAGTTGAAGCACCACCATTGATAGAAAAATATGCTTTTTTGCCACAAGTGCAAGCACAAGCGCACCGTAAAGTACAAACCAACCAACAAGCTTCACAGTTGAGTCATTGGGGGAAAACCTTATTGTTTATTGCCTCAGCCCTGATGTTTGCTTTGCTGTTCGGAATCGCCTGGTCACCCTTTTTGGTCATCATTTTGATTCCAGTGCTGCTGTTTCATGAACTGGGTCATTATCTGGCCATGAAAGCCTTTGGATACCGGGATTTACAAATTCTTTTCCTGCCCATTGGCGCGATGGCCGCAGGAAATAAGGTCAATCCGTCACCTTTACAAAAAACCATCGTGTCACTGGCAGGTCCTCTTCCGGGGCTATTGGTCGCTTTTGCTCTCGCAGTTTGGGCGCCGGATTTTATTTATACAGAATATGGCCTCTCAATGATTTTCATGTTGATTATCATTAATTACCTTAATCTGTTACCTTTCATGCCGCTTGATGGTGGACATGTGATCAATCAGTTGTTATTTGACCGTTGGCCTATGTTGCAGTTTGTCTTGATGTTAATCAGTGTTTGCATTTTTGCATTGGGCGCTTGGGCTTGGTCAGATCCCATATTAACGGTACTTGCCCTGGTAATTGGTCTGGGTTTGAAAGGTAACTACCAACAAGCCAAATACGTGATACAGGCACGAAACCGATGGGGAGAGAAACTCAAAAACAGAGACAACATTGCAGTTGCTTATTATTTGATGAAAGAAGATGCATCGCCATTTATCGATAAATATCAATCTGTCATACCAATTAATGATCGCCTGCGTCATCAGTCACCCACATGGCGAGATAGCCTTTTAGGTATGGTGATGTATTTAACAGCCATTGTCGGCCCATTGATCGCCGTTGACAAAATCATTGGTTTGGACGTTTTTGCCTTGTTAGGCGGCGCTTTTAGCAACTCAGAAGCCTATGAAACATATGATTCATTTGATCCCGATAAATGGGCTCAAGACTACTGGCCACAACAGTTTCAAAGCGCAGCTACTGTTTCAGCCAA
>JAGRJR010000060.1 GCA_020442635.1 Lysobacterales bacterium
TTGATTGTTGGCGCAAGAGGTGTTGACAGTTTTAGTGGACGTTCATACGTGGTTTTTGGTAACACTTTGGGACTGTCTTACCCCATCGATTTGGTTAATTTGGATGGCGACAGTGGCTTTGCCATCAATGCAGCTGAAGCAGGACAAGCTTCAGGAGCTGCTGTGAGTCACGCTGGTGATTTTAATGCTGATGGAATCGATGACATCATCATCGGAGCTTTTGGAACAGATAGCAACGGCAGCTCATCAGGCAGCAGTTATATTGTCTACGGACGAGAAAAGCCGATATTTAAGGATGGTTTTGAGTAAGATTTTTTATGGTTTGAGTGTGAATTGATGAATCGAAACAGATTAACAGCCGCTATTATGTTAACACTTGGAATGCTTCAGTCTCCAGTTAATGGACAATTTGATGGCACTTTTGAGTTGTCAGACTTGGATGGAGAAAATGGCATGACCTTAAATGGGTCAGCCCAATTTAACTATTCAGGCACTTCAGTGAGTTCAGCAGGGGACATCAATGGAGATGGCTTTGATGATTTTATCATCGGTGCTGACAGGGCATCCGTTGACGGGGTGTTCGGAGCCGGATCTGCCTATGTGTTATTTGGCTCCAGTGATGGACTTCCGAGCCCTTTTAATTTGTCTGATATTAATTCCCTCAATGGTTTTTCCTTTAATGGTTATGAACAAAGCGAGGCTGTTGGTTTTTCTGTAAGTTCAGCCGGAGATGTCAATGGTGACGGTCTGGATGATTTGATTGTCGGTACGAGCATTGCTGGGAAAAGTTATGTGGTATTTGGTTCGGATTCACAGTTTCCAAACCCTTTTTCTGCATCAACGATCAATGGCGACAACGGCTTCCTTATTCTGCAAGCTGGACCTTTTGACCGAGCCGGAAGAGCTGTCAGTGGTGCAGGGGATATTAATGGAGATGGTTTTGATGACATCATTATTGGCGCCTATAAAGCCAGTCCGAATGGCAATCAATACGCAGGCAGCAGCCATGTAATCTTTGGAACAGATAAAGGTTTTCCTAATCCTTTTGAACTTTCTGGCATCAATGCACTTAATGGAATCACCATCAATGGGATATCAGCAAATGATAAATTGGGTTTTTCGGTCAGTTCAGCTGGGGATGTCAATGGTGATGGTATTGATGATGTGATTGTGGGAGCACCCGAAACAGAATTCAATGGTGATTCTTGGGTTGGCAGCGTTTATGTGATATTCGGTTCAGATTCGGGTTTAGCCAATCCTTTTAATATGAGTACCCTCAACGGTCAAAATGGATTTGCGATTCATGGAATCGATGCTTCCGATCGCACTGGTGACTCGGTGAGTTCTGCAGGTGATGTTAATGGTGATGGTATTGATGATTTACTTATTGGCGCTTCAATAGGCGGCGATAACAGCACAGGAGTCGCCTATGTCATCTATGGAACCGAGCTCGGGTTTCCGCATCCTTTTGAATTGTCTTCAATTAATGCTTTGAATGGCTTTACACTTGTTGGAATAGAAAATTCAGATCAGTTCGGAAGATCAGTTAGAAAAGCTGGTGACGTTAACGGAGACGGTATCGATGACCTGATTTTGGGTGCTTGGAGTGCCAGTCCAAATGGTATCAATGATGCCGGTAGCAGTTATGTTGTTTATGGTTCTCAATCGTTGATGCCCAATCCCTTTAATTTGGCTTCATTGGATGGTCGCAATGGTTTCAGCATCAATGGCATCAATGAGGGAGATTTTTCTGGTTTTGCCGTTAGTGGCGCTGGTGATGTGAATGGTGATGGGCTTGATGATGTGATAATTGGTGCCTGGCGTGCAGATCCTAATGGCATTGAAAATGCTGGCAGCAGTTATCTGTTGTTTGGTGATGACACTATTTTTAAAAATGATTTCGACTGATGCAAAACCATAAATTCACAGTGCGAAAAACTGCTTATCAAATGTTAATCATGCCATTGTTGTTTGTTTTGGCACAATTGCCAGCACATGCACAATTCAAAAGCGAGGTCGAATTAGGTAAGTTGAATGGTCAAGATGGCCTGATCATCAATGGCGCCGAAGCATCAGGTTTTTCTGGATACTCAGTCAGCCATGCCGGTGACATCAACCATGATGGTATTAGTGACATCATCATTGGATCCTTTGGTGCAGCTCCCGAAAGTAATGACAGGGCCGGAAAAAGTTATGTGCTATTTGGTTCTGATTCTGGTTTTATACATCCATTTAATTTATCGAGCATAGATGGCTTAAATGGGGTTCAAATCGATGGCATCAATTCATTAGATCAATCTGGTTATTCAGTCAGTGCAGCCGGAGACATCAATGCCGATGGCATTGATGACGTCATCATTGGTGCCAATAATGCCAGTTCAAATGGTAATGCCAATGCTGGTAGTGGCTTTGTTGTTTTTGGTTCTGATTCACCGTTACCCAATCCTTTTAAATTAGCTAACCTCAATGGTTTAAACGGTTTTCAAATCAATGGCGTTTCTATGTCTGATGAGACCGGTATTTCAGTCGGTGCTGCAGGAGACATCAATGCCGATGGTATCGATGATGTGCTGATTGGAGCAAGTAGTGCTGGAGTAGATGAACAAGGACGCAGCTATGTGGTTTTTGGTGATGCCCTTGGCTTTTCAACACCCTTCAATTTAACGAGTATCAATGCCCTCAACGGTATTTCTCTCAATGGTGTGATGGCCATGGAATTTTCTGGTCATGCGGTCAGTTCAGCAGGTGATTTTAATGGAGATGGCATTAGTGATTTGATCATTGGTGCTTATGGTGCCGAATTCAATGAAAACAGCCAAGCTGGAAGAACATATATGGTCTACGGCAGGGATACTGGTCTACCTAACCCTTATAATTTGACCACTTTAGATGGGACAATTGGTTTTTCTATGAATGGCCGAGCTTTTAATGACTGGTCAGGATTTGGTGTCAGTGAAGCTGGTGATGTCAATGCCGATGGTTTTGATGACATCATCATTGGGGCGTACAAAGCCAGTCCGAATGGCAAAACCGAAGCAGGCATCACTTATGTGGTTTTTGGCTCTATATCGGGCTTGATACATCCTTTTGAATTGCGTTTGCTTGATGGGCAGAACGGATTTGCGGTTCATGGGGTTTCGGCTGGTGATTTATCCGGAATTTCAGTGGGTTCACTTGGCGATGTCAATGGAGATCAAATTGATGATTTCATCGTTGGTGCATCAGGTGCCAGCCCATTAGACAAAATTGGTGCAGGTAGTTGTTATGTTGTATTCGGTACTGATGAGGGGTTTCCTCATCCTTTTGAGTTAGCAACTTTGAATGGTCAGAATGGCTTTGTATTGCATGGAATAAATGCCGGAGATGGTGCTTGTAATTCAGTTAGTGGCGCAGGTGATGTCAATGCTGATGGCATAGCAGACATACTGGTTGGAGCCGGAAATGCATCACCGAATGATATCAGTAAAAGCGGCAGCACTTATGTGGTGTTCGGTGATGACAGAATCTTTAAAGACTCATTTGATGATGGCATCAATCCAGAAGAGTGATTTTTGAGAAACATATGAGCAATAATAAACTTGAGTTCAATACTTCACGACAGTTTTGTAGCTGGTTGAATGAACACAAACTCAGCCTGAGCTTTTCTACCTATCAGGCAGGAAAATTGTTTTTTGTGGGTATGAAAGACCAAGTCAATCTTTCGGTCTTTGAGCGCACTTTTGCGCGATGTATGGGTATTGGTCGTGATCAACAATCTGACACGCTTTGGGTGGCCAATTTGTTTCAGTTGTGGCGTTTTGAAAATGCTTTAAAAGCGGACCAAAACTACCAAGGCTATGACCGGGTTTATGTGCCCCAAGTCGGCTATACCACAGGTGATGTCGATGCCCATGATGTGGCGGTGGATGACGAAGGCGTGGTTTTTGTGAACACCTTATTCAGCTGTCTGGCCAGACCCAGCCAGACGCACAGCTTCGAGCCGATTTGGCAACCGCCGCACATCAGTAAACTGGCAGCTGAAGATCGTTGTCATCTCAATGGGTTGGCCGTGAAAGACGGCAAAGCTGCCTACGTGACCTGCGTCAGCGAAACCGATGTCAATGAAGGCTGGCGTGAGCATCGTCAATCCGGTGGTGTGGTGATTGATGTGCAAAGTAATGAGGTGGTGGCTGGTGGGTTCTCCATGCCACACTCGCCCAGATGGTATCGTGACAAATTATGGGTTTTGAATTCAGGTGAAGGAGAGTTTGGCTATATTGACATGAAAACAGGACAATTTGAGCCGGTGGCGTTTTGTCCGGGTTATTTGCGAGGTTTAAGTTTTTATGGGGATTTTGCGGTTGTAGGTCTATCCAAACCCCGTGAGAACAAAACCTTTGAAGGTTTGGCCTTACAACAAAAGCTTGAAGGCAAAAAAGTTCAACCCCGTTGCGCTTTACAAGTCATCAATTTAAACACCGGTGATGTGGTTCACGAGTTACGCATAGAAGGCATCGTAGAAGAGTTATACGATGTGTGTGTATTGCCTCAGATCAAACAGCCCATGGCCATTGGCTTTGCCAATGAAGAAATCCGCCGGGTTTTGTCCTTACCATAGAAAAATTGCTTAGCAGTGTTTGGTGGCGCTTTAAGGCATGCTCTTTCACTTGTCTTTGTTGTTCTGATGACACCGCAGTCTTAGAGTCTTAAATATAATAACTATGAATATAATCACAAAAAAATTTGAAAAACTAACTAAATATGACTATATTCAATGTTATGTTTTTCTTTCACTATAATCATAGATAGTATTTATTTTTTAAATTAATTACGATTATAGTCAAAATTATGATTGAAGGTGTTGTGATGAACTTTAAAAGTATAAGTGAAGAGGCCATTCTTAAGCATATTGGGGAATCAATGAGAGGCGCCAGGGTGGCAAGCAATTTGACATTGGAAGAGTTATCTAAAAAAAGTGAAATCAACCCGACAACGCTCTCTAAAATTGAAAACGGAAAAACCAATACCACGATACTGGTACTGATCAGAATATTTACTTCATTAGGTAGAGAAAAAGAAATTGAAAAATTATTTCCTGAGCCTTCAGCTTCTCCCATCTTGATGAGCAGGTATGAGAAAAAAGCACCCAAAATTCCACAAAGAGTTCGCAAAGGAAAGAAAAAGAAAACAGAATGGACGTGGGAGGATTAGTTTATGGATAAAGTGACTGTAGCTGATGTTCTTTTATGGGGGAGAAAAATAGGCGCAATATTTTGGGACAGTGCCAGATCTTTGGGTATCTTTGAATATGCTGCTGACTTCGTTGAGGTGGATGACATCGAACCTTCTCCTTTTAAAATGAAAAAAAGGAAAGGTCAGTTTAGTTTTGCTGGAGAGTCAAAGGAAACTTTCAAAGGATTACCTGGTATGTTGGCAGACTCGCTTCCAGATAAATTTGGAAACGCTTTGATAGATTCATGGTTGATAAAAAATGGAAGAAATTTAAATGATTTTTCTCCTGTGGAAAGACTTTGTTATATAGGAACCAGAGGCATGGGTGCCATCGAATATTTTCCAGCCATTTCTGAATTAAAAAAAGAAAATGATAAAGACATTGTACTTTCTGAAATGGTCAATCTTGCTTCAAAGATACTCAGCGAAAGAGAGGGCGTACACGAACATATTGGAGAAAGTGAAGAAGAGACAGAAGAAGCAATGAAAAAGCTGCTTGTGATTGGTTCTTCGGCGGGTGGTGCTAGGGCTAAGTGTTTAATAGCCTATAACGAAACAACAGGAGAGGTAAGATCAGGCCAGACTAAAACCCCACAAGGGTTTGATTATTATTTATTGAAGCTTGATGGCGTTGATAAGAATAAAGACAAAGAAACGCTCTCTGATCCTAAAGGATATGGAAGATTGGAGTTTGCTTATTACCAGATGGCCAATGACTGTAAAATCAACATGGAAGAAAGTCGTTTGATAGAGGAAAATGGTAGGGCACATTTTTTAACCAAAAGATTCGATCGAATAAACGGGAAAAAAATTCATATGCAGTCTCTTTGTGGTCTGCAACATTATGATTTTAATATGGCGGGAGCTTATAGTTATGAACAGGCCATGGATACAATCAGAAAGTTGGTTTCAGGCGGAACCAAAAAAGCGTTAGAACAACAGTTTCGTCGAGCCGCTTTTAATGTGGTAGCCAGAAATCAGGATGATCATACCAAGAACATTGCTTTTTTAATGAATAAAGCTGGTGAGTGGTCATTGGCACCTGCTTTTGATCTGACCTACAGTTATAACCCTAAAGGTGAATGGACAAATCAACACCAAATGCAGATCAATGGTAAAAGGGATCATTTTGAATTTAACGATTTTGTTGAGTTGGGAAAAAAGGCCGATTTGTCAGCGGCAAAAGTAAAAACAATTTTAAGAGAAATTATTGAGGTCGTGGCAGAATGGGAAAACTATTTTAAAGTGGCGAAGGTTCCGAGCCAATTGGTTGAAGGTGTCCGGGGTACTTTAAGATTGGATTTATTGCCTGATGAATAAAAAACAAATCAATAAAAAGCACTCAAATTTTTGAAGCTGCGAGGAGTGATCCTAGATTGAGTATCGTTTAATCACTTCTGAGTGTTCAGGATACTGATTCAACAGCTGATTTTTACTGGCCAACTCAAAATCGTTAAATTCAAAACCAGGTGCAACTGTGCAGCCAACCAAGGCAAACCCCTCGATTTCATCCACACTGGCTGCAAACCAATCACCAGCTTTGACCTGGAGCTGAAAGGATTGCCCATCTTCAGGTTGGTTGCCTAAATTTGACTTGTGATATTCGCCTGTTTTGCTGATGATATGGATGGTTAAACTGCTGTTTCCGAAATAGTAATGCCAAAGCTCGTCTTGCTTGATGCGATGAAAGGCAGAAAAATTAGGCGCATCCAACAGGTAATAAATGGCAGTGGAAAAGCAATGATCAAATTTGAATCGTTCAGGTAAGTTTTTGGCTGTCAACTTTTCCTGACAGCGGTAAGTTTCTTTGAAATAACCACCTTCTGGATGTGGTTGTAAGTCTAAATGTTCAATCCAGTATTGAGCTGTAAACTGTAAGGGTTTCATGACAGTTGTCTCATGCTAATTGTTCTAGGCTCCACCTTGGGTACGCTTTTATCAAATTGTTTTGTTCGATGTCTTTGTGTTTAAAGCGCATGGCACCGGCTACAGCAATCATAGCGCCGTTGTCGGTACAATATTTCAAGGAAGGAAAGAATGACTTAAAATGGTGATTTTGGCCCATTTTATTCAGGGTTTCTCGCAGTGAAATGTTGGCGCTCACACCACCTGATATCACCAGTTGTTTATGTCCTGTCTGTTTGATGGCTCTAAGGCATTTTTTACTCAATGTATCAATCACAGCCAGTTGAAAGCAGGCGGCAATATCAGCCTTAAGTTGATGTTTCTCGTTATCAGTTTGGCAGTGCTCAACTTCTTGCTCCCAGGTCACTCGGGTAAACGTTTTAAGCCCTGAAAAACTGAATTCCAATCCTGGCCTGTTCATCATTGGTCGTGGAAATTTGAAGCGCGTAGCATCACCTTGTTCAGCCAATTCGGCAATATAGCGCCCACCAGGATAAGGTAAGCCCAGTAACTTTGCCGTTTTATCGAATGCTTCACCAGCGGCATCATCCAGTGTGTCGCCGAGAATTTGGTATTGCCCCAATGTCTGAACATCAACCAATAACGTATGCCCACCTGAAACCAATAAACACAAAAACGGAAAGTCAGGTTTATCCTCTTCCAGTAATGTGGCCATGATGTGACCTTCCATATGATGGATTTCAACTGCCGGCAAATCCAACGCCCAAGCCAATGATTTTCCCACACAAGCACCCACCAACAGAGCGCCCACCAGTCCAGGGCCTGCGGTATAGGCAATGGCATCCAAATCTTTTAATGTTAAACTGGCCTGTTCACAAGTTTGTAGAATCAGTGGCACAATTTTTCTGACATGATCGCGAGAAGCCAATTCGGGTACCACGCCGCCATATTGTGCATGTAGTTCGATTTGACTGTAAAGTTGATCCGCAATCAGACCTTGTTCAGTATCGTAAATGGCAATACCAGTTTCATCACATGAAGATTCAATGCCGAGGATTTTCATGGCTGTTCCCAATAAGTCACCACTTCGCTTAAGTCAGGTCTTTGACGATCCAATGGTTGATCATTACTTGTTCCAATATAAAGGTAGCCGGCTATAAACTCTTTTTTACCCAAGCCAATGGCTTGATGCACATCCTTATCCAGACAAGACCAGCCAGTCACCCATTGACTGGCGTAGCCCAAAGCACCCGCAGCGATATTGATCTGTTGACAAACCGCGCCGGCTGAAAGAATTTGTTCAACTTCAGGTGTTTTGTGTTCTACAGGTGAAGCTATAACGATAATCACCAAAGGAGCACGCATAAAACAATCTTTTTCCACTTCAATTTGTATGCCCATCATCTCATCATGTTGCGCTTTAATTGCAGCCAAAGTTTCACCAAAATGCTGCCTGGCTTCACCTTGCAGTACCAAAAAACGCCATGGCTCAAGCTTGCGATGATCTGGAACTCGGGTGGCAATGGTCAAAATGGTTTCCAGTTCTTCAGCAGACGGACCAGGCTCGGTCATATTTTTAATCAGCACTGAACGGCGTTTGAGCATGAAGTTGATGGTGGGTTGATCTGATCGCATTTTTTGTATTCGTGAAAAATTTAGCCGTCCATTATAAGACAATTATGCAAATGTAAAAAAGCCTGTTGGTTGTTGTTGAGCATAGCAGCGATAATTGTGTGGTTTAAGTCAGTATAACGAATTGATCATCGCTTTATTTTTTCCTTGATGTGGTGTATTTAGAATGACGTGTCAGATTTCGATTGCAATCATATATAAAATACCTTAGGTTGAGACTTTATTTTTTGAATGATTGGATAGTAACGATGAAAATAGGCGTTTTACTTTTTACTTTTTTACTTTCAGCTTCATTGCTACAGGCAAAAGTATATAAATGGGTGGATGAAGAGGGTGTGACTCATTATTCACAGAAAGCGCCTGAAGAAGGCGCTAAAGAAATAAGAGTCAAAGGTGTGCCCAGTGGCGAATATGAAGCACCAGTTCAGTCGGCTGCGGCAAACAGCAGTGGTCCAACAGCGCTTAATTGTGACCAGGCAGTCAGGCATGGACTTAAATTGATGAAAGAAAAATACAAGAAAGAAAACGATAAAACAATGAATTTAAAAATAGCGATACTCGAAGACCCAAGGGTCATTGCTGATGGGGTCGCGGATTGCGAAAAAGATAAAAGCAAGCCCAAAGAAGCCGCAGAATGGTTGTGTCAACAAAATGCTAAATCATTTGATGAAGTGTTGGCTTGCGAGAGGTCATAAAAAAGAGAAAGCTTTTGATTAATTCAAAGTTAAACAAAAGCCTCATTACCTTCAATACTCTGTTTTATCTGACTTTTCTGCCCATGCCTTAAAGACATTGATGGCTTCGGTTTGGGCGATTTGTTGAAAAGGGATTTTTCGTGAACCGATGGGAGCTTCAATTTCGTCGTAAATGAATTGGTCATCAAAGGCAATATTGGCGGCATCCTGACGGTCACATCCATAAAAAACCTGCTTAGGCCTGGCCCAATAAATAGCTCCCAGACACATGGGGCAGGGTTCACATGATGTGTAAATCACACAGTCATCAAGTTGGAATGAACCTATTTTTTCACAAGCCAGGCGAATGGCGGTTACTTCTGCATGCGCTGTTGGGTCATTGGTGGAGGTAACTTTGTTCCAACCTTCTGCAATGATTTCATTGTTTTTAACCACTACGCAACCAAAAGGTCCGCCAGCGCCGTTTTCCATACCTAATCGAGCCAAATCTATGGCTCGTTTCATAAAATTTAAATGTTGAGAGTTTGCTGGTTGATTATTCATCTCTATATCATAATTGTGTTGATAGAAAATACAATCCTAAATGATCAGTTTTCTCATCATTCTGATGTTACAAATACTTACAAATTTAAACTATTTCAGTAACAAATTGGGTTCAAACTTATCAGTTTCGATAGGACATTATTCATGCGAATTGCTTATAAATCATCATTAATCATAATTATTTTACTGTCTTTTAGCTTCAAAATTTCAGCAGGTGACTTAAACTGCTTGTTTCAAGATGACGCTGAAACTTATGCTGCAATTAACGGCATTGATGATGCTGTATTGGCAGGTTGGTCTCATGGTTCCGATAGAGGTGTTGATTCCTGGCGTGTATTGCCTGGTTCAGGTGTCAATTTGTCGAAAGCATTCAGTGTGTTTGAAGAAACTGATATCAGTTTGTTAGGAATAACCGATAGTTTTTTAATTACACCTGAAATATTTATACCAAGCCAATATTACTTGGAATTCATGCATAAATATGATTTTGAGGCAGATTCGGCATACTATGATGGTGGTCAACTACAAATCTCTCTAAATTCTGGTAATTCATGGTCAGACTTGAACCTTCACATCATTACTGGAGGTTACAATCAAGTAATTTCGAGTGCGTATGGTAGTCCCATCGGTGGTGAACTGGCTTGGGCAGGTGAGCAAGACAGTTATGGTAGAGTACAAGTGGACTTAAGTGTCTTCGTAGGTGAAGTGATTCAAATTCGATGGAGATTTGTTTCAGGGTTAGACAGCATCCCTCAATTAGGTTGGCGTATCGATGATATTCGGGTTGTAGATTCAATAGAGCCGGCTGATGCTATTTTCATCAGTCAGTTTGAAACTTCTGATTTTGATTTGTGTTTTTAGTTTGCAGGTTTATTTTATTGGGATATATATGTTTATTAATAAGCCTTGGTCTGATTTGGAGTCAAGGTTGAATTTAATGTGATTGATTTCGAGTAGCTTCTTAACTACTTTAAGCCCAAAACCATAACCTTGTTGTGCTTGACTGGTAGTAGTTTGTTTGTTCAACCCCTTACCATAATCTTTGATGGTGAGTTTTATTATCTTGCCATGTTTAGTGGATGTAATTTCTATAGGAGGAAGACCGTGATGAATGGCATTGTCTATGAGGTTCATCATCACCCTTTTGATGTGTGAAGCATGTACTTTGAGTGTGGTATTTGTTTGGTTCATTTCTAAGTTAATTTTTTGACCCTTCAAGTCATACCTTTCGGTGATGTATGATTTCAATTCAGCAACTGAAATACCTGTAGAAGCTGATAGAGATTCAGGACCTTTTATGTAACTCATAAAGTCATCAATGATTTGATTCATTTCATTCAATTCATCAATGATGTCGTTTTTTTGCTTTTCATCTTGCAACCATTCTAATTGGAATCTAATTCGTGTTAAGGGTGTTCGTAGGTCGTGAGACACACCAGCTAAAAATGTTTGTTTCTCATCAGCCAATGCTCTGTGTTTGAGGATGGTTCGTTGAACCAATTTGGCTACTTCCTTAACTTCGTTGGCACCTTGAACTGAAATTTCTGGCATATAATTTGGATCTTTGGCTTGTCCTTTGGCAACTTTAGCTAGTTGCTGAAGCGGCCGTAAGGAATACCTGCTAAAGGCATAAGCACTTGCCAAACTGATGATTAACAAAATGAAAAATATCAATTGAACCATATCCTTTGCTTTGCTCATAAACGATTCAAATGCAAAACCATACCATGTATCATCGGCGTGACCCGACTTGACCCAAATGGTGTTTTGGGGATTTGAAGTTTGGTATTTAATTGCCGTAAGATTATGTTGTGACAAAATTTCAGCAATGGCTGTATAAAATTTAAACGAAGGTAATTCGTTTTGAGGGGGATTTTGACTGACAGTGATTTGATTCTTTGGATATAATTGGTTTAAGTAAGTTTTCTTTTGATCTATCGACAGGTCTTGTAACAGCGGATCAAGTGCTTGTATTTGTTGGCTGATAAACTGCCCCATTTGTTGTCCTGCAGGGAGGATGCTGTAATGTCTAAAAACCAAGATAATCACTGCTGCATTAATGATCAACAGCACTCCAAACATCAAGCTGAATTGTCGGTAAGTTGTGCTAAAAAAATTCACAAGCGAGAATCTGTACAATACATGTATCCATGTCCCCAAATGGTCTTTATCAGAGTGGGTTTATTGGGGTTTTCTTCTAATAATTTCCTTAATCGGGAGATTTGTACATCAATTGATCGGTCATAGACTTCAAATTTTCGGTCATTTAGTAACTGCATTAACTGATCTCTGCTTAATGATCTGTTGGGGTTTTCAACCAATATCATTAATAAATTAAATTCGCCTGTGGTCAATGCTTTTGGGTTATTTTGGGGGTGTGTTAAGGAGCGTTTTTGAGTATTAAATAACCATTTTCCTACTTGGTATTTCTTGCTGTTGACTGTTTTTTCTTGAATGCTAGGGCGTCTCAAAACTGCATGAATTCTGGCCAATAGTTCTCTTGGATTGAAAGGTTTACCTAAATAATCATCTACACCAATTTCTAAGCCTATTATTTTATCAACATCATCACCGCGAGCTGACAGCATGATGATAGGAATATGGTTTTTGGCAGCTCTTAATCTTTGACAAAAACTCAGGCCATCTTCACCAGGCATCATTAAATCTAATAAAATTAAATCATAATGAGTGATATTCATTTTCATGATTGCTTGTTTCGTATTCATGGCTGTTTCAATTCCAAAACCATGTTCACATAAATAGTTTTTTACAAGTTTGCGAAGTTTGGCATCATCGTCAACCAAAAGAATGTTGTGTGTTTGCATCGTTGGGTTCTAACTAAATCTAGAAAATCTTAGCATAAATTGATAGAAATGCTGAGACATTACATTTTGTTACATTTATTCAATAAATCATTTACATCTGAGTCCGAAAATGGTCAGCAATTAATCAATAAGAGGACGTATCATGAAAAATTCAAATTTAAATAACTGGCAAATTAAATCAGTTTGGTTGGTCATATCGGTGATGTTTTTAATGACTAATATGGCTCAAGCTGGTGGTCGTGTTAAGGCCCGTGCTACCACCAGTGATTCAAATGGGGTCAGTACAGCTACTGCAAGTGCAGGAAAAAACAGCCAAGGCGCATTTGCGCGGGTCAGAGGTACTAACACTGATGGACAAGGTAATGTCAGTGGTGGTGGTGCTACAGCCGTCAAAGGACAAAATGGAGCTGCTTTGAGAGCCGGATCATTTTCGGCTGATAACTCAGGCACTGTCAATTACCACGGATCTTCCGCGGCTACAGGTGCTAATGGGACAGCTGTGACCACTGGTGGTTTCAGTGCTAATCAGGGCGATGGCATAAAAGGGTCAAGATCCACCGCTGCTACAGCCAATAATGGCGCTACTTACCAAGGCACGACAAGCTATGAATCTGGAAAAGGTGTTAGTCATACCCAAGTATGTTACAACGCCCAAGGTACACAAGTAACTTGTCCCAAAAAATAAGCCCTTTGAGTGGCACAACACTGATTTTACCACCTCAATTAAACTGTGTTGTGTCAACTCATTTCATTTACAAAATTCAAAGAAAATCGCATGAAATTAAAGGTCTCAAAAATCAGTTGGATCAGTTTATTAGTCATATTGACATACAATCCGTTTGCGCTAGCAATCGACGACAAATGTGATGATTCTATTGACCAACCTTTTACAATAATCCAATCATTTTATGAATTGGTAGAAGAAATCGAATTAACCAATACACAAAAGAGCAAACTTGTTTGGGTTTTGTACCAACATACTCCGACTTTATTGGCAGATGCCAGCAGTATGTTAAAAAATAGACAGCGTTTTTTGCTTGATTCTCAGCAGCAATATCCTCTGTCCAATCATTTGATTGAAACGCATGCATTGGCTCAAGGAAAGCTATTGACTCAATTAATTATTGGTAAAGAGCTACTCAAGCGAGATTTAATTGCGGTCTTGGAGCCGCATCAGTTGGCAATGATTAGAGAATTAGCTTCACAACTTTTACTCAGTTGCAAAGGAAAAAGTTGACAGTGTAGTCAGTTGTGATGATAGATCATTGATTTGATTGATTTGCTATCAATAACCCAAAGCAAATAAAATTACCTGACTCAATGAACTAATGGGTTTGGTGCTCTTTTATTTAATGCTGGGGAGTTTAGCAGGTATTGATCAACCAATTGTTCCAAATGTTATAGCATCACCGAAGGCATGGTCGTCGGCCAGGTCGAATTCCAGTGTGATGGAGTGAACTCGGTTGTAACATGACAAGTATCGGTAGCATCATGTTCATTGACATTGATGAAGTTTGAAGAGGTATCAACTCGCCTGAACGATGTGAACGAATTATAGATATTTACGATGCTGCTGAAATTATTTTGATGCACTCGTTCGATTTCAGGTTATGACGTTGTGTTATTCACTATTTTTCAATGTTTAAGTAACAACTTTTAGCCCCAGAGTATGGTTTTTAGCCGGCACCCAATATCGTTGACATGCCCATCCATTCAACAGCGGTATCATAATCAATATCCATTTATGGTCTGGGTTCTTTTTTGACGCTGTCTAAGTTGGCAAAATAGAGGTTGTTTTCATTCTCTTTTTTGGAAATAATCTCACGCTATTCTGTCATTTTCCAAACCACACGGTACAAACGGTTTTGACTAAACTCATAATTTCAGATATTAAAACTTGATGAAATATGTGTATTGTAGTGTCATTCAGAGGTAAATGGAGGCAGGTTTTGTCATTGTTTTTATGCAATAATTTAATCGAAAAAATTGAAACAACAAGGCCTTAACAATTTGCTATACTGATGAACGTTTAAAATGAGTTGAACACTATGACGATAACAGTTGGCTTTGTAAAAGAGCGAAAAGAGGGTGAGTTGCGGGTGGCACTGGTTCCCGAGACCGCAGAAAAAATTCTTAACTTAGGGTGGCAGGTGTTGTTTGAGCCTGATGCGGGTGAGCAAGCGGGCTTTCCCAATAACGTGTACCCGGAAATGTGTCAAATGGCCAAAACAAGGAATGATGTTTTGAATGCAGCCGATGTATTGGTGGGTGTGGATGCTTTGTCAAAAGATGACATGGGTCAGTTAAAACACGGTGCTGTGGTGATTGGTATGGTTTCACCCTATCAGCAGCAGGAGCGGTTTACTCTGGCAGCTGAAAAAGACATCACTGTTTTTTCGATGGAATTGATTCCAAGAACCACCCGGGCACAGGCCATGGATGTGTTGTCATCGCAAGCGTCGGTGGCTGGATATAAAGCGGTGCTGTTGGCTGCCAGTGAAGCACCGCGTTTTTTCCCGATGCTAACCACCGCAGCTGGTACCATTCGGCCAGCTTCTGTGTTAATTATCGGTGCGGGTGTGGCAGGTTTGCAGGCAATGGCGACCGCAAGACGTTTGGGTGCCAATGTGACCGGATATGATGTCAGGCCGGAAACAGTAGAGCAGGTAAAATCATTAGGCGCCAAGTTTTTGGATTTGGGGGTGGAAGCAGTCGGCGAGGGTGGTTATGCCAGAGCTTTGACTGAAGAAGAAAAGCTAACACAACAACAAAACCTGGCCAAACACTTAACTTCAGTGGATGTGTTGATAACCACAGCTGCGGTGCCAGGACGCCCAGCACCGCGAATCATCACTGCCCAGATGATTAATGACATGAAACCGGGTTCAGTGATAGTTGACTTGGGTGCTGAAGGCGGTGGTAACTGTGAACCCACCGAAGCGGGTCAAACCAAATTGGTTAACAATGTAAAGGTGATTGGTCCGAAAAACTTGTCAGCAACGGTTCCCTTGCACGCCAGTGAAATGTATTCTCGTAATGTGTGGAATTTATTGTCATTGATGAACAATGAAGGCGAGTTTAATTTGAATTGGGAAGACGATATTTTAGCAGGTTGCGCGGTGACTAAAGAAGGTCAAGTGGTGCATCCAGCCGTTACAGGTCAAAAAGACACAGGAGAGCAATCATGATTGACGGTTTTATTGCCTTATATATTTTCGCGTTGGCCGCGATTTTGGGATTTGAAATTATTAGCAAAGTGCCAGTGATTCTGCACACGCCTTTGATGTCTGGTTCAAACTTTATTCACGGCATTGTGCTGGTGGGCGCGATGATTGCTTTGGGTCATGCCGATACCACTTTGGAAAAAGTGTTTGGCTTTATCGCTGTATTCCTGGGCGCAGGTAATGCTGCTGGTGGTTATGTAGTGACCGAGCGGATGTTGGAAATGTTCAAACCTCGAGTCAAAAAAGACGATAAAGACGGAGAAGGCTCATGATGGAAATGATTCAACAATATTTGCCGACACTGATCAAGGCTTCTTACTTTTTAGCGGCGATTCTATTCATCACGGGTTTGCGTCGCATGAGTACGCCAGGCACAGCAAGAGGTGGCATTGTTTGGGCTGGTATTGGTATGTTGATTGCTACTATTGCAACTTTCCTGCTACCAGACATGCACAACATGGTTTTGATTCTGGCTGCATTGGTTACTTCGACTGTATTGGCCTGGGTCAGTGGTAAAAAAGTCGCCATGACCGACATGCCACAAATGGTGGCACTGTACAATGGTATGGGTGGTGGTTCTGCGGCCTTTATTGGTGCAATGGCTTTATTCAATGCAGTAGATCATTTGGGTGGCTGTCAAGCGGGTACCATTGTTGATACCGCCAATACACATGATTGTTTATCTGGTGTGACCATGGTATTTGCCGTGGTTGGTGTGTTTATCGGTGCCATTTCACTCAGTGGTTCATTGGTTGCCTTTGGTAAGTTACAAGGTTGGATTGATAAACGCTATACCTTTCCCGGGCAGCACTTCTTTAATGGCATTGTTGCCATTGCTACTTTGGGTTTGGGTTTTTATCTGATGAAAGACATGAACGCCAATTACATCTGGATATTCTTTGGTTTGTCGCTGTTACTGGGTTTGTTGATGACCATGCCGATTGGTGGCGCTGACATGCCCGTGGTGATTTCGTTGTATAACGCCTTTACCGGTTTAGCAGTATCATTTGAAGGTTTTGTGTTACAAAACGAAGCCATGATTATTGCAGGTATGCTGGTGGGTTCTGCTGGAACTTTATTGACCCAGGAAATGGCCAAAGCCATGAATCGTTCGCTCGGTTCTGTGCTGTTTGGCTCGATGGGTGGCTCTGGTGGTGCTGCCATTGAGGGTGAAATGAAGGAAATCGAAGCACAGGATGCAGCCATTCAAATGGCCTTTGCTGATCGAGTCATTGTAATTCCTGGCTATGGTATGGCCGTGGCACAAGCTCAGCATAAATTGTGGGAAATGACACAGATTTTGTTGGACAAAGGTGTGGATGTGAAATTTGCCATTCATCCGGTGGCTGGACGTATGCCAGGGCATATGAACGTGCTGTTGGCTGAAGCAGGTGTGCCATATGATTTAATTGAAGACATGGAAGACATTAACTCACAATTCAAACAAACCGATGTGGCTTTGGTGATAGGAGCCAATGACGTGGTCAATCCTGTGGCCAAAACCGATCCGGAAAGCCCGATTTATGGCATGCCCATTCTGAATGTCGATGAAGCCAAAAACTCCATTGTCATTAAACGCGGTAAAGGCACCGGCTTCGCTGGTATCCAAAACGCCTTGTTCTTTGCTGAGAACAACAAGATGTTGTATGGTGATGCGCAAGATGCAATTGCCAAACTCATTCAGGGTTTGAAAGCACTGTAGTATTCAACAGCATCAATTCAGAAGCCCTAAATGCTTTTGTATTTGGGGCTTTTTTGTAGGTGAAATCATTTGAGGGGTATGGTGGAGGATTTTGCTTTATATGGGTAGGTGTTGATATTAGAGAAACCTTAGCTCGATTCGTGTAAAAAGATAAAAAGTTTAAATATAAAAAGCGAAATAGCCTTGTATTGGACTGTATTTTTCGGCTTGATTGGTGGGTTTTTAATTCTTTTTCCAATTACTAAGAATCGGGCAAAGGTCTTATTTATGGTAATATCCATGGTTTTTTAGTCACTTATTACATGTTCACCAAAGTCTTATTCACAGTTAGTTTTTTCTATTCTCAAAGTGCATTTATGTACTCAAATGCAAAATCAACTGTTCACAATTACACAAATGCAGTACAAAACCATTTGGTTGTTTTAGATCGTGGTAAACAACTGCCGACACCTTATAGTTTAAGTGCTGAAAATAGTGCTTTTGGACATTCATTATCGGTTGACTTGTTTTTCGGTGCTATAGGTGCTCCTAATGCTGATGGTAAAGGGGCTGTTTTAGTGAATGCTAATGGTGGTTTTGGTGACTTTTCCCCTTTGATTACTCTAAAAGCAGAGGACAGAACAACTGGTGATCAGTTTGGCCATTCAGTCACATTAACAGCAGATTACATATTGGTTGGAGCTCCTGGAGATGATGATAAGGGTTCTGATTCTGGATCTGTCTATGTATTTGAAGAGGAGTACAATCAAGTACATGGGCATGATTGGCAGCAACAAGCTAAACTGACAGGACTTGATGGTCAGGAAAACGATTTCTTTGGCTTTGCTTCAAGTATGGATGGTCAGAGAATTGTGGTTGGAGCTTATGGGCATGATTCTATCGCAGATAATGCAGGTGCTGTATATGTATTTGAATTTAATGGCATAGAGTGGCAGCAAACAGCCAAATTAACAGCCAATGATGGACAAGCTTCTGATCAGTTTGGCTGGTCAGTAAGCCTGTTAGAAAATAGAGTTGTTGTGGGAGCGCCAGGTAAAAATAATGGCCCTTCAACAGGTGCTGTATATGTTTTTGATTATAACGGTGTTCAATGGCTGCAATCGATCAAGTTGATTTCTCAAAATAATGGAGATAATAGACTGGGACGGTCATTGAGTCAGAATGGAAATAGAATTATCGTTGGTGCTGCCAGCGACAATCCTTCATTATCTGGGGAAGCTATCATTTATCAATATGATAACGGTTTATGGTTAGAAGAAGCTGTTTTAGAGCCAAATGGTGCTAACACCATAGACCCTCATTTTGGGTGGTCAGTAGATTTAAAAGGGAGTACGGCTGTTGTTAGTAGCATATCTGAAAGCGGGTCAGTATCAGTTTACAAGCTAGTGAACGGGTTTTGGGAGTTGTTTCAAGAATTAGGAGAAGTTAATGCTCAAGTAGATGATCAATTTGGTTATGCGGTGAGTATTTCAGATGAGTTGATTGCTCAATATATTTTTACTAGCAACCCATTGGATGACGAAGTTATTGATGATTCGGGGAGTGTCACCGTATTTGAGAATTATTCTGGTTATGCACAAATAGGTGAAATTAATGCTCATCAATGGACTAAAAATGATGAATTCGGAACATCGGTAAGTATTTCAGGTAACAGAGCATTGGTTGGTGCTCCAAATGATAATGATTTTGGATTTGATTCAGGTTCAGCAAATATTTATGAGTTTGTGAATGGTCAATGGCAGTTAATAACAAAACTATTACCAGAAGATGGCTCCGTTAATGATCGATTTGGGTATTCTGTTAGTTTGTCAGGAGACCGCGCATTAATAGGTGCCTATACTGATAGCCAAGAAGAGATAAAATCAGGTGCTGCATATGTTTTTGAGTTAGAAAATGGTGATTGGGTACAAGTCAGTAAACTGAAAGCAGCAGATCCTCGATTTTCGGCGTACTTTGGCCGATCTGTCAGTCTTTCAGGTAGTAGGGCTTTGATAGGTGCATTCAGAGATGGTGAGGCTGGTGCTAATGCGGGCGCTGCCTATGTATTTGAATTGATTAATGGTCAATGGGAAGAGACTGAAAAGCTCATTGCCTCGACAACAAACATTGGTGATTATTTTGGGGGCTCTGTCAGTTTGGACGATGATCAAGCATTGATTGGTGCGAGATTTGATGAAACTA
>JAGRJR010000061.1 GCA_020442635.1 Lysobacterales bacterium
GCTCACGTGGACGCTGGTAAAACCACCACCACTGAGCGGATTCTTAAGTTAACCGGTAAAATCCATAAACTGGGTGAAGTACATGATGGCGAATCAACCATGGACTTCATGGATCAGGAAGCTGAGCGTGGTATCACCATACAATCAGCGGCGACCACATGTTTCTGGAAAGATCACCGTTTTAACATCATTGATACGCCAGGCCACGTTGACTTTACAGTTGAGGTGTACCGTTCATTGAAAGTATTGGATGGTGGTGTCGGTGTTTTCTGTGGATCTGGTGGTGTAGAACCACAATCAGAAACCAACTGGCGTTATGCCAACGAATCTGAAGTTGCACGTTTGATTTTCGTCAACAAGTTAGACCGTATGGGTGCTGATTTCTACCGAGTTGTTAAACAGGTTGAGGATGTTCTGGCTGCCAAGCCTTTGGTGATGACTTTGCCAATTGGTATTGAAGATCAATTTATCGGTGTGGTTGATGTTTTGACCAAGAAAGCTTGGGTTTGGGATGACTCTGGTCAACCGGAAAACTATGAAATCCAAGACGTTCCTGCTGACATGGTTGATAAAGTGGAAGAATACCATGAGCAATTGATCGAAACTGCGGTTGAGATGGATGATGATTTAATGATGGCTTACATGGAAGGTGAAGAAGTTTCTATGGATGACATCAAACGCTGTATCCGTAAAGGTACCCGTGATTTGGCTTTCTTCCCAACTTTCTGTGGTTCAGCCTTTAAAAACAAAGGTATGCAGTTAATTTTGGATGCAGTTGTTGATTACTTACCATCACCAACAGAAGTTGATCCACAGGATTTGACTGATGAAGAAACCGGTGAACCTACTGGTGAAGTGGCTACTGTGTCTGTTGATGAGCCATTCCGTGCTTTGGCATTCAAAATTATGGATGACCGTTTTGGTGCTTTGACCTTTATCCGTATTTACTCAGGTAAATTAAACAAAGGTGACACCATTTTAAACTCAGCGACAGGTAAAACAGAGCGTATCGGCCGTATGGTGGAGATGCATGCTGATGACCGTAATGAGCTGGAATCAGCGCAAGCCGGTGACATTTTGGCTGTTGTTGGTATGAAAAACGTACAAACAGGTCATACTTTGTGTGATCCTAAACACCCATGTACTTTGGAGCCAATGATCTTCCCAGAGCCAGTAATCTCGATTGCTGTTGCACCTAAAGACAAAGGTGGTTCAGAAAAATTGGGTAACGCATTGGGTAAAATGGTTGCTGAAGACCCTTCTTTCCAGGTTGAAACTGATGAGGATTCAGGCGAGACCATTTTGAAAGGAATGGGTGAGTTGCACTTAGACATTAAAGTTGACATCTTGAAACGTACATTTGGTGTCGATTTGGTGGTTGGTCAACCACAAGTGGCCTACCGCGAGTCTATTACTGCACCTATCACAGACTCATATACCCACAAGAAACAATCAGGTGGTTCTGGTCAGTTCGGTAAAATTGACTTTACCATTGAGCCAGGTGAATTAGGTTCTGGTTATGTGTTTGAGTCAACTGTTACTGGTGGTAACGTACCAAAAGAATACTGGTCAGCGATTGAAAAAGGTTTTGCAAGCTGTATGGAAGAAGGTCCATTGGCTGGTTACCCTTTACAAGATGTTAAGTTCACCTTGCAAGACGGTCAATACCACGCAGTGGATTCGTCAACCATGGCTTTTGAAGCAGCGGCCAAGGGTGCTTACCGTCAATCAGTGAAAAAATGTTCACCTCAAATCATGGAACCTATCATGAAAGTGGATGTGTTCACTCCTGAAGACCATGTGGGTGATGTGATTGGTGACTTGAACAGACGTCGTGGTATGATTAAATCACAAGATCCAACAGCTACAGCTGTGCGCATCAAAGCGGATGTGCCTCTGTCAGAAATGTTTGGATACATTGGTTCTTTGCGTACCATGACCTCAGGTCGTGGCCAGTTCTCTATGGAGTTCTCGCACTACAACCCATGTCCAAATAACATCTCTGAAGAAGTGATTGCTGCGGCTAAAGCCAGAAAAGAAGCTAAATAAGTAGATTTTCAAAATACTGCATAAAGGGCTGCCATTTGGTGGCCCTTTTTTTATGCTTAGCCCTTAAAATAGCATCATGGAAACCAATAAACAAATTAATTTTATTACTAAGTTGAGTGTTAAACGTCCTTATGACAAGCGCTCAAGGGAGCTTAGACTGCCCAATGATATTGAATATGCTTTAGAGAGTGATCGAGGTCGTATCATTAACTCAGCTTCTGTGCGACGGTTACAGCAGAAGACTCAGGTGTTTCCTTTGGAGCGCAATGCAGCGGTACGTTCTCGATTAACCCATTCGCTAGAAGTTCAGCAGAATGGTCGATATTTGGTTAAAACCATTTTTCGAAAGCTGGGAGCTGAGAAGATTGGTGCGTTGGGTTTAAGTGGTTTGCAATCGGCTGTTGAGTCTTTGGTTGAAATGGCTTGTTTAATGCATGACATTGGTAATCCGCCGTTTGGGCATTTTGGCGAAACGGCAATTTCTGAATGGTTTCAAAGACATTTGTCGGAACATGAATTATTTACTCAAGCCGAAAATCAAGATTTGTCGAAAAAGATGCGGCTTGATTTACAGCACTTTGAAGGCAATGCGCAAGCCATCAGACTGACCTTTTCATTACAACAAATGAATCTGACTTATGCACAATCGGCCAGTATTCTGAAATACACGCGAGCAGCTTTTGAAAATAAACCTAAAGAAAATGACGACTTGTCCTATTTAAAAAAGAAACCTGGGTATTACTTGTCTGAACATGCATTTGTTGAAGACATGTGGTCAAAATTAGATATCCAGGCAGGCCATCGTTCACCGTTTACCTACATCATGGAAGCTGCAGATGATATGGCCTATTGCTTAGCGGATTTGGAAGATGCTGTCGAAAAGGGTATTTTGACTTTGCCTGAATTAACGCGACTATTGTCAAATGAATTTGTTAAACAAGGTGGTGATTTGCATAAAAAAAACATCAAATCTTATTTAGGCAATTACAATGGTTTTACTGAGATTCTAACAGTGGCTACCATAGCCAGTGAGAAAGAGACCATCAATCACAATCACGAATACTTTGTTAAATTGCGCATCAACCTCATACACCACTTGGTCAATCATGCTGCTCAAAGGTTTATTGATTACCTTGAAAGCATTTATACTGGTCACTTTAATGCGGCCTTGTTGGAAGATGACAGCGTGGCTAAGACAATAGTCCAAACCTTTAAACAAGTGGGTTATAAACATGTTTTTAATCATCAGGAAGTACAAAATTTGGAGTTACAAGGACATCGTATTATCACCGGGTTGTTAGACATCAATAGTGCTTTATTGACGTTGTCAAAAAATGACTTTATTCAATTATCTAAAGGCGACAATAAAGGTCTGGGTTTTCAGGCTTTATTGCTCAATCGCTTTGACAAAAAAATCATCAAAGCATACCTGAAAAGTATTGAGTCTATTCAATGCGACAATGAATTATGGGAGTTTTATTACCGCTGTCGTCTGATTCAGGATCATATCAGTGCTATGACTGACCACAGTGCGTTGGATGAATACAGGTTGCTGACAGTGTCAGATTAAACTTTTTCGCCATAAAAAACCCCGGAGTTAAGTCCGGGGTTTTGGCTAAATTTACTTTAACTAAGAGTTGTTGACTATGGTGAAGCTTGCACACATTGGAAGCCGTTAAACCAGATGATGTCAGGATCGCCCACTGGTGGAGCAGGATCACATGGATCAATTCCAGTTTGACAACTTTGTACCTTAATGTCATCAATGTACCAGCCTTCTCTTGAAACAGATGTATCTGTAGCCATTCTAAAGCGGAATTGTACAGTTTGACCTTCGTAATCAACCAAATCAACCACAGAATTCAACCAGTCTTGTGGGTCACCACACCAGGCATCCTGATCAGCCAATGGATTATTAAAGCCATTGGACATTGGGCCGTCGTATGGATCAGTCAGCATTTTACTGGTATCCACTTGAGTGTAGTTATTACCACCATCGGTTGAAACCTCAAGAATACCACCGTCATAGCAGCCACCTGTTCTGTCTTCCATGGTTTGATGGTTCCAGAAGCTTAAGGAAACTGGTGTCTCACCCACCGGAACGGCGATGGGTGGTGAAACCAAGATCTGATCACTGAGATTGGCAACATCAACAGCCAACATGGCTGATGAACCAGAGTGAGTTCTTACGCCTGATTCAGCCCACAAGTCGGGATCTCCCGGAATCAATGTGTCACTGCTCCAACCATTCAAGCCACTTTCAAAGTCATACTCATAGACCACATTGGGAATTTGAGATGAAGAACACTCACCTGGTGGTACTAATGTAGTAAAAGAGAACTGACCAACCGGTGTGGCATCACCACAAATATTATTGGCATATACTCTCCAGTAATAAGTGGTGTCAGGGTTCAATGTCAATGCAGAAGTATGTGAAGTTCCAGAGCTTGTAGCCGTTTCTATGATGTTACTGAAATCACTCATATCTGAAAGTTCAAAAGTATAACCTGTGGCATCGGTGGTTGGATCCCATGAGAAAGATGTTCCCGCTATATCAACACCGGTAGCAGTATCTGCTGGCAGGGTCAAAGTGGTTCCACCTGGTACACCATTATACAAGTTCAAGGTCACATCAATTGATTTATTGATTGGACCTGCGGCAGTACCATTGACGGTTACTGTGTAAGATCCTGCTGCTACTCCTCCTGTATTACCAATGGTGAAGTCAGAGCTGCCTGCTGGAGTCACTGGGTTCACTGAGAAGCTTTCAGTGGCACCCGCTGGCAAACCAGACGTACTTAAGGTGACATCATCCTGGTAGCCCAAAATAGAGCCAACTGTCAGGCCATAGACTGCATCGTTTGGTGCACATACATCCAGTGAGTCTGTAGCCGCACTCAAAGTAAATGTTGGATCTTGTGCACAGTTATAGCAAACCAAGGCAAAATCCTGATCAGTGCCATCGCCAGTATTTGGAATGCCATCACCTGCAATGTTTGCCGCTGAAACAGTAATGGTTATATTGTTTGCAGTGCCTGCTGGCAAGAATACAGCTTCATAGTTATTAACAGAATCAGCCGTGCCACCAGTTACAGAATACTCGTTGGTAAAGTTATTACCCAAATAAGTATCACCATTGGTTTCAACTTGCAAGTCAAGGTTGTTCACTTGAGGCGAGGTGCCTTGTGCTCCAGCCTGATCGGTATAAGTCATCACAATACGAACTGGCTTGCTTGGATCAGCAGCCGAACCAACCCATGTCCAATTTTCTCCAGTGTTATCAAAAACAATATTCTGATCGTATAAAAACTTCAGTGTATCATCAAACATCAGGGTCATGTTTGGCATGCCGTATCCTTGAGAATTACTGGGTAAATTATCGTTTGCTGATACGCCCGTCAGATAAGTTGGGTGTGCTACCAAGTAAGCTTTCATCATCGCTGGGCTGGGGGTGCCAAATGTTCCAAGCATAGTTGGTAGTGGGTTTTCCATCCAGTAATAGGCCAGAGAGGCTACACCAGCAACAGCTGGGGTGGAGTGTGAAGTTCCAGAAGATGCTGCAACTACGGTTTGACTTCCTGGTCTGTATTGATCACAAACGCTATTACCCGTATAACTTCCATTGGTGGATGCAGTACCATGAATGTGAGTGCCTGGTGCAATAACTTCAGGTTTGGTTCGACCACCTGGTGATGGTCCACGGCTTGAGAACCCAATGACGTCCATGGCGTTGTCGGCTCCAGTTGATCCAATACCACAACCATCTGTCCATGAACCATTTTCATCATTTGGACGATAATTCTCAGAAGCACCCACAGTGATCATGTTCTTACCATTTCCAGGTGTGCCAACAGTGCCTGCACCTGAGCCATCATTTCCAGCTGCGAAGATCATGATAAGTTCCTGATTTCCAGCTTCATTCAAGTCAGCATCCCTTACACCCACATCAAAAGCTTGTGAGGAGTCATCGTAGGATCCAGCACAACCGCCACAACCCCAGGAGTTACTCATAATTTGGGCGCCATTGTCTTGGACAGATTGAATTAATCCTGCATCAGTGCCGCCACATGCGCTCAAGCTAAAGCCAGGGCTAAAAATCCTTGTGCCTGCCAATCTTGTGAATGGATTCACCCCTTGGGTTCTGATGTAACCATTTGGATCAACATAAGGAAAACCTGTTCTGCTTTCAAAGCCACCAACAATACTGGTGTTGATATGGCCGTGTCCATCTACTCCTTCGCCCGAAGAGGCATTGGTACAATTAGCGACATAACTTAGTCTTGTTGGGTTAGCGAGTTGTCCGCCCTCATGAAATGTTGGATCGCCACTGGCCGTTGTACCATTGCCGATACCATCATCAGTGATATCGACCACTGGATATGAATTAGGAGTGGTTGGGAAACCTTTATTACTTAAAAAATCAGCATAGCCAGGCATGGCTGGTTCAGCATTTCCAACAGCAAAATCTGCCACTAAAATTTGGTTTTGTACTTCATCATTAAGAGATCTTTCAAAGTATTCATTGACCCAGTAAGAATCAGCTAACTCTAGGACTTTGCTGATGTTCTTTAATTTGATTGAAACCCTTACACTGTGGAAATTCATGACTTGATTCCACGGAGCATTGACACTTTCAACCAAGCTGTTGATTATTTGTATGGATTTTTCTGAAAAAGGTGAGTCAGCCAGTTGAATATTGACATTAACAACTTCATCTGAATTTGGGTTTTGGTTCATTCTTTCAGCAACAGTGGTGCCTAATTTGAAAATATCGGTATAAGGTGCGCTGAATTGAATGAATTGGTGGCTATCTGCCATTTGATTCAATTGTTCACGGGAGGCTTCGTCAGTCCAAACCAAGTAACCATTGTTAGCAACGTAATGAATCAGCTTCGCGCCTGCTTGTTCGACATTTTTTAGCCATTCATCTTTGATTGGACCAACAAATTGAATCACCTGAATGCCTTCGCCATCAACAAATTTGGCTTCTTGCAACAGTTGTGATTTTACGTGACTTGATTGCGTATTAAATCTGAAAGATTCAAATAAAAGTTCATTCATTTCGTTGACAACAGAAATGTTATGGCTTTTGGCTGCATAATTAATGGCTTTGGCACGATCCAATTCGTATAGCTTGAATGAACCATAATCCTGAATCAATGCAGCTGAGTCAGCACCTGCTAACTTTTCGCCGTTTTTGACAATTATTTTTGTGCCTGCATCAGACATGGTCGAGACCAATAACTGAGCCGTCATGGCAATATACAGTGGTTTCTTTATCATGTATTCCTCTTTTTTTTGGTAAAGCTTATCTGCCTTATCCAATTCCACCTCTCCTATGTAATTGTTTAAGAGCTCGTAATAAGCGTTGATAGTGCTGTGCTATACGCTGTTGATGTTATTGTTGTTGGTCAGCGTTAAACAAATTGCTTGTGTTGTGATGAGATTGTCACCACAGTGCTATTTTATAAAGCGATGATGATATAGGTCAATTATATTGTTGGTTTATCAGTGCAAAAAAAAATCTCCGCCGATTGGCAGAGATTTTTTTTGTGGTTTAGAAACGATTTTGAATGGTTTTGGAGTTTTATTCAAAACCATTTTCAAAAATCAAGTCATTATCGACGGTGCCACAGGTGCCACCCGTTACAAAAATACACTCAACCCACTCAGGATGATCGATGAAAGGGTTTCTGTTTAATTGCTTGGTGAAGATGAAATCATTGCGATTTCTTTCAATGTCGTCTACTGGGTCTGATACATGCCATTCAAGCAATGTGGATAACAGACCCATATATGGGGCTCCGGTTTGTATCAAACTGGCATTGTCAGTCAATTGCAAATCAACTTCGCCAGCCACATCACCACTGTATCTAACATCCAGGTAAAACATGGCTCGAGCGATGTCGCCTTTACGGAAGTTCCAAACTTCAAAAGAATTACCATCAAACCAGTTTGAATTCCCCGGATAAACGCCTGAACCACCACCAATGGTGTCATTTTGAGGTGTATTAGGGTTTTCATGTGTGTCTGTCGAACGCTCATTACATTGGGCATCACAATTATCAAAATACAAATTACCACGATCGCCGTTGTAGCCAACTTCTGACATCATCAAATGATGAACATCAGTTCTGGCGGCGTTGTTATCACCAAGTGCACCAGAGCTGAACCCGTAAGATTGAGGCCAAGTGTGTTCACGGTTATAAGCTTGCTGTCCGCCACCCTGGAAGGTGAAGTTGTTATTTTTATACACCATCCAGACTTGTCCTGGTACGTCTGGGTCTTCATCAGCTTTAGATAACAAACTCCAGGTATCTTCGGTGTTACTGCCACAGGTGCTTGGTCCTGAATAATTGAAAGTACAGTGATCATCAATGATATCATGCAGGGTATTTCTTAACGTTGTGGCATTGGTGTCATCGGCGGTGGCATAGTAATCGCCAAAAGTTACACAATCAGCATTTTCAGCACCTGGTGATGGTGTGAATGCTTTGAATGAATTGGTATTGAGTTGACCGCCAGAACCATTGGTACAACGAATCAATGATTCGTTCATTGCATCACCGTTGGCATCTTCATTGACTTGGGGTTGACCTGGGTTGATCAATGCCAATAGCTCTGCATCATCAGCCTGACCTGAATCATAAACAATGGCATCCATGATGTCCGTGGAAGTGATGGCATCTCCAACATTGAAATTGGTCACATCAGAAACGTACAAAGCCACCGCATCCGCACCGCCTTCCAGGGTGGTATTGATAACCAAATAACCATTGGTATCGGTGTTCATGCCGTTCAAACTGATGACGTTGGTCGAAACATCAGTAAAGCCATCATACAAAACCAATGTGTAGCCGTCTGTTGACGTATTGGCATTGCCATACAGTTCAATAAAGTCGTTACTGTTACTGACCGCATCGATTTCGTTGATCACAAATTGTGCAACTACTGGTGTAATTCCTCCGGCTGGATTGGGTGTTCCTTCAGCGAATGTTGAACTGAGGTTTTCAGAAGTTTCATCATGCCCACTGATACCATTTCCTCCGTTTAATATTTCTGTTCCTTCATTTAAGTCAATACGTTGCCATGATTGAATAAATGTATGAACTCCAGAGGCAATCACATCTTGTGAAATAATCGGTGTTTCATTCAGATAAGTCGAACCACCAATTGTGACTCCTGATTTATCAACTGCTTCAGCCTGATCTCCCCAAACCACATAGTCCAAATCTTGAACCAGGTCAGAGGAACCATCCCAAAAGTAAAGAACCAGAAATTCGCCAGCGTTTGATAAACCGCCTTGATTGTTGATGCTGCCAGCGACCGCTTCTAACATATTGGGTGTGGAGTCTGACTCATTGAGTTCATAAGTCGGGTTGATGCCATATTCACCAAAAAAATTACTGCCATTGATGGCGATAGATTGGTACTCACCAGCACCAATAATTGCGCCATTAGGGAATTTTGCATGAAAATCAGCACTACTTCCTCCACCATAATTGCTGCCTGTGGTGATGTTGTAATAAAAATTTCCATCACCAGTTGCATCGGTTACGTAAACGTTACTGAGGTCTATTTCTGTAGCTCCTTTGTTATGAATCTCAAAGAACTCGCCTTCAGTAGGAGTAACCCTAATTTCAGAAATAACCAAGTCTTCCAGTCCTGCACGAACTGATAAAGCCATGCCCATGCACAGCGCCATACAAAATATTTTTTTCATTGAACTCATCCGTCTTAATCGGGCGGATCATTTTAACGCTAAATGATGTCAATTGCGTGACTAAATTGTCATAGTCACGATAGTTGTTATTTAAGGGATAAAAAAGGCCACTAAAAGTGACCTTAATTTAAAGAAAATGATGGATGACTGGGCTAGGTTTTCAACTTTTGAGCAAATTTCTATTCAAACCCATGGGCAAAAATCACATCGTTCAATTTAATGGGGATGTTAACCACCTTTAAATTATTGTATGAAGCATCAGGTTCATCGCTGCTGACATCAATAACAAAACCAGCTCGTTCTGGATTAAAAAATACATCCGGCTGCATGGTCACTGTCAGCGTAACCACTTCACTCGGTGCCATGGTGCCTATTTGACAAGTGCTGGTTTGTCCCTGTTGGCTACAAAAACCTTGAGTGGGCTGAATGTCTATGAATGACACATCCGTTGGCAGTTCGCCGGTGAATACCACATTGGTAGCATTAATCCCAACGATGGGCTCTGTGGGGGCAACGTGGGTTATATCAATGGTTATGCTGGTAATATTACCGGGTTCTGGGTAAGTGTCAGGGTCAGTATCTTCATCGGATAAGGTTAAATCAACCATGGGAATCACATTGATGTCTGCAGTTACTGTTTCCGATAGACCTGATACATTGTCAAACACCTGCACGCCAACCGTCTGATTGCCTGGAGACAAAAAAGTATAGTCTGCGATGATTTGTCCCTTACCGTTAAAGTTTGGGGTAATGATCGGGTTATCAGGCGGGTTCTCAGGATCTTCAACGGTATAGGCTGTGCTGCCAATATGTGTAACACCATCCTCCCAATAAATGAACACAAAATGCGCCTGGTCTTTATCAGGATCCAAAAATTCAGCCATTAAAGGTACTGGGTAGCCAAGGCCTGCTTGAAAGTTATTGCCAATGACTTTATTTTTTAACAAGGGCCACAATTGCTTGGGCAAAACTTTTGAGTTCTCATCAGTGAAAGCAACAGTGGGTGCATCATTGACTGGATTGACTGAGATTTGGACGGTGGCACTATTTGAATCAAAGACTCCATCATTAACCCTAAATGTGAATGTGTCATCACCGTTATAATTTTCATTGGGTGTGTAAGTCCATTGTGAGCCAACACCTTGTATGGTTCCATATACTGGTTGATCGATAATTTGATAACTGAGGGTGTCTAATCCGTTGAAATCGATACCCGCTATCCCATCTGGGTCGCTGGCTAACAGGTTGATGGGTAGTGATGTGTCTTCATCAGTAGTCAAAAGTCCATCAAATGCTTCTGGCGCCCTGAAGTTTCTTGAAATTTGTATGGTTGCGATGGCTTGATTACTGCTCACCAAACCATCATCTGCAGAGAAAGAGAATGAATCAACCCCTTGGAAATCATTGTCAGAGGCATAAGTCACCACCACGCTGTTTTCGGTCATTTCTTTGAAAGGTGCTGTTTCAAATATATGCATCAAATCACGGTCATTGTCCAAAACAAAGAACTGAGTGGCGTTGAGGCTGATGTTCAATGGACGTCCCATATCGCCCAGCACAAAACAACTGCCATCACAAGTGGACTTGGCTTCACCAGCAAAATCACCCAATGGGCTGAATCGTTGTACCCTGGCGTTTTCGTAATCAGTGACATAAAGTAAATCATTATCATCCAAAGCCATGCCTAAAGGTGTATTGAATTGCCCAGCCCAATCACCGGATGAATCACTCACCATACAAGGTGTGGCATCGCTGCAACTGTAACCAATGCTATGTTCGGCTTCATCATCGCAGCCTGCACCAGAATCACATTTACCCATCCACCCTATATGCGTACCCACATCGAGGTTAACGCCATCATAGCTGGTTGGATTGAATTTATGAATGCGATTCCAACCTGAATCGACAATATACAATGCACCGGTACTGTCTATGGAAATATAAAAGCCTCGGCTGCTGCTACCAGCGACAGAAGGAACTCCGGAGAGGAAATTTTCAGCATTTTTCAATGTACCCAAGCGCTCTGGCACATAATTACCATCTGCACCATCAAAGATATAGACCCTTCTTTTATCTGTGGCAAAAATCAATCCAGTTGTACTATCCATGGTGGCACCCAACATCTTGGGATTACCAAATGCAGACATGTCATCCAGTTTCCAGGATTGGAGGCTGTTCAACTGGTCATCATATTTATTTAAGTACAGCGGTTCAGAACTGGTTCCTGGGCGAACGGTATAAATAAAACCATTATCATCCAGGGTGATGCGCTGAATAGCTTGTGGTACATCGATTTGTCTTTCATAAACGCCATCGGCATCCCATTTGGATAAGCGGCTTGCAGTTACGGGTAAGCCATTGGTGCAATACCAATAGCGATCAAGCACATAGGAAACGCCGTTGTCATTAACATGCACAAACTCTGCGCTATATACAAAGTCTATAGGGATGTCGATGTTATTATCACAGAATACCACATCCAAATCAGCTGCCGGATTGGCCGAATTATTTAAAATGTCGCCAACCACCGAACCTGGTCTGACTCTATAATCCTCAATGAAATATGGCATCAACGGAGCCACAAAAAAACCATGGTCAGGTCGATCAGTAATTTTAAATTTCAAAGGATCAAACCGTCCAGACAAAAAGTCATTGTCAGTACCGCTCAAGGTCAGGTCTATATGTTCAGATGTCAGACCATTGGCAGTTAAATCGGTGACTGTTGGTGCTGTATTGGTGCCAGGAGTTTTCACTGTAATCCACTGTGATTTACTGCTGCTGTTACCAGATGAATCGGTGGCGGTCCACAACACTTCTGTACGGGTATCAGGGTTGAAACCATTGCCCACGGTATTGTCAATGATAGGGTTTGGATCTGCTACATCAAATACCACAGCTGTTCCAATGTCAAAATCATTGGTGGTTGCAGCCACATTAGATTCAATCACTCGACTGGGAGGTGCCAAAATGATGGGCGCACGTGTGTCTTCAACAGTGATGAATTGAGAAACGGTTGCAAATCCTGGATTATTTCCACCGATTGGGCCCGTATCATAGGCTTCCCAAATAACTTCAGTAGTACCCAAAGGGAGTTTAAATGGTGCATCATTGCCTACCAATAAGTATTGATCACAGGGGTCAGTCGCTAAGATGGTGGCACGTAAGTTATCCTTATGCACACTCCACAATTCGCCACCAAAACTATTGGCTTCAAGAGGTGGAGGCGTGGGATTTGAGGTGGTGATTACAGGCTGATTGATATCTAACACAGGAAATAACCTGAATTGTTCATGGGTGGCAGAATCAATAGGAATGTTGCTCTCAATTTGGCTGGCTGATATCAATCCCATTTCAATACCCGCATTGATCAAAAATAAACCGCCAATTTCCGCAGCCCTGGCCGCTGTACCTGGATCGGTTTGCAAAGAAAAGAATGACTTCAAGTATTTAATTTCATTGGAAGCAATAAAAATCGCTATGGGCAAGGTAATATCAATCAAAGGGTCAATTTGGGTGTATGCACCCCATTTGATGTTGTGATTGCCCGATGGAAAAATCACCGTTTTGTCACTGTTGCTCCAATCGTTCAAATATTCATGATCAACCCGCACTTCCACTTCGGCATTGGCATGTTCAACCCAGGGTGAATCCTGATTACTGAATGCACCCCAATTTTGTGCCAAGGTTTTGATGTCTGCCAAACCAAAGAGGTTCTCATAAGTGGAAGCTTTTTGAGGTAAGGTAAAATCATAATGACAACCATCTGGACTGTTGGGTATCACCGCGTTCGCATCATGAGCAACAAAGGCTGCGGGTAATGTTTTGATTCTCACATCGATGGGAATAGATGCCAAATCAGCTGTGGTGCCAAACGGTCCAGGTAGAAATGAGGTCGGTAGCAAGGTGAAATGAGCGGCGGCCCAACCTTGATAAGCATCTTGATAGGCCGGATTGTCTTCAACTTCAGCATTTCCTTGACTCAAGTAGGTCAAAGTACTGACTGCCAAAATGGTTTTACATTGATGTGCGAATGACATGTTGTTCTCCAAAATATTAATGACTTAAATTGCTTGTATGAGCCACTAACCAGATACCCATTAATTTAAGCCTTAGCTTAATTAGCCAAATTGCTCGAAAAACCCCTCATTTTTTTTGAAATAAAATCATCGTTCGTGATAATTTGGTGACCAATGGTTGATTACAGCAAACAAAATAACCCCCTTGATGAGTTGATTTATACCCAGCTCAAAAACCTCGCACGTAAAATGATGAGTCGAGAGCGAGCCAATCACACACTTTCTGCCACCGATTTGGTTCATGAAGCATTTGCCAAATTGGCACCCAGTAGACTGTCTTACAACGACCAAAGGCATTATTTTCACACCTTTGCCCGACAAATGCGGCGGGTGCTACTGAATCATGCCAAACAAAAAAAAGCACAAAAAAACCAAGTAGAAATGATTTATTGGACTGAATCGCTGGGGCTTTCACAGACAATGATGATCGAGTTTGATGTTTTCAATGACGCCATAGAAACCTTGGAGCAACTGGATAAACGTAGTGCTATGGCCATTGAGTTGGTGTATTTTACCGAACTCAACCAAACCCAGGCCGCAGAGGTGCTTGATGTCTCAATTGCTACCCTGGAACGGGATTTGAAATTTGGTCGGGTAGTGATTCACGAATACATTGACGTTCAGGGGAAAAACCATGAATGAAGAGCAGGGCAATCAGGTCAAAGCATTATTCAATGCTTGTGTGGATTTGACACCTGAACAACAGTTAAATTACCTAAAAAATAGTCAAGTCGATGAAACCATAAAAGCCAAAGTGCTTAAATTACTCAATTATTCCGGTGACATTGGTCTGGCTTTGTCTCGGGTGGTGCTCGATACCGCTAAAGACAGTTTGAGTATGGCTGACTTACAACCTGGTATAGTCATAGAGCATTATCAACTCAATCAAAAAATAGGTGAAGGTGGTCAGGGTGAGGTTTGGTTGGCGATACGCAACGATGGTGAATTCAGTCACCAGGTTGCTATCAAATTTATCAAAATAACCGCTACTGAAAAAGAATTGCAAAGGTTCCAGACTGAACGTGAATTGTTGGCGATCTTACAGCATCCCAATATAGCAACTCTGATTGGTGGTGGTCAATTTGAACAACGACTTTACATGGTAATGGAGTGGATTGATGGGGTTAATATTTTCTCTTATCTTGAAGAAAAACAATTAGACCTCAAGGCAACGTTATTGTGTTTTTTACAGGTATGTCAGGCAGTGAGTCATGCTCATGCCAAAGGTATTATTCATCGCGATATAAAACCATCAAATATATTGGTAACCGCAGAAGGCATTGTGAAATTATTGGATTTCGGTATCGCCAAAGCAATTGATGACGAGATCACTCAAACACAAGCTGATGTCATGATGACTTTTGTGTATTCAACGCCAGAACAAATTTCCGGCGAGCATGTAACCACTGCAACGGATGTTTACGCATTGGGCTTGGTACTGTATGAAATGTTGACCAATTGCAAAGCACAATTTAACACAGAATCACCGGCTGCATTTGTGCATGAGGTCACTTCTCAGACACCGCCCAAACCAAGTCAGGTCACACTCAACAAGGGCAGTAGCCGGTTTCCTGTACGCGTGCTGCAAGGAGATTTAGATAATCTGGTGATGAAAGCCATCAGAAAAGAACCACAACGGCGTTACAGCAATGCCGATTCGCTGATCAACGACATCAATAATTATTTGCAAAACAAACCTCTTAACGCCAGTGGTGATGGTGCACTTTATCGTTTGCAAAAATTACTTAAACGTAATCCATTATCTGGCTTGTTGGCTTTTGCAGTATTAGGTTTTATGACTTTACTACCCATTTTGATGTATCAGTACAATGTTCGACTAAAAACTGAACGTGACTTTGCCAATGAGCAAGCATTGATAGCCAATAAAACCACCGCTTTTTTAACCACGTTGTTTGAATCGGTTTCTCCTTTGGGTCATGCGGGAGAGGACATCAGTTTGCAACAAGTACTGGACCAGGGCGAAAGACAGTTGTCTGCGGGTATGGTTAATCAACCGCGTGTGGAAGCCGCTCTATCAAGCATTCTGGCGGCTATATACCATCACCTGAATAACACACCAAAGGCTATCAGTTATTATCAAAAAGCGGTAGATAACCTTCAAAATTCCAATGATTTGGTGGCGTTGTTGGAAGCGCAGGGGCAGTTGGCTTTGATGTATTTTCGCAATAAGCAATTAGAACAAAGTGAGGCTGCATTTGCTCAGGCCGATCAAACCGCAGCACAAATTATCGGTGACAGAGAAACCGTGATTCATTTGACCCGCAAAGCCACTGTCGCAACCGAACGTGGTCAAAGTGAGCAAGCAGCAGCGATGTTAGAAGAAGTTTTTAATGAATTGTCAGATGCTCAGTTAAAAGATGTCGAGTTGATGAGTCGACTCTACCATGTTTGGGGGGAAGCAATTAAATATTCAGATAAAGAAAAGGCTTTGGCATTTGCTGAAAAGTCGAGGCAACTCACTGAGCAACAAGTAGGTAAGGTGCATCCATTTTATTTAAAACGTGTTAACAGCCAGGCGGTGCGTTTGATGCGATTGGATCGTCATGAAGAGGCCAGGGTAGTGCTGGATGAGTTGTTACAGATCAGCGAATCACTGTACTCTGAAAACCATCCCGAACATGCTGGTTATTTGTCCACTTTAGGCACGTTTTTACATGATCGAGGTTATTTTTCAGAGGCGGAAACAGTTTATAAACAATCACTGCAGATATATCAAAAGACTTTTGGCGATGATAATTTTGAAACCGCAAGAATGATTAACAATTTAGCATATTTGTATGAGGACATGGGACAGTATGAAAAAGCCTTACCCCTTTATCAGCGCTCTATTGAGTTGAGGTTACAATTAGACCCAGACAACACGATTCGGGCAGCCACTGCACAAGCCAATTTAGCACGCTTGCTGGCGAAATTGAATCAACATCATCAGTCAACTAAAATTCTCAATCAGGTGATGCCGATTTTTGAGGAACACAATCGCAATAATCTTTACAACCAAATCATACAGTTGGCAAACTTAACACAGGAAGGTCAATCAAAGGAGCAATGCCATCAAGCCTCGCTGAAGCTCGATTCCATTGAGCCACAATTGAATCAGGAGCCAGCGACTGGTTGGCGCCGTTTAGGCGCCACGTTATGGATCAGTCAGTTACTTAATACCTGTCATCAAGACAAGCTATCCAATGAATGGTTACAGCAGGCTTATGAGCTGTCAAAACAGATTTATCTGACAGATGCCGATGGCAGAATAATGATTGAAAAGCAACTTAAAGAAAAATCGCTTCAACCTTAAAAAAGCCACTGTAATAGGTGGCTTTGTGGTCTGTTAATATGAGTTGTTAACCATTGGGTGTTATGAATCGATCAAAAAACACCAACAGTACACCCAGAACCAGTAAAGCAATGCCTAAAGTTGGCATCACAAAAAACAGTGGCAGACCCAAAACAATCAGCACCAAACCTTTAGAGATGAAGTCTGAAGTGATTGGGTGACTGGTGTCGTTACCCGTTAATTTGGTTAATAAATGATCCATGCTTAATTTGCCCGCACCAGAAAACACCAAGGGCAGCAATAATATAATGAACAGTAAAGGTAACTTAAAATTGCCCGCGCCTTTGTTGGAAATGGCATAGCCATCCCATAATTGGCTCAGCGATGAGTAGCTGTCAGGCCAATGAACCGCTGCTGTGGCCACTGCGGTAATAACCAGTAAAGAAATCGCGGCAAATCGGGTAAACAATCCCAGTAACAACAAAATAGCAAACAGGTATTCACCCCAGGCGGCCATAAACCATGAAACATCAGCAGGAATGTGGTTAAACGGCCAAGGGAAATTATCTTGAATGCCGGTAAACCAGTTTTTACCATTGAGTTTTTGTGTGCCTGCTTCATAAAACTCCCAAAACAGTATCAGTCGGATGAAAAAAGGGGGTATCCACTGACCACCAGAATTCAGTCGGCTGGTGAGTGCTGTCCAAAAGGATTGTAGTTTGTGTGAGATTGACATTGATTGTTCCTGTGTAATTATTCGGTTGCGATGATGATGTCTTGTTGGTACCACTTTTTCAGTGCTAGGTAGCCTTGTTGTACAAACAATTCAAGATCAGCTTGTTGGTATTGTTGACCCAAAGTTTCTAATATTTGTTGGCCGGTCAGTGTTTGATTATTTATCAGTGTTTCCAGCAATAAGGCTGAAAAAGGTTTGAGTTCTGAAAAATGTATTTGGTATTGACAGTCTCGCCATATCACCATTAATAAAGCATCAGTCAATGGTTTGGTTGGCTGATATGATTTTTTGATTTGGTGAAATGGGTATTGGTACGCTTGTAATTTAAACAAGGGTGAGACCACAGGTCTTTGACTCAGTAAAGATTGCTCATTATTCAGCGCTTTTTTTTCAGCCTCTGCGTTGTGTTTGTCCAGATGTAATTCCAGCCATTCATAATGAGCCAGTTCATACAGAAAGGGTTTATCAGCGTCCACCTCATTGTCTTTCAGGAATTCAACAAATTCTCTTGGGATTTCGGGGAAATGGGGTGTTTTGTTGTTTTCTTTTCGATAAAATTTTCTGACCAAATCTTTCCATTCCTGCTTATTATATAGCGAGCGCATCACCGGATAGGAACCTGCCAGAAGCCCAGAAATGCTGTTGATGAACAAATCCCGATAGATAGCCATGCGGCGATCTTCGATGTTTGGATTGGCTGGGTTGTTCAATGGATCACGTATGTGCGCAGCAAAATCAACCTGAGCTTGTCTAAAGGATGGCTTGTTGGTCATTATTTTGTTGGGAGTTGTTGTATTGCTTTTGCAAGGTATCTATTCTACTTACTTCTGCCAGCAGTTCAGCTACCGGAGGGTAGTTGAAGTCACGCTCAAGTAGAGTAGGAAATACGCCATAATTTTTGTAAGTATATTCCAGGATTTGCCACACTTTTTCTATCACTTGTGCACCATGGGTATCAACAATCAGGTCTTCTGCTTCGTTGTAATGTCCAGCAATGTGAATATATGCGATTCTGTCAGTCGGTAAGGCATCTAAAAATTCATAAGGGTCGTATCGATGATTGATGCTGTTGACATGGATGTTGTTGACATCCAGGTGTAACAGACAATCGGCGCCTTCTATGACTGCATTGATGAACTCAATTTCAGTCATTTCTGATTCTGGTTGACGCAAGTAATAGGACACATTTTCCAAAGCCATGCGTTCGCCCAGAATATCCTGAACTTTCAATACCCGTTCAACCACATGTTTGACCGCGTCTTCTGTGAAAGGGATTGGCATCAAATCATACAATTGTCCGCCATCTGTACAGTAAGACAAATGTTCTGAATAGATGGGTGCCTTGATTTCGTCTTTAAGCTTTTTGACGGCTTTGACAAATGTGGTGTTTAATTCGTCAGGACCGCCAATGGATAAAGACAAGCCATGTAAAATCATGGGATATTTTTCTGCAAATTCACGAAATACTATTGCAGCCTTACCACCAATGGTTATCCAGTTTTCGGGTGCAACTTCCATGAACTGGACTGGGTTGAGGTCTCCGTAAGACTGAAACGGGGACACCAGTCCCCGTCTCAAGCCGATTCCGGCACCTGAAATGTTTTTTATGTTCATTTCAGATTATCCAAAGTTTACATGCTGCCGCATTTGCCTTCAGCGTCCTTATCTTCGGTTTCTTTGTCACCGCCGCATTTGCCTTCAGCACCTTTATCGTCGCCACATTTGCCTTCGCCGCATTTGCCTTCAGCATCTTTGTCGTCACCACATTTGCCTTCGCCGCATTTGCCTTCAGCATCTTTGTCGTCACCACATTTACCTTCGCCGCATTTACCTTCAGCATCT
>JAGRJR010000062.1 GCA_020442635.1 Lysobacterales bacterium
GGTGCCGAAACCTCTGGGTTCGAATTTTTTGTCAGGAACAAAAAATGACGCCGAAGGCGCCCGAAGGGACAAATGCAGGAAGCATTTGATCAATCCCTTCCCTATCTAAGCTCAGCCTCCTAAAGACAAATTTTCAACTTAATTTTTTTAAACTATAATACCAACGATATAAACTAAGTAAACATTGTAGATTGTCACAATATATGTATTTTTTCAGACATACAAAAATTAATTGCACGAATCAATAATAAGTAGTAAGTTGAGAATTTCAATTTTATTCTCAGCAATAAATGAAAATTAACCACCAGATAATAATGGCATTCAGATACAAGATAAAGAAACTCATATTTGGATTTTTTCTTTTATATGCAACCATGTCAACTCAGGCATTAACGCCTCAAGAAATAGCAAAGAAAGCATCCAAATCCACAGTTGAAATATTAACCAATAAAGGTATAGGCTCAGGTTTTATTATTGACCAAGATCATATTGTCACCAATGCTCATGTAATTGAAGGAGCAGAAACAGTAGAAGCATATATGGTCGGAACTAAGGAAAAAACAGAAATATTGGGTTATGTCGCCCTGAGCATAGAAAAAGATCTAGTAATATTAAAAGCTAAACAAACAAAAAAATCAGCTATGATTTTGACTAACAGTGATGATTTGCAAGTAGGAGACACTGTTTATGTGATAGGAAGTCCTCATGGATTGGAAGGGACTTTTTCGCAGGGGATTATCAGTAGGCTGAAAAATCACGATGAAATTCAAATAACTGCACCGGTTTCGCCAGGAAGCAGTGGAGGGCCAGTGCTCAATAGCCAAGGTCATGTAGTTGGCATAATTGTATCTTCAAGAATAGAAAGTCAGAACATTAATTTTGCCATCCCCTCTAATGAAGTCAAGGCTTTGCTCAAACACAAACTTCCTCCAAAACCATTTACATCAATTGTATGGCCAAATAAACACAATCATTATCAGAAAACACCTCCACCATATGTAGATACTCAAGACTCTCCTGAAATAATCAATGTACTACCAAGCGGAGCATGGATCATTGATCTCAGCTTGTATGCTGAATTGGAGGGATATCATACTGGAGGGCAATATTCAAATCCATTTAAATTCTACGGTGCTTTAGTTGCACAAAAATTAGGATGTAAAAATTTTTATGAAAATTATACACTTAGGAATGGTAAACGATATGCCGCCTACATTTGCCTAGATGAAGAGGTAAAAACCAAAAACAATATCGCTCATTACAAGACTAGTGATTTAATCGCATATTTTGATAAAAGTAAATTCCTTCCTTTGATTGGCCTTGACAAATTGTAGAATTAATCAAAGAATCAGGGCAAAACCAAAGCTGTCATATACAATAATCAACTGTTATCAAAAATGGTCATAGAATATTGAACGAAAATTTCACCTAAAATAAATTCGTATTTCTGGATAAAATAATCCCAATACCCTAGATCATAAAAGCTACAATGAACACCCATAAAAAAAGCCCACAAAATGCAGGCTCTTTTACACACTTTTCTCGACTTTGTTAAATCCCCTTGACCAAATTACCCAATGCCAACAAGACAAATCCACCAGTCATGAACCAATATTCATGTCCACTGACTACAGGGATAGATGTTACTTTAGCCGAAACTAATGACAACACGGCCAAAATGACCGCAATCAAAAAAACCACTTGTTTGGGTGCGCTTAAATTCATGTTTTTCTCCTCTATTGATAAATTATTGTCTTCAATCGGTCTTGAAGCCAAATAATCTTCTCAGAGGAACACTTAATATTCAAGTTAATTTTTTGTTAAATCAATCAGTTGCTGATACGCATTCATGCCAAACAATATATCGTATTCAATAGGCAAGAACTGTTCTGACAAAAAATGAACCGATTTCAAAATCTTAAACGCATCAAACCAATCATCAATAAATTTGCGCCATTGCTTATTGTTTTTAAATTGTTTCAGTGCCTTATTCAGAACCGCTTCTATCTGCCAGTGCTGATTCAAACCATAATCATGACCAGGTAATTGTCTGTTTTCTATAAATTGCAGCAATATAACTCGCCACTCTTTCAAAATAATAAATATTTTCGGATGATAATATTTAGGCTGTTGTTGAGATTGTGACAATTGACTAATGGCCGGCCCAGTGCCGAATGGCACCCGATCAGAATACCTAATTTCAATCCCAACTATAGGCTGATCTGGCTGTAACACAGTACCAACCTTTGCCAATTTGTTGAGAATGTAAAAGTCTTCACCTCCGCTTCTACTGGGAAAACCTCGAACTTTGGCATAGGCCTGGGCATTGATAACCAGAGTGCTACCTAATGGTATATAGGCATACTTTGGATTAATCACAGTTACACCTTGCTGATAATATTTCAATTTAAAGTCATACTGAGATTGATGATATATGGCTCTTTTATCCGAGCCACAGTGTTCAAACCTTAGACTGAGTGCAGATATTCGGTCATTCAAATCACTGACCACTGAGCAATATTCAACAGGCAAAGCCACATCGGCATCGGTGCTGAAAATCCATGGTTTATTCACCCAACCTTTATCGATGAGCTCTAAAGCCGTATCAGCAGCAATTTTGCGGGCCAAGCCAACTCCTTTTTTATCTTCAAAAGGTTGTTGATTAAAGTCAAGTAACAAACAATCCACTCCAAACAAACCAAGTAACAATTGATGTTTTTGATTAGATTCAATGACTCGACTGGCAGATTGGGTTAAATCAGCTATTAACTGTTGGTTTTGTTGTTGCCACTCGAGGGATTTTGTGTGTTTTTCTGGGCGATTGACGCAGACAATAATTAGACAGGAAGATGATTTAACATTGGCAACAACCGTTCTTATACTTGCAGCCGACTCATCACAAACAGGGATGATAATGACATATTCCCAAGAAAGTATAGACTTACATAAAACATCAAAAAAAGCAGTATCTATGCCATAACTATAGCTTTGTAAATACTGAATGATGGATTTACTTTTATTGTGACTCAATGAACAGCAGCACGAAATGGTAAATGACGTACAATTTCTGCTTCAGCATCTAACAGTTCATCTAACCTTTGTTGCACTTCTTCAGCTTCATAATACTGATGGGCTAATTTAACGAACAGTGTGTAATGACGGTATTCTGCTTTAGCCAAACGCACATAAAAATCTTTCATCTTTTCATCTTTGAGCGCTAAACCCATCATCATGAAACGCTCGTGTCCACGTTTTTCAACAATGCTAAAAATCAATAATCGGTCTAATAAATAAGTTCGACCATTCTTACGGATACATTTAAGTAGTTGATTGATGTACGGGTCTTTTTCGTCATTATCCTGTTGTAAACCCCTTTCCAACATGATTTTTATCACTTCACGAAAATGTGCCATTTCTTCCATGGCCAAATCAATCATGCCACGAATTAGATCTGGTTTATCTGGATAGTGCTGCACCATAGACATGGCCAAAGCGGCAGCTTTACGTTCACACGCAGCATGATCTTTAAGAAAGGCATCAAAATCTGCTTTAGCCACATCCACCCATTCAGGTGATGTTTTCACCCGTAATTCGTATTCCAAAATGCTCATCAAATCAATCCCAGTTCCAATGCTTTTAACACCGCCCTGGTTCGATCTCTAACACCAAGTTTGGACAAAATATTTGATACATGATTTTTAACAGTCCCTTCAGCCACAAAGATGGAGTTTGCAATTTCCTTATTGCTGTAACCACCAGCCATCAGACGCAAGATTTCTGTTTCCCGATTGGTTAATGGCTCAGGTCTTTCAAAGCTAACAAAATCATTCTTGAGCCCTTCAACTGATTCCAATATCCTCTCGGTAATTTGTGGCCTTACTATGGTCTTACCGGCTGCAACTTGTTTGATTCCCTCGACCAGTTCTTCCAAAGGAACATCTTTTAACAAATAGCCCTTAGCACCAGCTTTAACACCAGCCAGGATGAGCTCTTCATCATCAAATGTAGTAAGAATGATGGTGGGTGGTAACTGATTACTTTGTGATAATTCATGTAGCACATCAAGACCAGACATACCGGGCATTCTCATATCTAACAACACCACATCCGGATTCAATTTCGGCACCAATTCCAAAGCCTCTTGACCGGACCTGGCTTCACCAATCACTTCTATGTCATCAGCAATATCCAATAAAGCCTGAACACCTTGCCGAACCAAATTTTGATCATCTACAAGTAATACCTTTATCATGTTTTTCTCAATCACATTTTCCTAATTTATTGCCTCCAGTTATTAGACTGGAAATATCAGGGTCGATTTTAAACCATTTTTAGATTCACAGGTGTAAGTACCATTCATCAATTTCACCCGTTCAGCCATACCCGTCATGCCATTTCCTCTCACTGATTTACCCAAGCCAACACCATTATCCTGCACCACCAAGGTTATGCTTTCTTTGTTGCGGCTTAAGCTAACACTTAAAATACTGGCTTGTGCATGTTTCATGGCATTGGTTATCAACTCTTGAGCGCAACGCAAAATAGTTTGAGCTAATTTGGGGTCTTCTACCAAAAAATCTGCGGGGATGTTTTTATTAACCTTTAGCCCGGGTAAACCTTCAAGCAGTTCATTAACTGCCAAACCTAAATCAAGTGTTCCTGACTGCCTGAACTTTCCCACCACTTCCCTAACATCTGCCAACAACAATCTGGCAATTGAATGGGCTTTTTTGACATAAGACTGGGGTTTACCCTCAGTCATATGAGATGCTGCTTCGAGATTCAAAGTTAAAGCAGTTAAATGGTGCCCAATCAAATCATGTAATTCTCGAGAAATTCGCAAACGCTCATTAATTCTTGAACTGTCTGCCAAAAGCACCTGAGTGGCTTTTAATTCTGTATTCAGCATTCTCAACTCTTCTTTGGCATTTTGTTGTCTATAGGCAACCAATGAAATGATGTAAGAAAACACCGAAACACCAAGGTAGATAAAAAACAACACATACTGAGAGGATTTACTGACAAACTCGCTACCCAGGTAATTAAATTGAAGTCCAATGATGACATTATAAACAAACAGAATGGTTAGACTTTGTTTCAAAGGAAACAACCAGGGCAGTAAAACCGATATAATTAAAGCATAAAAAATTCCAGCGGCACTATCAGTGATGTGATTAATCATCAATACAAACAACACCAACAGGACTATGGATAACCAGGCTTTTATTTTAAAACTCAGCTGCCCCATTTTGCTGGTAACAAACCAGAAAACCAGCCCAAAACCCAAGTGAGACGTCAAATAAACATTAAAAGTGTGATTCAGTGATTCAAATTGAAGAATCAGTGGGATTGAAAGGCTGAGCCAAATAATTAGCCCAGCCAATCGAATCAATTTAATGTGAGAATAGCGGTAAACCACTAACGAACAATGAATTGATTATCTTTTTGTCGCTCTACTTCCCTAGGGATCACTGTAGATCCTACTAACCAAAAGTATGCACTTTGTACAGTAGTAATTGGCCGTTCAACCAACACAGTTTGGTTTAACACATACAACACATCATCTTCCCTGAGCTGATCTGCTCTTATATTAACATTCACTCTCTTGTTACGAGCAAAATCTCTTCTTAAATCATCTTGTGAATCCAAATCGGTATCAATTGCTATAAAATCCAAATTGGTCACTTTATTTTCTTCTATAGCAGTTTCTGTTTCATTCGATTCTGCTTCCATCTGGGCAGATGGATCTTTTTGATATTTTCCACTGCCTTTATCCACTAGTTTATGTACATCAGGATCATAATTTTCATGCATCCAGAAATAAAGTACAACGCCTTGATTAACGAATCTTTTGATCAATACCACAGAACCGTCAATGTATAAATCATCTTTGCTTTTGATGTTGTTGTAACTCAAATTTTTATCTACACGTTTATTTCTGGCGTACCTATTTCTTAGGTTTTCCTTACTCTCTTCAATTTTTGCCTGTTCACTCAGAGCATCATCACTCTCAGCAATCACAGCCTCATTGTTAGATTGTTGAGGTAATGATGTTGTATTGTTTAACGCCTTTGTTTCACTTTTTTCATCAGCAATAGTTTCGGTTGGATTAGTAACAACTTCCTTGGCTTGAGGAACTGCAATTTCCATGTTGCTTATACTTTCTAACAATTCATCAGCGTTACTTTCAATCTTAATTTTACCAAATTCCGGTGCTTCAACTTCGGTATCAATTTCTGGTTTATCAATCACCACTTGTTTTTGCACAGTTGTATTACTGGTTGAAGGACTTACTTTGGCCATTTTGATACCTGGAGCAGCTGTTATGGTGATGCTCTGATGTAATGAATCCTTAAAATTTACTTGTACATCAACAGCACCAGCATCTGTCAGGCCCGTTCTGATTTTGCTGTGCCAATCTTTCGGAGCAGTGATCTTCAACAACCAATTATTTTTAGCCGCTTCACCACCAATCTCTTTCATTTTGGTATTGAAATTGGGTAATTTATATTGATTTTCTGTCATGCCCCAGGAAGGCAATTCAGCCAGAATTACGGTGCTAATAAACAGCAAGCTTATGGATATTATTTTTTTCATTATTTTTCCTCAATACCGCCAGTGGTCAATTTAATTGGGTCCAAAATGGCTTTAATTTCTTGTTCCGACAAATCTGTATTTTCTAAAGTAACATCAAGCACAGATCGTTTCTCTTTGTAGGCCTGTTTAGCTATTTTAGCACCCAAATCGTAACCAATGACAGCATTTAAAGCAGTGACCAAAATTGGATTTTTACCTACATTTTCACTGACTGCTTCATGATTAACTTTAAAGCCTTTTATGGCTGAATGCGCCAATTGTTTGGTGCTGGTACTCAAAATGTGAATACTTTGTAAAACATTATAAGCAATTACTGGTAACATTACGTTAAGCTGAAAATTACCCGATTGACCAGCAATGGTTACCGTAGCATCATTACCTATGACCTGAGCACAGACCATAGCAGTCGCTTCAGGTATCACAGGATTAACTTTACCTGGCATAATGCTGCTACCTGGCTGTAATGATGGCAGTTCAATTTCACCGATACCAGCCAGTGGCCCAGAGTTCATCCAACGCAGATCATTGGCCACTTTCATCAAAGTTGTGGCCACTACTTTCAACTGTCCAGACAACTCAACAACATTGTCTTGGGCACTGATACCATCAAATTTATTAGGCATAGAGCTGAAACTCACGCCAGTATTTGCTGACAATTTTTCTGCAAACAAAATGCCAAATCTTGCATCAGCATTAATACCTGTGCCAACTGCTGTACCTCCTTGAGGCAACTGAGACACCCTCTTTAACGCATCTTGTAGTCGTTCAATATTGGTTTCTATGGTACTGGCCCAAGTATTGAGCTCCTGTCCAAAAGTAACAGGCATGGCGTCCATCAAATGTGTTCGCCCTGTTTTGACCACGCCGCTGAGTTCACTGGCTTTGGTGCGACAAACACTAACAAAGTCCTGCAAAGCCGGAATCAAACGTTCATGCACATTGAGCACACAACTGACAGCAATGGCCGTTGGAATGACATCATTAGAACTTTGCCCCATGTTCACATGGTCATTGGGATGAATGAATAAGTCATCGGTACTGGCCAAATGTGAGATCACCTCATTACAATTCATATTGGAACTGGTTCCTGAACCGGTTTGAAATACGTCAATGGGAAAATGATGGTCCACTTCACCTGATTGTACTTTAAAGGCAGCTTGTTGCACGGCATGGCTAACATTTTCATCCATGTGCCCCAATGTCAAGTTAGCCTCGGCCGCTGCTGCTTTGATCAGCCCCAATGCCTTAATAAACTCCCTTGGCATGGTTAAACCACTGATAGGGAAATTATTAATGGCTCTTTGGGTTTGAGCGCCATACAAAGCATCAGTCGGGACTTTTAACTCCCCCATACTGTCTTTTTCAATGCGGTATTCAGTCATGTGATTTTAAAGGTAAAAAAACGAGCCGAGATTATAATCGCTATGACATGGTTTATGAATAGGGAAATGGTCATTTTACAAAGACACGCAGATTAATCATTGATTATGATCTCCTCTTGATTCAATTATTTAAAAAATCAATAAAACCAACAAAAAATGTCACCAATCAGAAGGAAGAACCAGGCTGTTGCAAAAACTTAATTTCTTCTGAGGTTGATGTTCTACCTAATATTTCATTTCGATGAGGATAACGACCAAACTGTTCAATAATGACTTTATGCTTATATTCGAACTCAAGATTACTCTCCAAACCAGACTTTGAAAACACCCTAACAGCCTGCTCATGAATCAACAAAGACTCACTGTGCATCAGAGGCATATATAGAAACGCGAGTTTTCTAGGTTGATTTAATAAAAAGTGATCAGCAGCCATATCTATGGCAGCCTGGGTTAAAGCGATTGCCAAAGCATCATAAGCAAAAGCTTGTGCCTGATCTCGATACATATTTCTTGAAAACTGATCCAACACTATAACTTCAGCCAATCTACCTTCAGGTTGTTTTCGCCATGAATACAATTCACAACGAATGGCTTGTTGATACACTGCTTCAAACCTGATTTTGACTTCAGCATCAAAATCAGCATCTTTAATCCACCACTGCTTAGGTTCAATTTCCTCAAACCAAAATTTCAACACATCAACATAATTTGTCATCTTCATTTCGGAGTTCGTGTAACACTTATTATGACACAATGCTTTCAGTTTTTACGCCCTATACACAAATAAAAAGTAAAATAACCATTTGAATCAAGAATTTAAACCCTATATAAACAGCTATTGCTATTAGGAACGAAGCGACCCGATGATCTGGTGAGGCAGAGAATGGAGTCATGGCGATTTTGCAAAGCAGCCTTGATGAAATGAACGACTAGCCATGAGTGTAACCTATCAAAGAGTCGGACGCTTGATTACCCGAAATCTTGCAAAGCCGGTTTTATCCGAAGGATAAAAGAAAGGAAGCAAGAAACATCATTTTTTTACGCGGAGAACATTATGTCATTTGAACTACCCACACTACCCTATGCAGAAAACGCTCTGGAGCCACACATTTCTGCAGAAACACTACAATACCATTACGGCAAACACCACGCGGCCTATGTAAATAATTTAAACAATATGGTCAAAGGCACTGAACTTGAAGGTAAAACCTTAGAAGAAATTGTAATGAATTCAGACGGTGGTATTTTTAATAATGCCGCACAAATCTGGAACCATACCTTTTACTTCAATGGCTTTTCACCTGACGGTGGTGGTGAACCAACTGGTGAATTGGCTGATAAAATCAACACCGCTTTTGGTAGTTTTGAGGCCTTTGTTGAAAAATTCAATCAAACCGCAATGACCACATTTGGTTCAGGCTGGGCCTGGTTAGTACAAAACAAAGATGGTGATTTGGAAATCGTCAATAGCTTCAATGCTGGAAACCCAATGACGGAAGGTTATCACCCATTGTTAACATGTGATGTTTGGGAACACGCTTACTATGTGGACACTCGTAATGATCGTGGCGCTTACTTAAAAAACTTCTGGAACATCGTCAATTGGGACTTTGTAGCCAATAACTTAAAATAATATTACAAAGAAATAATTACTGGCCAGCAAAAACAAAGCTGGTCAGTAACCTTGAACTTATCACTGAACTGTTGAGTCAAACATACCAAATTCAGTGAGACATTTTCATGAAAATCATTTTATTGGGCTTTGTCGCCATACTCCTGCTGTTACTTTCCTCAATAGGTCTATTCAAAATATTTGACACTCCATTCACTTCTACTGAACAAACCCCGGAAGAAAATCCAATTGAAATAATTAATAAAGAACAACTTAAGATTATAAACCCTCAATGTGAACAAATTGGCAAGCAAATCAGACAAGTATCACAAACAAAACAAACTTGTGAAAAAGATGAAGAATGTTCTCCGGGAATTCACCGCTGTGATTTAGTTTTGAACAATAAAAACCACATAAAGTATCACGATTTGATAGACCAGCAAAGAACAGAATGTGGCATAGTCTTAGTAGAGTTTGATACTTGTGTATATAAGCCACCCTCAACAAATTACTGTGTCAATAATGAGTGTGTGGCAATAGAAAACACTGACACTCAAACATTGATTGATGACTTTATTCACAAGCACAAAAAAGCCACCCAAAATTGAGTGGCTTGTCTAACAAACTTGTAGCGTGTTATCGACTTGCTGAAAGCTCAGGTTCTTGATCAACATCCTTACCTTTTGCTTTTCTTTTGAACAACTTTCTAACCCCTGCTTTGACATCTAAACCGATGCCATATAATGAAGGCACCATCAACAATGTCACAAAAAACGCCATGAAGACACCGAAGGCCAATGAAACCACGATAGGTTGCAAGAAAGCTGCTTGAATGGAACGTTCCAACATCATAGGCATTAAACCTACGATGGTGGTAACAGAAGTCAGCAGAATGGGTCTGAAACGAGCAACACCAGCTTCCACAATGGCTTCTTTGGCATCCATGCCTTTTTCTCGCAGTTTATTACAATAATCCATAAGCACCAAATTATCATTAACCACCACACCGGCTGCCGCAGCTATTCCAAAGTATGAAAAAATCGCCATAGTCATATCAAGCGCGGCATGACCTACGATAGCACCCACAAAAGCAAATGGAATGGCAATCAGTATCAAAATGGGTTGGGAATAGCTCTTGAATGCCACTGCCAATAAGGTGTACATAGCAAAAAAGGCAATCAAATATAAACCCATCACTTCTTTAATGAAGCGTGCCTCACCTTCTGCTTGTCCTACTGAACCACGAATAATACCAGGATATTTGGCTTCCCAGGCAGGGTAAAAGTTCTCATTCAGGTCTTTGTTGATGTCTTCTCTGACATCATCTTTCAAATCAGCGCTGATGCGGGCAGCTCTGGCACCATTCCATCGTTGAATGCTTTTGATCCCAGGCGCATATTCTAAATTGGCCACGGCCAGCAAAGGGACTTCGTTACCATCATGGGTTCTTACATAGAAGTTTTTCAATGATTCAATGGAACGTCTTGATTCAACCGGATATCGAACCTTAACGCGTACATCCTGACCATTACGAGGCACCCGCTGTACTTCTTCACCAAAGTAAGCTTGTCTGACCTGACGGTTCACATCAGCCAGGGTTAGTCCCAATTTTGTCGCACCTGGTTTCAAAGTGATACGAATTTCTTCAGAAGCACCTTCCAGATTATTGCGAACATCGTACAAATTTTCATAGGTTCTCAACTGATCTTCCAGTTCACTGGTTGCAGCACGCAGCACCTCCAAGTCAGGATGTCTGATGGATAGTTCAAAGCCAGGGTCGTTATTACCTTGTTTGTATTGCACTGACACTTCTTTGGCATCAGGCACATCACCCATCAATTCACGTAAACGCACTGAGGCCTCTTTGGCGGACATGTTTTGCACAGCTACTGGTCTTTGCTCAGGAGGTGTTAATTTGACAATTGCAATCACACTGTCTCTACGTGAACGTGTATACCAGTTCTCAATCAAGCCACCTTGTCCATCGGTTTTTTCATTAATTTCTTCTTCCAAAGCTTTCTCAGCACCTTGTAATTGCGCCAATATTTCTAACGCTCGGCTGTAAGGTGCACCTTCGGGTAATACCACATTGACAATGATTTCATCGGACTCAATGTCAGGCATAAAGCTTTTTTTCACCAAGCCATTGCCAAACATACCAAACCCGACTATCAATACACCAATAAAAATACTGGTAGTAAGATAGCGGCGATTCAAAGCCCATTGACCAATTTTACGGTAGTGATTGTGCGCAAAATTGATAATACTCTGGGATACTGCCTTTTGCATACGACCCAAGCTTTTTTGATCTTTGCGTGGTTTCATGCTGGTCAAATGTGATGGTAAAATCAACAAAGATTCAATCAATGAAAAAGACAGCGCTAAAATCACCACCCAGGTTATATGACGCGTAAATTCACTGGTTGACCCTCCCAAAAACAACCATGGCATAAAGGCCATGATGGTAGTTAAAACCCCAAAAATCACTGGTTTAGCAACCAACTGCGCACCTGAAACGGCAGATTTAATGCCACCACCCAGTCGATTGGATTCACTGTGAATACCTTCACCCACAACAATCGCATCATCCACCACAATCCCTAATACCAACAAAAATGCAAAGGTTGACAACATATTCAGTGAAACACCTACCGAAGGCAAAAATACAAATGCACCGGCATAAGCGGTACCAATACCGACTGCAACCCAAAAGGCCACTTTAGGTCTCAGTGTCAACATCAAAACAACCAACACCAACAACAAACCCATAAAGGCTGAAGAGCCTATGGTTTCCATTCGACCTTTAAAATCTTCCGCCTGATCATTCCAAAGCGTTAATTTGGCTCCACTTGGTAAGGTGTTTTGTCTTTCAGCAATCCACTTCCTGACGGACTCAGAAGCAGTCACAATGTCCATGATTTCCGTGGTCATCACTTGAATCAACACGCCAGGTTCACCATTTAAAGTCGCCAGAATTGGATTGTCCTCAAACCCGTCAATGACTTTGGCCACATCACCTACACGAATCACACCACCATCGGCCGTTTCTTTAACAATGATTTGCGCAAAATCAGCTTCGGTGTCAGCCTGGCTGCGGACTTTAAGCTGATAAGTCCCCACTTCTGTGCGTACGGTACCAGAAGATTGATTCATAGAGGAATTTCTAATCGCTGTAGCTACATCAGAAAAGGTTAACCCATAGCGTTTGAGTGAATCTTCTCCTACTTCGATAGAAATTTCTTCATTACGGGTACCAAATAATTGAACCACAGTGATGGCTGGTAACTGCGCCACTTCCCTTCTTAAAGTTTCTGCCAAACGTTTTAATTCACGCTCAGTTAAATCACCATGAACAGCGATACGTATGAACTCATCACGATTCACCCATTGCTGCACAATCGGTTGTTCAATATCAGTAGGGAAAGACGAAATCGAATCAATGCGAATTTTGACATCGTTCATAAACTGATTGAAGTCAACTTGTTGTTCAGCCAGGATATAAACCTCTCCTATTCCTTCGCGAGAGGAAGAACGAACCCATTCTATGGCATCCATGTCTCGAACAGACTCTTCTATTCGGGACACCAATTGCTCCTCAACATCCTGTGGAGAAGCCCCTGGCCAACTGACAGCGATTTGTAATCCAGGAAAACGAACCTGAGGATCCATTTCTCGCTCCAAAGAATTAAAGCCAATAAAACCAGCTATCAAAATACCTAACATCAACAAGTTGGCTGCTACAGAGTTGTTCGCCCACCAGGCTATCAAACGATTCATATCTTCACCCTATTTATCGTATTTAGTTCAAAGTTGTGAGACCAAAGCGGCGGTATCAGTTTTTGATAAAGGTTGTACCAACATGCCTTGAGTCGCATTCGGTACGGTAGAGATGGCCACTTTTTCACCCACATTTATACCAGCGGCTATCAACACTTGTTCCTCGGAAGTTGAAATCACATCGACTGAACGAATATCTAATTTATTTTCATTATCCACCACATAAACCTTATCGGCGTTGCGCAATGCATCACGCGGAATAACCATCGCCTGTTTTGATTCGATGCCTTCAATTTCAGCCTGCACAAACATACCCACAGCAAATGGCACACCAAAAGCAGCACCCTTACCATAAGGATCCTGTACTTCAGCAGTGGCATATATCAGACGCGTTTGTTTATCCACAGCTGCATTGGTTCTAACAATTCGACCTCGCCATTGGTGTTGATTGCGCCCCATGGTTGAAGTGAATTTAACCGCAGGACCTTGACCTCCTTCTGCCATAAAGCCCATGGGTAGATCCAACTCAGTCAATTGCAAATCTGTCAGTGGTAACTTCACCTCCACCACATCAATGGCAAAAACTTTGCCCACTTCAGTACCTGCGGTGATGTATTGGCCCAGGCCTATAGATTTAGAAATCACTCGACCAGTAAAAGGTACCATGATGGCTGTTCTGGCAACATTTAACTTGGCTTCTTGCAATTCTGCTTTTGCGGCTTTTAAATCGGCTTCTGCTTGTAATACTTGTGGTTTATTCAAAGCAAAATCAGTGGGTTTAACATTGCCGTTTTTCTGTAACCAGGTATCTTTTTTCATTTTGGAATTAGCCAATTCACGTTCCAGGCCGACTTCTGCAGCAGCCACTCGAGCTTCTGCTTTGATAACAGCCAACTTGTAGTCGGTATCATCAATTTTGATTAAAGTAGTTTCTGGCGTTACCTGTCCACCTTCGGCAAAAACGTCAGCAATGCTGACAACATGACCGGAGACCCTGGAAATCAAATTGATTTCATTTTTTGGTTTAACTTCTCCCTGCGTGAACACCCCTGGGGTAATTTCTTCGGATTTCACCTCGTCAACATACAATGAAATTAATCGTTGTGATGATTCTTTTTTCTCAGGCTCTGGTTTGGCAGCGGCTAAGGCTTGAACAATATAAAAACTCACAGCCAGCACCATCACCGGGGCAGCTACTTTTAATATTTTTTTCACGGTTTAATCCTCTTTAATTTCAAAATGAGTTGTTTGAGTCAATAACGCAGTTTTTTTAAAATTGTTACAAAATTAAACATATTCAGTACTTTTGGCCTATACGCCCCATAACCTTGCAACAACCTTTCCTAAATATTTGAACACATCACAACAGTGAATTTCATGGGCGGATAGTCACTAATTACCGCATACTTCGTAGGCCATAAGTCATGGTTAGTGACGGTTAACTGACTTTTGGCACAGTAAAACAAATTGAAAAAGATTTAAATTAAATGTGAAATGCCGGAGCCGACCATGAAAAACACACTCGATGATGAAAATTTGAAACTACCCATAAAACTGGACAGTACCAGTAATGGTGAATTTGCACCTGTTCCATTAAACAATCCACAACTGTTAGCTAATAAAGAAGCTCATGAACGATCTCTAAAACTGGCAAAAAAAGTGAACGTTTCCCGAAGAGGTTTTCTCAAATCAAGTTGTGGAGCTGCCAGTACACTTTTAGCATTTAACAGTGCATTTGCTCAATTTGGCATGACTGGCGGTTTTTATCAATTATCAGAAGACTCAGCTGTGGATAAAGATTTGGCGAACCATGAAATATCAGGTAATGAGTTTATTTTTGATGTACAAGGTCATTTCGTGAATCCAAACGGTGACTGGCTCAAAAAACTTCCAGAAAGTGCCAAGCCTTTATCTTTCATGCCGAAATCACAATGCGATTTGGCAGGACAACCGACTGATCGCGGTTATTTACAATGTCTTGGTAGTGATGAGTTTATAAAAGATGTGTTTATGGACTCCGATACTGATCTGATGGTTCTGTCTTTTGTACCATCTGCGCCAGACAGTGAACCCTTAACCATTCAGGAAGCTGCTGCAACCAGAGAGATTATCAACAAGATGAATGGTAAACACCGGTTATTGTTGCATGGCAGAGTCAATCCAAACCAACCAGGAGACCTGGAAGGTATGGAGGCTTTGTACGAGGAATGGCAGGTCGCCGCCTATAAAACTTACACCCAATTTGGTCCTGAAGGTATTGGTTATTGGCTCACAGATGATGTGGGATTAGCTATGATAGAAAAAGCACAAAAACTCGGCGTAAAAAATATCTGTATCCACAAGGGCATACCCTTTGGGCCAAAATCCTTTGAACACAGTTTGTGTGATGACATTGGCGCGGTAGCCAAACAGTATCCTGACATGAACTTCATTATCTACCATTCTGGCTATGATATGTCGCATCAGGAGCAATCCTTCAAAATAGATAACCCAAATCGTGGTGTAGATTCATTGATACATTCAGTGTTGAAACACAACATTAAACCCAACACCAATGTTTATGCTGAATTAGGTAGTACCTGGCGGTTTTTGATGCGAGAGCCTAATCAGGCTGCGCATGTTATGGGCAAGTTATTAAAGTACATAGGCGAAAACAACATTCTTTGGGGCACCGATTCTATCTGGTATGGCTCTCCACAGGATCAAATTCAAGCGTTCAGGACTTTTCAAATCTCAAAAGAATTCCAGGAACAATTCCAATATCCGGAGTTAAACAAGCATCTTAAAGCCAAAATATTTGGCCTCAATGCCACCAACCCCTACCAAATCAGTTCAGAAGAAGTGGGTAAGTTTATAAAAAATGACACCATGGCATCAACCAAACAAAATTACCTGAACAACCCAACACCACATTTCAGAACCTATGGGCCCAAAACCCGCCGAGAGTATTTGAATTTATTGAGATGGAGTTAAAATTATTTTGATTAATTTTGCGAACATCAATCAAAGCCATTCATATAAATCAAATCAACAAACTCCAGGTCAGGGTATAAGCACCATTGATTCAATACACCGGTTGATCCTGTTTGGTGGTCAATGACTTTTAATTCCCAGGTACCTGTTAGCATTTCTCCAATAAATGCATTGAGACTCCCATTGACTGGTTTAAATTTACTAGACAATTGTGGATATGCTTTGAATGATTGGCAATCAGTTTCTAAAACTGGTGCATCAGCATCCAGTTCACTGATAATCAGCTTCATGTCATCACCACTACAAGCTCCACTGGCGGGTTGGTTTACCAATGTTGTGTTTGTTCCACTTTCTACATGGCTTAATTCCAGTTCAAGTTGACCAATGTTTGTATGTTCAATATCTATATACAATTCCAAATTTAATAAATCCAAAGTATTATCAATGACGATGGTATTGCTTACGCCATTTAGATCACCATCTGGAATGATTGAGGCTTCAACCGAACAAAACCCGGATTGAAAAGCACCTACATCACACCTTGGGTTATTTCTTGAAACGCCTTTTTGATCAGAAAAATCACAGTTTGATGTTTTAAAGTTTCTGGCTAAACTTCCTGCCCCTAATGCATGAGTTTTACCTATGCCGCCATTATTTTGTAACTCGGAAATATTCAAAACAGCTGTGTCATTGATAACTATATCGGTTTCTGCAATCGTAAACGGGCCATTGGGAATGTCACTTAATATGTTAAAACCTGCCGAGTTAACATTTCCTAATACCACACCCATTTTCTCACCAAAAATATTATCTGCAATGACCGCATTTTGAAGAAATATATTACCAAAATCGTGGCTGTGGTTATTGATGAATGTATTACCCTGAATCAACGAACTTCCAACACCAAAAATCGCAAACAAAACACTGTCAGTTTCATTTATATTCTCACTGAAGGTCGAATTAATAACATCGAATGAAAGTTGTGGTGTATTTCCCCCATTTACACTTAAAAGATTTTGTTCGGGGTAATTGTTATTGATGGTTGAGTTGTAAATACCACCTGAAGAGCCATACAAATCAATGATATAAGATTCAGCAAAATTAAACTCAATTAATGAATCGGATATATTTACCACACATTGAATGCAACCTATGGCGCCTCTTTGAGAACCGGAACCGTTTCTGCTGATGACTGATGAATTAATAGATAATTGAAAAGGATCAATGCCAGAAAAACCTTGTATAGCACCACCAAAAGTATTACTGAAATGACCACTCATTTTAACCTGATTGAGGGTTAAACCGCCCCCTGTGCCCAGAATGCCACCACCTTGTCCATCTATCACCAAACCATCGATAAGTTCTAAACGCTCCAAGATAAGGTTCGCTTCTACAATCTCAAAGACTCGGTCAAGATACTGCGCATCAATGACGGTCAACCAATAACCATTTCCTTGGATTGTTATAGTTCCCGCTGTAATGTCCAAATCCCCCGTTTCTGCATCGTTCATGGCGTCTGGAGATAGCATCAGATCATAACTTCCTGTATCCAAAACTATTGTGTCATCACTTGGAGTAAGATTGGCAGCGATAACAGCTTCCCTCAAAGAACAATCACTGACCAAACAACCATCTGGCACGGGGTCATCAAATCGTGTGACATCAAAAACATCAGCTTGAACTGAAAAAAATGAAAAAATTAATAAAAAAAAGTGATATTTAAAATTGATTTTCATAATCTGTCCATGAATTATTTTTTTTATATCATACACAATTTTATATAATGTACACAACAAACGAAAAAGTTTTAACAGGTTATTGTGCAGTAATAAATTTAATAACGTGATCAATCCAACACCACATTTCAAAACCTATGGGTCTAAAACTCGCTGTGAGTATTTGAATTTATTGAGATGGAGTTAAAAAAACTAAGGCGGCTGAGCACGATAAAGCCTTACCTGCGGAGACTTTGTTAGTTAGGATTTATTTGTTTCAACAATCTCATAAATCTTAATTGATACTTTTTTTATTTTAGAAGAAGGTTATGATTAATCTATTTATTAAGGGATTAAAATAGATAGATCAAATAAAGGAACAGATAAAAATCAATGTATGATCAACTTAATCAGATTGATGTGGAAACTTAGAACCTATAAAGCCAATGACCATCAATACCATACCAATAAAACCAGTTAACAAGCCAGGGAATATCACCAATATAAATCCAAATGAAATCATCATAGTTATCACTTGAATTGACATATATTCTTTATCTTGAGCCGATAGTTTTTCAGGCTGATTCTTGCCGACATACTCCATTTTTCTTATTTTCTTTTTTGAATATTTTTTGTCTAATTCTCTGAATCTCTCTATTTTTATAGATGATTTACACCATTGAAACAGCAACCAGCCAACTAACATAACCAACAAATTGATCCAAATGGTTTGTAACCATCCCCATGACTGTATGGTGCAATAATGAATCACAATATCAATAAGAAAAAAAGCAAGAATGACTAACACATCCATAAACAATCAATCCAAATGCAAAAACTTGTCTTTTTTGGTTTGCAGGTAATGTTTGTTATGAATATTGTGTCCGGCTTGAATGGGTAAGCGATCCACGACTTCAACGCCTTGTGACTCGATTGAGCGTATTTTTTCGGGATTATTAGTCATTAATTTGACCTTTTTAATGCCAAAATGAGAAAACACATTAGCCAACATATCGTAGCTGCGATTATCAGGCAAGTGACCCAATTTCACATTTGCATCAAAGGTATCAAACCCCTGATCCTGTAAGTGATAGGCTTTTATTTTTTCAGTTAAACCAATACCGCGACCTTCTTGGCGTAAATAGACAATCATACCTTGCTGCTTTTTGGCAATTTTATCCATGGCATAAGCCAGTTGCGGACCACAATCACAGCGCAGGCTAAACAAACCATCACCGGTTAAACATTCAGAATGTACCCGAGTTAAAACCACATCATCGGCTTTGAAGTCACCCATAGTCAACACCAGGTGCTCCTGTCCCTCATTTTCAAACACATGAATGGTGAATTCACCGTATTGTGTAGGCAGCTTGGCCTGGGTGATAAAGTTAGCCTGGTTTTTTTTTCTCATCAGTTAAAAATGTCCTTTTGGATGCGCAACAATGCCACAGCTGCTTGTGCAGCTTCCTTGCCCTTGTTTTCTTTTCCCAAACTTTCATTAACACTGGAGCGTGCCAAAGCCTGTTGCTCGTTTTCTACAGTGATGATGCCATTACCAATCGGTATGTTGTGTTCCAAAGATACATTCATGA
>JAGRJR010000063.1 GCA_020442635.1 Lysobacterales bacterium
GAATTCAGGCTTGTATTCTGCATAAGTTCTGTTGTGCCTCTTGTGAATCAGCACTACTGATGCCACTGACAACGCACCTTTCTTTAGGCACCAATTATGTGCCGCTGCCAAAGTGTGGCCTTCATCATAAATATCATCACACAGAATTACGTGGTGGTTTTTCATGTCAATTTCGGGCTGATATTTCCATACGAGCTGACCACCTGATTGGGATTTACCATATCTGGAAAGTTGTAAATAATCCATTTCCATGTCGATGTTCAGGCGCGTACTCAAGGATGCGGCAAAAATCATTCCGCCATTCATGATGGTCAAAAATGCAACTGGTTTACCAGCATATTGCTGATTGATTTCATCGGCCAGTTGATCAATGGCATGGTTTATCTGTTGTTTGTTAATCAAAATTTGGCTACCAGCCGGTAATATATTTTGGTACATGAGTTTACAGTTTCTCAGTCGCTTGAAAATTGGTAGAATATTGGTTTTTCCCAAGAGTTTTTCTATGATCAAAAAAACCAAGTTGTTGTTTGTTTTGTTGTGTATGAATTTTATGGTCAATGCAGCAAGTATGCAAGGCCAACCCGCACCTAGTTTTAATTTACAGGATCAAGATGGTCAGGTTCATCAATTAAGTGATTATGCTGGCAAATGGCTGGTTGTTTATTTTTATCCCAAGGATGACACCACGGGTTGCACCATTGAAGCCAAGGCATTTCGTGATAACTATGAAACCTTAAAATCTATGAATGCTGAGGTTTTGGGCGTGTCCTTGGATGATGCGGAATCGCATCAGGCCTTTATTAAAAAATACCAATTGCCATTCAATTTGTTGGTGGATGAAAATAAAAACATGTCGAGAGATTATGGTGTAGACGGTGGTATGGCTTTTTTCAGCTATGCCAAGCGACAAACATTTATCATCAATCCACAAGGCATGATTGACAGACATTTTGAGGATGTAGATCCAAGCTCACATTATGATGAGGTCTATACCGCACTTGAGGGGTTGCAAACAGTTCATGCCAGCCAGGGTGGCAAAAATGAGTCCAAAATTAAACCCAGTGAAGTAACCGACTCTTATACTGTATACGGCGATGCCTGGAACTATGCTGATGTTAGCAGCAACAACATCGCTGTTGTTTTGACTGAACCAAATTCTTATCTGACAGATAACAGCATCATAACTGGTCGTATTACCCGTGTCTGCCAAAAGCAGGGCTGCTGGATGATTTTGGCTGATAACAAAGCAGGAGAATCTTTTGCTCGTGTTGATTTCAATGACCATGCCTTTTTGATTCCCAAAGACTCAAGTGGTGATGCGGAAGTTTATGGTAAGTTGGTGACCAAAGAGTTAACCGCAGAACAGAAAGCCCATTACGAAGCTGAAGGTGCTGGTCAATTACCGGAGATTAGTTATGAAATTGTGGCTTATTCGGTAAAAATTTTGCAGTGATACTTTGTTAGAAGCCTTTTAGGACATTTGATATGACAGGTGTGATTGGAATTTTATTGTCATTGGCATTGCTGATGTATTTGGCGTATCGCGGTATAAGTGTGATCATTCTGGCACCTGTTTTAGCGATGTTGGCAGTGGTGTTTGCCGGGGAAGGGGCGCAAATGCTAGGCATTTATACACAAATCTTTATGGCAAAAATGGGGTCGTTTGCAGTTAAATATTTTCCTATATTTTTACTGGGTGCTATTTTTGGTAAATTGATGGAAGACTCAGGTTCTGCCAAAATCATTGCCAAAACCATCATTAACTCTTTGGGCATAAAGCATGCTGCTTTGGCTATTGTGCTGGCTTGTGGTTTGTTGACATATGGTGGTGTGTCTGCTTTTGTGGTGGCTTTTGCTGTTTATCCATTGGCAGCGGCTTTATTTCGCGAGGCTGATTTACCCAAGCGCTTCATTCCAGCGACTATTGCATTAGGTGCTTTTACTTTCACCATGACCTGTTTGCCGGGTACTTCACAAATCCATAACATCATACCGGTCAGCTATTTTGGCACAGACATGTATGCAGCGCCGGTGATTGGGCTGTGTGCAGGTGTGACTATGATGTTGGGTGGTTTGTGGTGGATAAATCGCAGAATTAATATTTATAAAAATGAGGGTTATGGTGATAAACAAAGCAATGAACCAATAACCATTCAAGACCAACATTTACCAGGGTTATGGGTGGCATTGTTACCTATTTTGGTGGTGGTTTTATCCAACTTTGTATTTCAAAAAATGCTGATTCCAGGTTGGGACACGACTTACCTGAACACCGACAAATTTGGCAATCTGGACGTCAATAAAGTTAAATCGATCTGGTCAATGATCATGGCATTAATACTGGCCATCACCACAGTAGTGATGTTCAATTGGGGTAAATTCACAGATGTTAATGTCTCTATGACCAAGGGAGCTATGGGGTCAATGTTACCAACATTTAACACAGCTTCCGAAGTAGGATATGGTGGTACCATTGCTTCCTTGGGAGCATTTTTGTTGGTAAAAGAAGCTGTTATCAACATTTCTCCTGGTAACCCTCTGATATCAGAAGTGGTGGCAGTCAATGTATTGGCAGGCATCACAGGGTCAGCTTCGGGTGGGTTGACCATAGCGCTAGAAGCATTAGGCACGACATATGCGCAATTGGCTGAACAGTTCAATATCAACCCAGAGTGGATGCATCGATTGGCATCCATGGCTTCTGGTGGTTTTGATTCATTACCGCACAATGGTGCGGTGATTACTTTGTTAACTATTTGTGGCCTTTCGCATAAGCAGTCCTACAAAGATATTTTTATGGTTTCATTGGTTATCCCAGTGACCATTACGGCCATTACCGTGGCTATTTTAAGCTTTATCATTTAAGAGAAATATTGATGACGTTAACTCCAGCTGAAATTGAACAGTTTCAACAAGATGGCTTCTTAATCAAGCGTCAAATGATTGACATGAGTTTGTTGAATGAAATCAGGTCGCAAACCAAAACGCACCTTAATTTGCGTTTACCCCCATTTGAACTGGAAGCTGAGTTGGGTTATCCCAAAGCACCTAGATCAACAGAAGCAGTCGGTGGTCAAACCATCAGAAGGTTGTTGTTGGCTTATACGCGTGATCAAGCGTTCAGAGAATGGGCGAAAAATCGTGTGGTTAAATCTATTTTGCAACAATTACTTGATTCTGATGAAATCTTTTTTGTTCAATCACATCACAATTGTGTGATGACTAAACAGCCAGAATATTCCAGCAAAACCCTGTGGCACCGAGATGTTCGGTATTGGCGTTTCAATAATCATGAACTTATCAATTCCTGGTTAGCCATGGGACAAGAAAACAATGATAATGGTTGTCTTAAAGTGATTCCTGGATCTCATTTATTGAAGGAAAGCTCTGATATGGTTGATGATGCTTTGTTTTTAAAGGTAGATCACCCTCAATCTGAACAATGGTTGACAAAAGCGATAGATGTGGAACTGCAAGCTGGAGATGTGCTGTTTTTTCATGCAGCCATTTTCCATGCGGCCAACCACAATCGCACGGACACACCTAAGTATTCATTGGTTAATTCCTATCACGGTGTTGGAACACAAGCAATTAAAGGAACAAAATCAACCTGTTATGAAGAAGTAATGATCTAATTTACGATTGTTATTAATTGGACACAATGCGGTTTCGACCAGTATTTTTTGCCTGATACATGGCTTCGTCTGCGCATTTGTGCAAAGTTCTGAAGGAGTTTCTAACTTCGTCAGCCTGACAAATACCAGCCGATATTGATACTGTTAGACCGGGTGCACTCATGTGTTCAGACATTTTTTCAGTTTTGACACGTAACAGCTCCACTAATTCATTGACTTCCTGTTTACTTTTGCCTCTGATACAAATCATAAACTCTTCACCTCCCACACGTCCGACAATGGTATTTTCACTGAAGAGTTGCATACACAACTCACCAAAATAACTCAGTACCTTATCTCCTAACACATGTCCAAACTGGTCATTGATATTTTTGAAGTGATCTAAATCCACCATCACCAAAAATAAATTTTCCTGCTCAGACAAATTGTCTACTTGTTTGCGAATGACAGTAATGGTGTTGTTGCGATTTCTTAATCCTGTTAATTCATCATAGTTGGCTAAATAATGTAGTTTTTTTGTTTGTGTTCTGAGTTTAATGGTAAAATAAATAAACAGAGCTGTGATTACCAGCAGTGAAACCAATAACGTGACCAACCAGATGTTTTGCTGGGTTTTCCTGTCCAGTTCTTGTTCTTGTAAAACGTTTTTATTGGTAAGTAATTCATTTTCTTTATTTTTGGACTCTAATTCATAATGTGCTCGGATGGCATGTAATTTTTCCGCACTTTGTTTTGCATCAAGTTCATTCTGTTGTTTAATGGTATCTTTGAGGATAATGAATGCCTGATCATGGTGATTTTTTGCAGCCAGTAAATTAGCTTCCAAACGTTTGATAGCAATGGCACCGTATTGATGACCTTCATTGGCAATTAAAGGCTTGGCCAATGCGATATACTTTTCTGCAGACTCAATATCTCCACTTTCGGTATAAACATTGGTGAGTTGGTAATAAGTATCGAACAACAAGTAAACATTACCTGATTGAGAAAAAATTTCTGCAGACTTAAGTAATAAAGCCTCAGCTTCTGAATACTCTTTATTTTCTATGTAGTGAGTGGCCAGCTCATTGTTGGCGTATGCAATACCTTGCAAGTCTTGTATCTGTTCAGATATTTTTAATGACTCTTGTAAATATTTAATGCCTAATTCATGATTTTCTAACACCATGTAAGCCCGCCCTAATTCATACAAGCCTACGGTCATCCCAAGTAAATTTCCTTGGGATTTTTCATGTTCATAGACTTCCTCAAGATAGGGCAGTGCAATGGAAAATTCATTCCGATAAATATAAATGCCTGATAGCTGTGATGAGCAGTCTGCTTTGACAAACTCTATACCTTCTTCCGGCGCCAGTTCATAGCCTTCTTGAACGAGATCCAGGGCTTTATAATAGTCCTCAATTTGAATGTATAAATTACTGAGTACATATAAACTGTTTAATTTAAGTTGAGGATCATCATTTGCTGTTGCCCATTCCAAGGCTTTTTCAGCATCACTGAAACCATTAAGCCCCTTGCCATTGTTGGTCATGGCATGAATTTTTTCTAACATCAAATGGTGATAAAGCCAAGGTTGTTCCTGTTTTGTGACAAAATTGAGCCCATTTTCAGCAGCTTTTATGCCTTTGTTGGGATAATCAAGATAACTAAAAAATATGCTTTTAAAATAGAAATGCTGTGCTTTTTGATTGGCGGAAAAATCAGACATGTCGATGCTTTCAAGTTGCTCAAGAGCCGCATTCGGCTCGCTTTGCGCCAGTTTTAATAAATCCATATAGGCAGGGTCAAATGAATTGACTTCAGCCGTGTAAGCGAACGGCATCCAGGCCATTATGATCGCTATAAAAATAATTCTGAATTTATTCACCGAATATAAGAAAACACATACACATATAATTATATTAGCACAGCAAGGTGGGAAAACAAAAAATGTTCACGAATTTTGTGGAATGACGAAACCGTTAAGTTGTTATATTTTAGAGCAAAAAAAAACGGAACACTGAGGTTCCGTTTTTCATTCATTTAAAGCTGTTGTTACAACGCTACGATGTTTTCAGCTTGTGGGCCTTTTTGACCTTGAATGATGTTGAATTCAACTTGTTGACCTTCTTGTAAAGTTCTGAATCCATCTCCTTCAGTTACAATGGCACTATAGTGAGCGAACACATCTGAACCTGAAGCTTGTTGAATGAAACCAAAACCTTTTGACTCGTCAAACCACTTGACGGTACCTGTTACTTTTTCTGACATAAAATTACCTAAAAATAATAAATTAAAACCTCTTGAATATCGCCATAGTGTACAACTGGTCAACGAATTAAAAATAAAGCACTGAAAAGGTGATATAAATAAGACGCATATTCAAGCAGTACGCAGTCTATAGACATGGTTGCACAATGTCAAATGTTATTGTTTTTATTCAGTAAAATGTGACAAATTTGAATGAAATTTGTCACATTTCTTTACATGTTGGAGTAATTTGGGCCGCCACCACCTTCTGGAGTTTGCCAATTGATGTTTTGAGATGGATCCTTGATATCACAGGTTTTGCAATGAACACAGTTTTGGGCATTAATGCGGAACCTTTCTTCATCATTTTCTTTTACAACTTCATACACTGCAGCAGGACAATACCGTTGAGCTGGCTCTGCCCATTTGGGTAGGTTGATCTCAATAGGTATGGATGAATCCTGTAGTTGTAAGTGGCAAGGTTGGTCTTCCTCGTGATTGGTACTTGATAAAAATACCGAAGACAAACGATCAAAAGATATTTCATTGTCAGGTCTTGGGTATTCGATGGCCTGGCATTGGTTGGCTGGTTTTAAACAGGCATAGTCGGGTTTTTTACTGTGCCAAGTGAATGGTAATTTGCCAAAGAAAATGTTTTGATCAATGAAAGTGAAGGCAGCACCGAAAAATGTACCTAATTTATTCAAACCTGGTTCAAAATTACGAGATTTATACAGTTCACGGTAGATTGATGAGTTTTTGATGTTCTCTGCGTAACCACTCAATTCACCATCTGCTTGTTCTTTTAACAAGGCTTCAGCAATACTTTCAGCTGCAATTAGCCCTGACTTCAAGGCGGTATGAGTGCCTTTGATTTTGGCGGGATTTAAAAATCCTGCTTCACAGCCCACCAGCAAGCCGCCTGGGAAAGTCAATTTGGGTAAGGATTGAAAACCACCCTTGTTCATCGCTCTGGCACCATAGGAAACACGTTTGCCACCTTTAATAATGTTTTTTATCGTTGGGTGTTGTTTCCATTGTTGAAAAGTTTCAAATGGACTGAGGTAGGGGTTTTCATAATTAAGTGCCACCACGAAACCCAATGCCACAGTGCCTTTATCCAGGTGATATAGAAAACCGCCACCTTCGGTGTGATTGTCTAAAGGCCAGCCCAGCGTATGAACCACTTTTCCTGGTTGTGAAGCAGTTTCATCTACTTGCCAAACCTCTTTCAGTCCAATGCCATAATGCTGTGGGTCTGAGTCTTTTTGTAAATCAAATTTGGCCATTAATTGCTTGCCCAATGAACCACGGCAACCTTCGGCAAATACAGTTTGTGATGCTAATAATTCATAACCCGGTTCAAAACTTCCTTTTTGATTGCCTTTGGAATCCACTCCCATGTCACCAGTTATGATGCCTTTGACTGAGCCGTCTTCTCCATAAATAAGTTCTGAAGCCGGAAAACCCGGGAAAATATTCACTCCAAGGTTTTCTGCTTGTTCACCCAACCAACGACACAGATTTCCAAGCGAAATGATGTAATTACCGTGGTTCCTCATGGGTTTAGGAATGAACATACCTGGTACTTTTTTGCCTTTTTCGAGGTTTCTCAAGTAATAAAATTCATCATCAGTTACGGCAGTTTTAACGGGTGCCCCCATACTTTGCCAATCTGGGAATAACTCAGTCAGAGCCTCGGTTTCAATCACCGCACCTGACATAATGTGGGCGCCAATTTCCGAGCCTTTTTCAACCAGGGCAATTTGCCAATCCTTATCATGTTCTTGAGACAATTGAGCCAAACGGCAAGCCGTTGCCAAACCAGCGGGGCCGCCGCCAACAATGACAACATCAAATTCCATAGATTCTCTGTTCATATTCTGTAACTCACAAATTTCATTATTTTAGACATACCTGTCATCACCAATTTAACTGGTTCAGGTAACTCCACGCCCCCAGCGTTTCTGGCATCATTACCATGTCTGATTTCATCCAACCTCATTTGATCCAAAATGGCCATAGATTTTGGATCCTGTTCACCAATGTCATCAATATGCTCTTGCAAATGAGATTCAACCTGCCTTTCAGTTTCAATCACAAATCCATAACTGATTTCATCACCAAACAAAGCAGCCAATGAACCAATGGCAAAAGAGTGCATATACCAATAAGGATTGGTGATACTGACCTGTGCACCCAATTCATCCAATCTGGCTTGACACCAGTTTAAATGATCACGTTCTTCTTCAGCGGCTCGATGCAGGTGTGTGCGAGTCTGATCATCCTTAGCCCACAACGCTTGTCCATAATAAAGAGCCTGAGCACAGACTTCTCCGGTATGGTTGATACGCATCAGGCCAGCGGTGTGCCTGCATTGACTTTCATCCAGTTCGGGTTGAGGCAGCTCTTTACCTGGAATGGCATCTGCGTGTTCAGTGACATGGTTTAAGACCTTAAGCATACGATCAAACTCAGTCATCAACTGATTGCCTAGGGATTCGGTTGAAGTTCTCATCTGTAAACAATGTGTGGATAATTTTTCTGCTATTTTAACATTTATTGAATGAAATGAGCTCAATTCTCGCCCAAATTACCCAATTGCCCATAGATTTATCAAATGATGCCATTAAAATATTAGAATGGCAAACAGAATACCTTCCTCACTAAAATGGCTAGTTTCAATGCGTTCTGAAAAATGTGGAGAGTTGGAAAAGCTTCAAGCTGAAATGAAGGAGTACTTGAATTTCTATAACAAAACAGTCGAAAGTTTAGAATTTGACTTGAATGCAATTGACCACACACTTTCGCTTCATGAAATCAGGATTAATGCAGAAAATATTCCGTCAATCTACAAACATCCGGTGAACTCAAAGTCAAAATAGGAGCTGTTAAACAATCTTATTATTGATGCTATTTCACATTCTAAAGATGGTTGTTTAACCATGAATGAAATTTATTTACATGTTGCCGCTAGAAGTAACCAGGTATTCGGAAAGCAAACTTTATCTGTATCAAAAATAAGTGTGTAGTGGCACAGTGAAATTGACATCACACGGTATCATTAATATACAGCGTATTGTTACTTGATCATAAGGAAATAGAATGGAGTAGCTCAAGACACCTTTGACTCAAGTGATGCTGTTCTCCTTTTCGAAGCGTGAGTGCTTCACATATCGGTTTTATCGAATCCTCTGTGACTAGGCCGAGTTTATCCTGGACCACCATCAGAGCCAGCCGGGCTTCAACAACCAGCCAATGATCTTTCGGTAACGCTTTTTCGCGAATGGCCAAGCCTTTTTCCAGCATTTCTAAAGCACGCTGGATATCTCCAGTGGCAGCCAACGCTTGACCCAGTCCTACATAGCTATATGAAAGGTATAAATGTTCTTGAGGTAAGGTGGCAATCCGTGCCTTTAATGAACGTTGAAAATAGTCTTGAGCCTCGGCGAAGCGCCCCAGCTCCAATAAACTGTTTGCCAAATTGGTATAAATGGCTGCGGTCTGTGGATGACTGCTGCCTCTTAACTTTTCTACGTCAGGTAATACCTGTAAATAAGTGTCCACGGCTTGTTGAAATTGGCCATTTTCGTGGTGACTCATGGCCAAATTATTATGTGCATCGTGAATCAGCATATGGTTGGGCTCTAATGTGCTTTCTCTGATGATCAGCGCCTGCTGCAAAAAGGGCAGTGCTTCATGTGGTTTACCTGCGTCATTAAGAAGTAAACCAAGATTGGTTAAAGATTGTGCCTGCTCAGGATGCGGGTCGGTATAAATCTGATTCCGCAACGCAATGGCTTGACGGAAATAGACCTCGCCTTGTTCTAAATCTCCTTTCAAATAAGCTGCCAGGCCCAGGTTATTGATGTTGGTCGCATAATCATGATCCAGCAATGGCCCTTGCTGAGGAGCTTGTAAGGCCTCTCTGATGGATTTGGTTTCTAATAACAGTTTTTCCACTTCCTGATATTTACCTAACCGAAAGTATACAGAACTGAGGTCATTGAGCGTTTTGGCATAAAGAAGGTGTTCTGTACCATAAGATTTTCGGATTTGTGCCGTTGCTTCAAGCCCTAATTGTTCAGCCTCTGGTAATGCCCCTTGTAACATTTTTACTCGACTGAGTTTACTGATAATCAGTGCTCTGGCTACCGGGTCAGGTGATTGTTCTAATAATTTCAGCGCTTGTTGAAACCAATTTTCCGCAGCGGCATGGTCAGACATTAAACGTTGATTTTCTCCCATTAATGTCATTGTTTCTGCCAAGATTACAGGCTCATCGGCCTGTACCAAACGCCGCATCTCCAGAGCTTCTGATAACACCGATTGGGCTTTGCTGTATTGTCCCAGGTTTTGGTATGTGATAGCCATGCTTTGCAACAGATCGGCAACCACTGAAGAAGGTGCATGATGCTTTTCCCTGACTTTGTCCAACCCCCTGTCCAGCACTTCGGTGGCACTCAATTCACGACCTGGTGCAACCGATGGATCAGCTGCGGTAAAAACTTCAATCAACAGATCTTTAACCGCAATGGCTTTATCACGTTCTGCAGCCAACGTTTTGGAATGGCGTGCACTCATGAAAGCATAGCCCAAAGACATCAATACCAACATACTGCCCAAGGCCACACCCAACAAATGCCTGCGTAGGTATTTTTGAACGCGGTACAACATGGTGACGGGTCGGGCTGAAATGATTTGATGTTGTGCACTGGCCAATAAATCATCAGCCAGTGCCTGAACGGTTGGATATCGTTGGTGTGGATCTGGCTCTAAAGCCTTGGCTATGATATGTTGCAGGTCACCCTGATAAACGCGTCGGATACCAGAAATAGATGTTTGAGTATACCTGCTCAGATCATTCAAGCCTGCCTGATTTCGGTGAATTTGTAACACCTGGGATAAACTGGGAAAACGAAAATCTTTGCTACGGACTTCTGCTGGCGTTAACAAGGTAAGTATTTCAAACAACAATTGTCCAAGTTGATGAATATCTGTAGCCGTGGTGATGGCTGATTCCTTGGCAGACTGTTCAGGTGTCAGGTAACTGACCGAATGTGCTGGCATCTCCGGTTCTTCACTGCGCAATAATCGAGCAATTCCAAAATCCAATAACTTTATCTGGCCGCCTTCATTGACTAAAATATTACCGGGTTTAATGTCGCCATGAATGACCAAGTGTTGATGAGCAAACTGCACCGCTGCAAGGATGTCCATAAACAGTTGCAAACGCCGTGTTAAGGTTAACTTTTGAGACTGACAATACTTGCTAATGTCTGTGCCATTAACCCATTCCATAGCAAACCATGATTGTCCATCTTCGGTTTCACCCGAATCATACAACTGTACAATATTAGGGTGATTAAGACTGGCCAGAACCTTTTTTTCATGGGCAAACAGTGTTTGATTTTGGCGAAAATTCATACCCATTTGTATCATTTTAATGATCACCCGTCGGTTGAATTCACCGTCAGCCCGGCGGGCCAGGAACACACTGCCCATGCCGCCTTGCTTGAGGATGGAAATTACCTGGTAAGGGCCAAATTGCCGTCCCCGATAACAATGATCTTCTATTTCATTGAGCTGAAAGGCATGGGTGTCGTCCATCATATCATCCAAAAAATCAGACGAAGCCTTGCTTGCTTTTAATAGGCTTTTGACCTTTTGTAATAAATGAGCATCCTCACCACAGGCTTTAAGCACCCACTGTTCTTGGTCATCAGTTTCAAGTTCTGATGCCTGCAGAAAAATGGCGTATGCCCGATTTAAATCAACATCATTCATGATTCAGGTGTTCATACAACAGGGCCTTGGCTAAGGTCCAGTCACGTTTGACCGTGGCCAAAGAAACGTCCAAGGCCTGTGCGGTTTCATCCAGAGTCAAGCCTCCAAAAAAACGACAGGTTACGTTATCAGCCAATCTTTTATGTTCCTTTTCCAAAGCTTTCAGCGCAGCATCTAAAGCCAACAGTTCTGGAGATCGGCTGGCAGAAATTAAGTCCACCTGATCCAATGACAGGTCTTCGAGCTGACCACCCCGTTTTTCTGCTGCCCAAGCGCGTGCATTGTCAACGATGATGTTGCGCATAGCCATAGCTGTCAGATACAACAACTCATCCTTGTTTTCATATTGTGTATTGTTTTTGATTAAATTGAGGTAGGCCTCATGAACTATACTGCGTGTACCGAGATTTTTTTTGCTGTAAAACCGTGCACGCTGTATCCGGGCCAGGTGTTTCAGATCCTGATAGATTTCCGGTAACACATCGTTAAGGTGATCATCGGCCACTATTTAATGTCGTTGGGTATGAGGTTAAGAAGATTTTAGCACGTTTAAGAATTTTACCTACGAGATAAAAAAGAATGCAGGAAAAAAGAATAAGAATGAAGGTAATACAGCTAATACAAAATTGAAATCAACTTTGAATGTTAAGAAAATTCCTTCTGTTTTTTTAATCAAAAAATCACGCTCTTCGCAGGAATGATACAGAAGTGTGTTTCTAATTGGTTGTCCCTGAAAAAATACTTAACCGTGATAGAGAGATTTAACTGATGTTTTTTTGACTTTACTTGAGCTTGACGGTTCAAGGTGGTACTTCCATGAGTCACACAGTCGACCAGAAAAATACATGGTTGTGCCGATATTCTGGTCGAAAAAATGTGAAGCTCAGAAGTCATTTCTTGTATTTGACAATGGCTTATTCATTTTTCTGGTTTGACTAACTATATAAGGCTTGAGCGAGCTGACTTACCAAGTGATATTATGCAAATAAATCTACAGCTGCTTGAAAAACCAGTGCATGCCTTTGAGCCAAAGCTTTTTGGTTTTTGTCATAACCACCGCCAATCACTGTCGCGACTGGAATGTTGTGTTGTTTGATCATGTCCAATACCAACAACTCTCTGGCGGCAATACCATCAAAACTGATGTCAAGATAGCCCAGACCATCCTTGCTATAGACATCCACACCTGCATCATAAAAAATCAAATCAGGTTGTGACATATTTATGGCTTGATCTAAGGTTTCTCCAACAATTTCAAGGTATTGTGTATCTTTTATGCCAATGGGAAGCGCTACATCCAAGTCACTTTTCTGTTTATGGTGAGGGAAATTTTTTTCACAATGAATGGAGCAGGTGAAAATATTTTTGTCATCAGCCAAAATACTGGCAGTACCATCACCTTGATGTACGTCACAATCGAAAATCAATACGCTTTGAGCTTTGTTTTGAGCCACCAGCGCTTTGGCGCTCACCGCCAGATCATTAAAAACACAATACCCACGGCCATGATCATAATGTGCGTGATGTGTACCACCTGCTAAATGGCACGCAATGCCATAATTCAAAGCAATAGAGCCAGTCATCAAAGTACCATTGGGGGAAATCATCGAGCGCTTCACCAAAGCTTCACTCCAGGGTAGTCCCATTTTGCGCATGGCTTTGGTTCCGAGTTTATTTTCAATAAAATCATCGATATAGGCTTTATCATGCGCCAATTGCAGCACCTCGGGTTTCACCCGACCTGGTCTGAACAGGTTGTTGTCCTGAATAATTCCTTGCTCGAATAAACAAAGATGCAATTGTTTGAATTTATCCATCGGAAAACGATGGTTTGCAGGAAAGTGGTAGGAATAAAAAGGACTGTATATCAGTGGAATGGGCATTTAGATAAGATGACATGCTTGACAGCCAGTATGTTACTGGTGTCAATATGACATCACTTCCTTCCAACGTGTCGAAAGGAAGTGATGTTTGTTTTCAATTATTCAAAACCGTTTTTAAAAATCAGGTCTATCATATTGACACGAATCATAAACTCAAGCGTGTTATTGTTTCTGTATGTGGACCATTGGCCAGCAAGTAATTCATAGGACTGGCGAGAAATCGGTGGAGTGTTAACCGTTCCCATAGCCACCCCAGCATTGTTTACAGTTTCCCAGGCAACATAAAAACCATTGCTTGGAGCCACAATTGGTGTTGGTAATTGTGTCAGTACCCAATTGTCGATGGTATAGCTGCCCTCAGGGACATCAACTGCTGCCAGTAAAGTTCCAGGTAGTCCGTTACCACCTTCGTTGTCATAAATCGCTACCGTATATGAAAACCCAGCCCCACCATTGTTAACAATGAACATTTCAACTGAATCAATTTGCCAGCCATCATAAGGAGGCATGAAAAAAGCGCCAACACCACCAGTGCCGCCATTCCAGCTGGCTTGTCCCGTAGAAATGGTATCGGTTACATAACTCAGCTGATCTGGAGAGTTACTGATGTCTTGTAATACCAACTCAGTTTCTAAAATATTATTAGATGGATTGATGTCACTTGAAGAACTGGTTTCAACCCTTAGTCTATAATTGCCTGCAGTATTATTAAAAACCGAGGCGTAATTAACATCAACATCTTGTTGCGCCATCAACGATGCAATGGTGTCCATATCTGTGTAAACCGATGCGTTATTGCTATCAAATACAGTCATGTTTACATCAACATCAGTGGTGGTATCGACATTACCTTCATTTTTTACGTTGGTGACTAAATTAATGTCCTCACCGACCAATCTAAATGCCGCTTTATTTTCATTGTTTTGATTCCAGGCTGGGGTGGGATCTTCTATGTCGAGTAAAACCACATCTGGATAAGAAATTTTTATGGCGTAGTTATCAGCAGGTACGGTTTCATTCAATATTTCTAAGCCAATATTTCCAGTAGAATTTTCAAAACCAATCTCAAGATCAAAACCACAATTTGCTGTGTTGTTGAAGTTGGCTTGATCCATGTCTGCGTACTGGTAAGTGATGCTGTTGTCATTGCCATCTAAAATGACTTGAAAGGTGTTGGAGCCGATAAAGCCTGGACTGTTAACTGACCACCAAGGCACATTGATAAAACTCACGATGAATTTGTTGTCTATTGAATCATAATAGTAATAGGCTTCTGCAGGGTTGCCTGTGCCGGTAAAATTCAGGTCAGACATGTAAGGTGCCAGAAAATTATCACCTGCACCACCTTGAGTTGGTACTTGTGGGAAACAATGGGCAATGTTACCAACATTGTTAAAGCTCATCCAGCCATTAGAACCAATTTTGATTTGAGAGTACATGGCCCAGTAGTATTGAAAGTTCATACCCATGTCTATCATGGGAACGGAGTTATCATCGGATAAACCGGTAATTTGGGTGCCGTCAATGGTGATGTCAATCCAGCTGAAGACTGGTCCACCAACTTCATTGCTGTCTGCCCAAGTGTAACCGTAGGCATCTGGTCCACCAGCGGCAAAAGGTTGATAAGAAGTTTGGATTTCGGTGTTTGAAGGTGCAGAAATTGCGCCACTACCCAAAAGGCATAGCATGGCGGACAAAGTTATTTTGGTTTGATTCATTCATTTTCCCCTAAAGTTGATGGTGATAGCTTGAAGCGTTTTCAATCATTATAACTTGAAATAAGAATTAGCAAATCGATAATTTTTTTGTTATCTGATTTTTCATCTATCGGCTGGTATTCTTTCAATGTTGTTTGGTACAGATATTTAAGGGCTGAGTAGTTAGTTAACTCCATCCTGACCTTGTTTATTCAGCGCTTCCATGCGCTTTACCCCTTTGGGGCCTGCGTGAAAAAGTATTCTAAAAACAATTTTTAGGTTCGACTAATTAATAATAGAGACCTTTGCTCGATTCGTGATCAAAGATAAGAAGTTTAAAAAAAGCACCACTGTGCGTTGAAAAACTTGTCAATAATGTCGTATTGACCGCACTGTCCGCCTTGATTGGTACATTTTTAATTCTTTTTTTCAATTGCCCAGAATCAAGCAAAAGTTTCTAATAGTTTTATTGAACCAGCTGGATTAAATAGCTTATTTGGTTGAACTCAATCACATCACCATGTTTGATTTTATTGCGTTTTCTGAATTCAACCTGGCCATTGACCTTGACCAAACCTTCGTCAATCACGATTTTTGCCTCACCACCCGTACCTACCAAACCTTCAAACTTGAGGATTTTATAGAGTTCAACGGGTTCGCGGTTGATTTCAATGGTATGCATATAGGTTCTCTAATCGTTTTGATTCAAACGGTTTAATCTCGATAAAAATATTTTTTCTAGTTGCTTTTTAGTCAGCCAACCAATGAAGTGGCCAATGATTGGCGTGGTAAAAGTAAAATGTGACTGCCAATCTACTTTGGTCTTGTTTTTATCGATGGCAGTAAACTCCAACCAGCCATTATGATGGACAACAGGCGCTTGAGGTTTGATATCAATGATTTGATAATCAAAGCTTTTGTTTTCAATGAATTCGTTGATTTCTTCGGTTAATGTGTATTTTTTTGTTCTGACTGTACGAATGGCTCCCAAACCGTTTTTGTTGGGAGTACCTTCCTTAACTAAATGACAAACCAATCCACCGCCTGTTAAGAATCTACGATGATCAGCGACAGCTGTAAAGACTTCGCTGAGGCTTTTGTTTATTTCAGCAGTGACGTGTACGTGTTGCATCATATTTCCCCTTTATGATAAGTCATTATATCTCAATGAAAAGGCTATCTACAATTATAAAGTCTTGGCATTGTTTAAATATACAGACCAGTAATTCATCAAATTAGTTTATGAATTGCCATAGGATAAAAATCACAATGTGCCAAATTAAACGTTTTATCGTAGCAAGATTGTCAAATAATCAATCAATGTATTTATTAAATATTCGGCATATGCTATTTTGAATTGGAGTAATAGGTTGTAAAGCGATGTTTGTGAAAAAAATAAAGTTGTATGGTCTGTGTTTGGTGACAATAGGTTTTCCTTCAGGGGGATTCCCGCAAGCAATTAAATGGCACAGCATTGATCAGGGTGGCGGTGTTTCTACCCAAGGGAATATAGTTGTTGCAGGCGTTTTAGGCCAGGTTGATGCAGTTATGATGGAACGTGGAAATTTGACGGTTTCAGGCGGTTATTTTCCATATCCTGCAGATTTGATATTTGAAAACCAATTTGATTAAGGGGCGTATTTTGAAAGCATTTGTGATGATATGTGTGCTGTTAGTTTCAGTCGATTTACAAGCAGTCAGTTATCAAGGGGAACTGAGTCAATCAGGTAACCTCTATACTGGTCAGGCTGATTTTCAATTCCGGCTGTTCGATAGTTTAACTGCGGGGAGTCAACAGGGTTTGACGGACAATAAAAACAATGTAGAAGTTTTAAACGGACGTTTTGTGGTTGAGTTGGATCAATGGAATGGTGAGTTTGATGGTTCAGATTTTTGGTTAGAAATTACCGCTGCCGTACCTGCAGGTTCTGGGAATTTTATTACATTAACACCTCGCCAAAAAATTAGTCCGGTTCCTTATGCTGAGTATGCCTATGATTTAGATATCAGCGGTTTACAACTGCGTGTTACTGGTACATGTCCTTCGAACAGTGCGATACAAGTCGTTGACGTTAATGGGGGGGTAACCTGTGGAACTTTCGCTGAAGAAGGACACAGTCATGAGTTTGCTGAAATCACCAATGTACCAGCAGATTTGGCCGATGGTGATGATGACACCACCTATGATGGCTCAGATTTTGCGGTCAGTAACCAAAGTTGTGCCGTTGGCCAAGTGGTGTCGGCTATAGCAGCCAATGGCAGCATCAGTTGTGTCAATTTACCAGCAGCCAGTTCTCCACCAGATTGCAATCAGTCCAATCAAGCACTGCAATACGATTCGGTTAATGGATGGAATTGTGTGGACATCACCTTTTCAGGACCCTCAGCTGGAGAAGCACAGGGTTTTGAGATTACTGATAGTTGGGGAGATACCTGGGATGGGATAGAGCGTCAGGCAAAATCATGGGCGGAAGCTGATCAAACGTGTAATTCTTTGGGAGCTAGGTTACCAACAATCACCGAATTGTATAGAGTCAGTGGTGCGTTCAAAGGTGATGTAGGAAGTCCATATGAAACCAACTACCTATGGAGTCAAACCTGGTGGGATAAAACCAATAAAGGCCGAGTTCGTTTAACCGATGGAGCCATCAATAATTCGTTTGCAACCAGCTCAAGTCCTTTTAGATGTATTTGGCCTCAAGCTTCAGTCAGTTATTTTACTGGTAATAAATGTATGGGAGAGCCCGGTGATGCTTGTTGGGATCATGTTGGATTTCCTAATAACACGATGGTCATGGATAAAATGGAAAGACCACCTGTTTCTTATGTAGCAGCTACTGATGAATGTGCTTTTGTGAATGCACATCTGGCTGATCAGCAGGACTATGCTGAAAATATTATTAATGGACTGCCCAATGGTACAAACTCCTGGCAATGGACCAGCAATCATGCCAGGTATGATTGGGCTGCTTTGGTCAGATGGCAAAATACAGATACTTTGTATGATGATCATTCTGATACTTATGTGTCAGTTAGCAGCAGAGCAGGCGGTCCTTATAGGTTCAGATGTACAGGCGTGAATACTGCTGCTGGTGCACACCCCACCACAGTTGCCAATGAATTTATTGCCAGCGACACCTTAATTAAGACTTCAGATGCACCCACTGCCATTGCGACTTTTGGTGATTCGATTAATGGTTGCTTCAGTCAGGGTGGTCACGTGGCGCATTCCAGAGACATCATGGAATTAGTTAGAGCAGGTATGACCAGTGGTACAGGAACAGATTATTTATGGTTAGCAGACTGGAGTCGTTATGACTTGATTCAAATAGGCAGGTGGACTGGAGTCGATACATCCTACACCGGTTATTATAACGAGTATGTTACCTGGGCCACTGTAAATTTAGTCAATGAATACCAACATCGCTGTGTATTCTATCCGATTGATATGGCTTATTCTCATCCACCTAACTCCAATTGTGCACTTGGATTGCCTTGTCAACAATTTGAAAATGGTGCCAGCAAACTGGCAGTAGATACTACAGATCGAATAGCCAGTACCTATACTGAAGCCACGGCAGATTGTATTAATATGGGTGGGCAACTACCCACCGCTGTACAACTCACTGAAGCCATTCGCGCTGGCGTACCTAATGGTAGTGGTGCATATTTATGGACTTCTGACAGTGCGGGTCTTGATACAAATGGTAATTCGTATGCGATTGCGCTCAAATGGAATGGAACAGAATCTGGTTTCAGTCCTGTATATTCAAGCAGTGCGACATGGAGTGGTAAAGGAACAACCACACAAAGTTACCGTTGTGTTTGGTCCAACGAGCTGAAGTAGTGAATTAAAGGGGTTTATT
>JAGRJR010000064.1 GCA_020442635.1 Lysobacterales bacterium
TAAGAAGCATTCTTAAAAACACTTTGTAGTTTCAGGAACAATATTCCATGTAGTCACAAACAGATTTGTTGTAAATTTATCAAGTCCATATTGAAATGTTTTTTTTATATTTGATAATGGTCATAGTTACTTTGTAAATAAGCAGTAACTCTTTCAATCTGAATTCAAAAAATGGGGAAATCATGAAAAAAATTATTTGTCTGATGTTGGTGTTTGTCAGTTCTTCGTATGCACAAAATATTTGGGGTGTTGATGCAGGTATTGACCAGGCGCTTGCTGAATTTGCTGAAGATTTTACTGAGACAGGCATACCTGGAAGCTATCCTGAAGATGCCTGGACAGCACTTTCTGTCAATGATTCAGGTGGCTCAAATATCCCCGGAAGTGCATATTGGATCAGGTCTACCATTGGATATTCTCAAGGCGCTTATTGGAATGGAACCACACCAGTGTCGTCTCCCAGCCAGCCTAATGGTATTGCTATTTTTGATTCTGATTATATGGATAATAATGGAAATACAGGGGCGTTTGGAACTGGGTCGTCTCCAGCGCCGCATTTGGGTGAGTTGATCTCACCCAGAATCGATTTAACTTTACTGAGTGGACAGCGCATGGCGGTTAAATTTTTCTCTTTTTATAGAAATTTCCAGATATCATCATTGTCAGTTTCAGTTTCGACAGATGATGGTTTCACTTGGGGGAATCCGATTGATTACAGGTCGCTGCTGGGCGAACTGACACAAGGTATTGTTGTGGTGGAATTTCCAGAGGATGAATTAACTGGTGTAACTGATTTAACTCAATCAAGAATCAAGTTTACATTTTCAGGTGATTACTATTTTGCCATAATCGATGATGTCAGTATATCGGTTTCGGACTTGATCTATGAATCTGGGTTTGAACAGTAAAAATATCAGTTTTGCACAGTACAAGAATCACAACACCATTTTTATTTAACCTTAAATTTCAACTGAGTGGTGTTGAGGGCTTTGAATTTATTTCTGCGACCTCTGCGTCTCAATAGGCGAGCCAGCTTAAATCCTGCGGGTTTATACTTGAACCGATAGGCTTCAACCATTTCTTTGGCAATGCTTCTGTCTTTTACCATGAATAAAGATTTGATGTATATCCACATAAGTTTTCTCCTCAGCACTTACTTAATTAAAATAACACAATGTCGTGATATTTTTGAGTGCCAGAAGTGATGTTCTTAGGATGAGGGTTTCGGTGAATAAAAGTGCTAACTATGGTTTTTGAAATAGCAGGTGTAGGGTGTTTTTTTACTTCTTGACTCGTCTAATCTGAACCTAAAGGCTGTTTTTCCAATTAACAAATTGTGAGCTGGTTCCTGGCTTGTTTATGAGTTTGATTTATACTTTAAAAAGAAGTCTTGGGGAGGATAGATCTATGAAAACAAAACATTTTTTTATATTATTACTTTTAATAGTCGGTCAGGTTAAAGCGTTGACTTTTCATGCTTTTGTTTTGTCAGACGAAATTGATAACAACCCAGGTGATGGGGTTTGCGAGATTCCAGCAGGAATGAGTTTATGTAGTTTGCGTGCTGCCATCATTGAAGCCAATGCGCTGGGGGGGAGCCATACCATTGAATTGAGTGCAGGTACGTATCAGCTAACCATTCTGGGCGAAGAAACCAGCGGTTTTGCTGGTGATTTGAATGTCAACGGTGCTTCTTTGACGATAGTTGGTGCGGGAGTAGGGCAAACCATCATTGATGCCAATACCAATCATAGAGTCTTTCACGTTTCAAACAATGCTCAGTTCAATTTGTCAGGTTTAACCATCACCGGAGGTAGGGCTTCAACAGCAGGTAATTTTACGGGTGGTGCCATCAGCGTAGGTGGCGCTGATGCGACTGTGGAAATTGATCATGTGATTTTCGACAGTAACAGTGCCAACGCAGGTGGTGCCATTTACGCAACCACTGGTGTTGATATTAACGTTACCCATTCGGTATTCCAGGATAACTTCACAGAAGCACTGGGTTTCACAAACTTAAATGGCCCCGCTATTTTCTGCAATGCCTGTGATTTGACGTTAGAGAATTCAACGGTTATTCGCAATGACATGGGTGGCAAAGCCATTGATGTTGAGAGTGGAAGTATTTTGATGACTAACAGCACCGTTACTGACAATGAAGGAGGTGGTCTCAGAACAACCAATTCCAATGGCGTGATTCGATTCAGTACTTTTGTTTCTGATGGAGGTCAGAATTTGTCGCATTTCAGCTTTGATGACAGCCATGTTGTTAATGTAGCAAACACCATCTTGTACACTGATCCAAATGCTTTCGTTGACAACTGTCAAAGCGGCGATAAACCGGTTTCTGGTGGTTATAACGTGGTCAGTGATTCCAGTTGTGAATTTATGTCTGTCGGAGACAGTCAGGATACTGATGCCTTATTAGAACCTTTGGGTTATCATGGTGGTATTGGATCCACATTTTTACCGATGGGTGGAAGCCCAGCCATAGATAAAGTACCGACCTTAAATTGCTTATCTGCATCAGGCGCGGCTTTAACAGGAGATCAGCGAGGTGTCTTGCGGCCTAACGGGACTTCTTGTGATACAGGTGCCGTGGAAGTCGTTTTGGATCTGATTTTTGATGATGGTTTTGAGGGTTAATAAATTAGAAATAATTGAGATCACTGTCAATGAATCAAATCAGGCTTACAATTTATTCAGTCACGTTTTCTGCTATTGATTTTTTTAATAAAAATAAAAGCGATGAAAGGGTGCAAGATTGGCATCAAGAAATAAACAACACCTGATAAGCCAGGGTTTTTGCTGAACCACAATACGATTATGGATAACAAACCGACCAAGGTTGAAAAACCATGATGGGTGATGGCTTGTAAAGTGGTTAGTTTTTCCAGTTCATCCAGCTCCAACAGCTGGCGTTTACCCCAGGCATTGACATGCATCAACATCAGTATACCAAATACCCCGATGATCACTGTCCCGTAAAAATACATCATATATTGTCTTTGCATAATTGGAGCAATGGCTTCCATGCTATTTTCGGTAGTTACAAATAAGGGTTCAGTGGAAACACCAATAATTAAGTACCAAAGAAAAGTGGACAGTAGTTTCAATGGATATGCCAAAATCATAACAATAAACAAAAAGGCAGCATTAAAAAAAATAGACCAGGCATCTATTAAACCATAACGGCGAAAGAACTTGTAATGCTCTAACCAGATGTACATAATGAGTGCAAAACTGGCCAAAAAGGCTGGCAAATCTCGAACCATTGTCCAGACTTCATTAAAACCAGTTACTCCCGAGCCGGTGACAATCAGTAAAGTCAGGGTAATGGCAAAAACACCATCTGCAATCCCTTCCAGTCGAGTGACATCACCACCTCGCCATCTGAAATCATGATCAGCCCCAATTTTTTTGTGATAAAGGTGTTCACGAATCATGGCATCAAGGTTTTCAGCTTTTCCCAAACAGGTCTTTTCAGAGTCGGGTTGGCGATGATGTCTGCTAGACTTGCCAGGTGCATGGTGTCGTTGTTGTCAGGTGAACTAATGTCATGAAATACCAAAATTTTATTTGGAAGTTGATACTTAACAACGGTGCCGTCATAGGCAATATGATCATATTGACAGTCATGGCCGATGGCTTGTAACATTTTGACCAGCAAGCGAAACTCATGCTTGTCTAATTTTTCGGAGCTTTGTTCAGGAAAACTTCCAGTTTGTAATGTTGTTGCTGTCGTTGCTTGCTCTATAGTTTGAGCCAGTTGGTTTTGTTGTGATTGCTTAGGAACCAGGCGCAATAGTCCCAGCTCATCAATCAGTCGATTCGATAACATGGCTCATGTGTTCGCTGAGTTGGTTTAATATGGTGTCAATGGCTTGGCCAATGGCCTTGGCAAAAGCTTTGTAACCATCTTCCTGTAAAGGTTGATGCTGAGAAAATTGTTCAGAGTAGAGCAGTTTGTTGTCTGCGTCATACAAATTAAATTCAAGTGTTACCAACGCTTGGTCCTGAACTTTCTCAAATGCGAGGATTCGAGTGTTTAGCACATGGTGCTGCTGTTGTGGTACTTGTGTGGTGACTTGTTGCCAGTGTGCTTGTGCCCATTTTCTCAGAATATCCTGCAGCAGTACCTTGGGTGATTCCAGCCAAAAATGATTAGACAATTGAACCAAAGAGTTATCTTCCTTAGTCGCCACCATAGGCCGACCGCCAAGGATGCTTAAGGCAGTTGGTCTTTTGATGACGAGTGTATCGGCGATGATTTCTTCAGCGGAGATAATGTCACTGCTGATGCGAAAGTATTTTTTGGTTTGAGTTTTGTTGTTACCACAGGCACTCAATACTGCAAAAAGTACCAAAACTATTAATAGTTTATTCATGGTATTCATAGGTCATCATCCTGTACTTCCGATTCTGATGAAAAGATCAAAGTGGAAGGGTTTTTACGAATAATATTGGTTGCTTCGTTAAGATTCATTGAGGCACTTTCCAGTTCATTGGTGATGTTATCGAGTTTGTTGGACAAAGCCAGCATACTTTTGGATGCAGTTTTTAATATTTCAGCCATCTCAGAGTTATCACCGGTGATTAATCCGCGTGCATCAGTAACCAGACCGTTGATGTTATCCAAACCTTGATCCAATGCTTTAATGGATTGTTGCATTTGATTGCTGAGCTTAGCCAGGTTAGCAACAAAATCATCGATGTTTTGAATGTTTTGCTGGCTTAAGACATTGTTCGCTGATGCCATCATTTGATCCAGCTGGGCAGTGGAATTTTTGAGGTTGCCCATAATCTCAGGTAAACCATCATCAATTTGTAAAGTGATGCTGTCCAAGCGTTCATACAGCATGTCGAGCATGGGCTTGAGTTTGTCTTCGGTGATGTCGGTAATGTCGTCTGAAACTTCGCCCAATTGTGCAAACAAATCAGCTGGAGGCCTGCCAGGAATGATGTCACCTTCGGTAAAATAAGTTTTCGCCTCCCCGCCATTGATGTTGATGGACATGTCTGCTAATAAGCCAGCGGAATTGATTTGTGCATTGGAATCCTTAGGAATTTTCCAGCCCTTGACCACAGAATAGGTAACTTTAAAATCTAGTTTGGTTTCTTTGAATTCAGGCTCAATGGTTTCAATTTGTCCAATGCGATAACCTTCAAAATAAACCGGGGTGCCATAACTTAAACCTGTTACATTGTGATAATAACTGCTGTATTCCACCGAATCAGCTTCTTTGCCAGTCATTTTAACCATCAACCACAATGTCAGGATTGAAACGGTCAAGGTAAACAAGCCCACCCAAAAATAATTGCTGATGTGTCTTTTCATGATAGTGTGTAATTTTCCTGTGTCAGTCGCTTGAGGTAATCCTTGGGATCTAATTTATCATGCCTTGAGCGGCGTTGTAACAAATCCATGACCCTTTTGTTGTCAGAATTTTTAATTTCTTCTACAGTTCCAGTGATGAGGTTTTTGCCTTTGTCCAAAACCGTTATTTTATCAGCAATTTTGAAAGCACTGTCTAATTCATGGGTGACCACTACCATGCTCATGCCCATGGTGTCCCGCAAAGACAGAATCAAATCATCAATTTCAGAAGCCACCACCGGATCTAGTCCCGCTGAAGGTTCGTCAAAAAACAGCAATTTCGGATCCATTACAATCGAACGCGCCAAGGCTGCACGCTTTATCATGCCGCCGGACAATTGCGAAGGCATGAGTTTATGAAAGCCGCCCAAGTTCACCACCTCTAATTTCATCCTCGAAATGATGCGAATGGTGTTTTCATCTAAATTGGTAAACTCCCGCAATGGCAGAGCAATGTTTTCACCTACGGTCATCGATGAAAATAAAGCGCCACTTTGAAATGAAACGCCAATATCTTGCTTCAACTTGAGCATATCATTGAAACTGATTTTATGAATATCTTTGCCCAACAACTTAATGTGACCTTTGGTGGGTTGATACAAACCCAGAATATGCCACAACAAAGTTGATTTACCAGAACCAGAACCTCCCATGATGACTCTGATTTCTCCTTTCTTAACATCCAGATCAACGCCATCAAGAATCTTGCGCATACCATAGTGAGTGACCAGATTGGAGACCTCAATCACAGTTTCATTATTGGCTTGTTTCTTGTTGAGGTTGTCCATGTTATTGAGTCAAAAAGTAACTGGCAATCATGTCTGCCAGCACGATGAATGAAATTGAAATCACCACTGCGCTGGTGGTGGCTCTACCCACTCCTTCAGCACCACCGGTGACATAAAAACCAGTGGTGGCACCAACCAATACTATGATTACACCGAACACCACACTTTTAATCAACCCTTGTAACACATCGCCCACCACGAGCACATTGAAAGATTCGACCAAATAAGCGCTGATGCTCATGTCTAATTTATGTACGCTGAAAATTGCACCACCCAAGATGGCGGTGAAATCGGCACAAATAACCAACAAGGGCATCGAAATCATCAAGCCCAATAAAGGAGGTAAAACCAAATAACGAACCGGAACAATACCCATCACTTTCAACGCATCAATTTCTTGTGAAACCACCTGTGAACCTATTCGTGCAGCAATGGCTGCGCCAGAACGGCCTGCTACAATAACGCCAGTTATCAACGGAGAAAATTCGCGGGTAACTGATTTGGCAATGGCCAGTAGCACCTGTGATTCTGCACCAAAATCTGACAACGCATACAGCAGTTGAATGGATAACATCATACCAACCACAAAGCACAAAGCGGTAACAATTGGTAAGGCATCAAAGCCATTGACCCTGACTTGCTCCACAACCTGACGGAGGCGGACTTTTTGTTTGTAACGTCTACCGACGAGTAACCAGTAAAAACTGTCCCAGAATAAACGCATGGCAAAACCAAGTCGCTCAATGGCCTGAAATGACCACATGCCAACTGATTCGATGCGTTTGATAAGGTATTTACTCAATGGTGAAGACCTGATCTAATCGAGCCAATTCCAAAATAGAGCTGACTTGTTGGCTTGGTTGGCTGAGTTTAAAGGTTTTACCGTTGCTGTTGGCAAACTGTAAACCCTCAACCATGGCGGCAATGCCGGATGAGTCGATATAAGCCACCTGAGATAAATTAACAACGACTTCAGGAGTGGTTTTCAACGCACCTAGAATGGTTTTTCTGACTTCAGAGGAATTAGATAAATCCACTTCTCCAGTCACATAAATGATGCACAAGCTGTCATTTTTATCAAAAGTTATGAAATCTTCACTCATCAGTTCATCCTCACAGATATGATTTTAACAGGCTCGACTGGCACGTTTTCTGCATCCAATTCTTTATTAAAAGCGGTTTTAACCTGTGCAATTTGATCCACCACATCCATACCTGAAACCACATAACCAAACACCGTATAACCCCATGATTTCTTATTGGGGTTTAAATTGTGGTTGTCTTTGACATTAATGTAGAAGCTGTTGCTGGCAGAATGGGGGTCATCATAGCGAGCCATAGCAATGGTTCCCCGGTCATTACTTAAGCCATTACCCGATTCATTATATATAGTTCCACAGCTTTTTACATCTGACAAGTCAGCTTTATATGCACCTGCTTGTATCACATAATCTGCAACCACCCGGTGGAATAAGTTGTTATCATAGGCCTTGCCTTTAACCAACTGTAAAAAATGATTCACTGTAATTGGTGCCCGATTACGATCCAACTCGATCACAACATTGCCTAAAGAGGTCTCAATGGTCAGTTCTGGAAATGTGTTGTCCGCAAAAACCTGTTCATCAGAACAAGCGGCTAGTACGAGTTGACATGACAGAGACAGTAATAAAGTAAGAATGATTTTCATGATATCTTTAGAGACTTTTGTTCGATTCTGGGCAACTGAAAAAAAGAGTTAATAAAGGACCAATCAAAGTGAAGAACACAGTCCAATACGCTATTATTGGCAAGTTCTTCAAAGCTGAGTGGTTTTTTTTAAAACTTTTTGTCATTGTACGTGAATTGGGTAAAGGTCACTTTAGTTAAACGCTGAGAATTATTGTACTGAAAGGTAGAGCGGATTAATAGTTGCAACTGTAAGATTCTTCACCGAATCTGAAAAAGGCCGGAATGGTCTTTTTCAGGGCTAACTAATTTAACAACTTTCAGTATCAGGCGAAAAAGAATTGTGCTTGGAATTATTGCAAGGCATTGACTACATCCAAAGTTGCTTTGGCTCGGTTCAGGGTGTAAAAGTGGATGCCATTGACACCTTGATCCAACAATTGTTGGCACAGTTTTATGGTGAAGTCAGTACCAAAATCCTGTATTGATTTGCGGTCATCACCATAGCTTTGCAATTTGTATTGCAACCAACGAGGCATATCGGTGCCACAAAATCCACAGAATCTTTTGATGTTACTGAAATTGGTGATAGGCATGATTCCCGGTGTAATGGGAGTGTCTATACCTGCTTTTTCACAATGGTCTACAAAATTAAAGTAGGCTTCAGGATTAAAGAAAAATTGAGTGATGGCACGATTAACTCCGGCATCGACTTTCTTTTTGAAGTACTTAATTTCTGAATCATAACTTTCAGTTTCAGGATGTACTTCAGGATAGCATCCGACGGTGATATTGAATGTGTTCGGGTATTTCTCATGAATGAATTCAATCAGTTCATTGGCATAACGAAAATAACCAACTGAACCCATACCGCTGGGGACATCGCCTCGCAATGCGAGAATATCTGTGATGCCGTGTTCGAGGTACTGTTGTAATAAGGCTTCTATTTCATCCGGGGTTCCGCCCATACAGGACAGATGCGGAATGACTTTCGGTGTGTCGTGTTGTTTTAATTCCAGTACGGTTTCAGCTGTAGCTGTGATGGTTGAACCACCGGCACCGAAGGTAACCGAAAAAAAATCTGGATTCAATTCACGTAATTTGGCTTGTGTGTCTAACAGGATGACTTTTTGTTCTGCTGTTTTGGGTGGAAAAAACTCAAAACTTAAACCAAAATTGTGCTTATTCATAATTGTTATATCCCATGAAAAAAGCCAGACATAAGCCTGGCTTTAATTCAAACAAGTTGTTGAAAGTTAATGACATTAATATCTGTAGTGCTCTGGCTTGTAAGGGCCTTCCACTTCTACACCAATGTATTTGGCTTGCTTTTCAGTCAGGGTGGTTAATTTGGCGCCAACCCTTTCCAAGTGAAGTTTAGCCACCTTTTCATCCAGATGTTTAGGTAACACAAAGACGTCATTGTTGTATTTATCTCCGTGTTGGAATAACTCGATTTGTGCCAAAACCTGGTTGGTGAAAGAGTTAGACATCACGAAACTAGGATGGCCAGTACCACAGCCAAGGTTCACCAAACGGCCACGAGCCAACAGAATAATACGTTTGCCATCCTCGAAAATAACGTGATCCACCTGATCTTTGATAGGTTCCCATTCACAATTTTTTTCCAAAGAGGCCACATCGATTTCGTTATCAAAGTGACCAATGTTACAAACGATGGCCTGATCTTTCATGGCTTTCATGTGCTCATAACTGATGATTTGATAATTACCTGTAGCAGTCACAAAAATGTCAGCGTCTTTTACGGCATCTTCCAAAGCCACTACTGGATAGCCTTCCATAGAAGCTTGTAAGGCACAAATTGGGTCAATTTCAGTGACCGAAACAATCGCACCCAGAGCGCGCAATGAAGCAGCTGAACCTTTACCCACGTCGCCAAAACCACAAACCACGGCTTTTTTACCTGCTACCATCACGTCAGTAGCACGTTTGATGGCGTCAACCAAAGACTCACGACAACCGTATAAATTGTCGAATTTCGATTTGGTGACAGAGTCGTTCACATTGATCGCTGGGAATGGCAGATCACCGGTTTTAGCCATTTCATATAAACGTTTAACACCAGTTGTGGTTTCTTCAGTTACGCCTTGGATGGAAGCCAAAGTTTTGCTGTACCAACCTGGCTTGCTGGATAAACGTTTTTTAATTGACGCAAACAAATGTGTTTCTTCTTCTGATCCTGGATTATCTAAAATGCTGGCGTCTTTTTCAGCTTTGCTACCCAAGATTAACAATAAAGTGGCATCACCACCGTCGTCCAAAATCATGTTAGGTGCGCCACCATCATGCCATTCCATAATGCGGTGTGTGTATTCCCAATATTCTTCCAAGGTTTCACCTTTGATGGCAAAAACTGGAATGGCCTGATCGGCAATGGCAGCAGCGGCATGGTCTTGAGTTGAATAAATGTTACAAGAAGCCCAGCGCACTTCCGCGCCAAGCGCACGTAATGATTCGATCAAAACAGCTGTTTGGATGGTCATGTGCAATGAACCAGCAATGCGAGCACCTTTCAGTGGCTGTCGGTTTTTGTATTCTTCACGGATTTGTACCAAACCAGGCATTTCTGTTTCAGCAATGCGGATTTCCTTGTGGCCAAAATCAGCTAGGCCGATGTCAGCAACAACATAATCAGGCTTGATGTTTTTAATGGTTTCTGTTGTCATAATTTTCTCTGTTAATTCGTTTATATTTGTATGGTATGCAATTAAAGGCCAGCTTCTGACCTGAGCAAGTCTGCTTTGTCGGTTTTTTCCCATGTAAAATCAGCATCTTCACGGCCCATGTGTCCGTAGGCTGCTGTTTTTTGGTAAATAGGTCGCAACAAATCCAGGCTGGTAATGATGCCGTAAGGCCTTAAATCAAAATGCTGACGAATTAACTGTTCAATGGTACTTTCTGGCACTTTGTTGGTGCCAAATGTGGTAACACTGATTGAAGTAGGTTCTGCCACACCAATGGCATAAGAAACCTGTACTTCGCAGCGATCTGCTAAACCGGCAGCCACAATGTTTTTGGCTACATAGCGACAGGCATAAGCAGCAGAACGATCCACTTTTGAAGGGTCTTTGCCTGAGAATGCACCGCCCCCATGGCGAGCCATACCGCCGTAGGTATCAACAATGATCTTTCTTCCGGTTAAACCACAGTCACCAACAGGACCGCCAATAACGAAATTGCCGGTTGGATTAATGTGAAATTTGGTGTTGTTATCAACCCAGTTGGCTGGTAACACAGGCTTGATGATTTCTTCCATCACGCCTTCACGCAAATCAGCTAAAGACACATCAGGATCATGTTGTGTTGAAAGTACCACCGCATCAATTGCAACGGGTTTGTCATTCTCATAACGGAAAGTTAATTGTGATTTTGCGTCAGGTCTTAACCATGGTAACGTGCCAGCTCGACGTACTTCAGACTGCTTTTGTACCAGTAAGTGTGAATAGGTAATTGGGGCAGGCATCAAAACATCCGTTTCATTGGATGCATACCCAAACATCAGTCCCTGATCGCCAGCACCTTGTTCTTCGGGACTGCTTCTGTCAACGCCCATGTTAATGTCATGTGACTGCTTGCCAATCAATGACATCACCGCACAAGTATGGCCATCAAAGCCGACATCTGAGTTGTCATAACCAATGCCTACAATAACATCCCTGACCAGATCATCAAGGTCAATCCAGGTGCTGGTGGTGATTTCGCCAGAAATGATGGCTGTTCCGGTTTTGACCATGGTTTCACAGGCCACTCGGGCTTTGGGATCGTCTTTGATGATGGCGTCCAAAACAGCATCAGAAATCTGATCTGCGACTTTATCTGGGTGGCCTTCAGATACTGACTCTGAAGTAAATAAATAGTTGCTCATGATTAAATATATCTCTTAATGCGGATAAAGAGATATATTATCTATTTTTTTCTCTTGATGTCCACCATAAATACCTAAAAAACGGGCGTTGGCCTTGTAATTTGTTGTTATAAACATATGATTGACTGAAATTATCAACGGAATTGAAATGATTCAGCAAATTAAAGGCCTGCTGGCGACAACCGTTTTTGTGACCAATACTGTGGTAATGGTTTCAGTTTTGTTGCTGTTTGCCGTGTTTAAGTTACTGTTACCAGTAACAACCATTCGTGTTGTTGTGTCAAAGATTTTGGTGTGGATCGCTGAAAGTTGGATCCAAGTTAACTCCACAGCCCATCGCTGGATACATGGTAATAAAATTATTGTGGATGAAATGCCCAAGCTGAGCAAAGATCAGTGGTATCTGGTGGTCGCTAATCACCAAAGTACGGTTGATATCCCGGTTTTACAGGCTGTTTTCAACAAAAAAATTCCATTCTTGAAATTCTTTCTCAAGCAAGAACTGATTTGGGTCCCTTTTTTGGGATTAGCCTGGTGGGCGCTGGATTTTCCGTTCATGAAACGCTACAGCCGAGAAACTTTGGCAAAAAAACCACACTTGAAAGGTAAGGATATGGAACAAACTCAAAAATCCTGCGAAAAATTTAAATATTTTCCAACGACAGTTATCAACTTTGTTGAAGGAACCCGTTTTACTCAGATTAAACAGCAACAACAAAACTCACCTTATCAGTATTTATTAAAACCCAAGGCTGGCGGGATTGGCTTTGTAATGGGAGCTATGGGCAGTCAAATGAGAACCTTGTTGTTGGTCACCGTTGCCTACCCACAACGTGTACCGACAGTCTGGCAATATTTATGTGGCAATTTTAAGGCAGCTCACGTCAGATGTGAAAAAACTGTTATTCCAGAGGCGCTTTTGAACAAAAACTACCAAAATGATGATAATTTCAAAAGGGAATTGTTTAAATGGTGCGAAGACCTGTGGTATAAACAAGATGGGAGATTAAAGTCATATTATGAGTGAACAAACTTTTAAAGTAGTTTTCAAAGGAAAAGCTGCAAGAAATGTGGAATTGGCAACTGCCAAAGCAAACTTTGCCAAGCTGTTCAAGTTGCCTCCTGCCAAGGTGGAAGTCATGTTTGATGGTAAGGAACGCACCCTGAAAAAGTCCATGAGCATGGATAAAGCCAACCATTTCCGTGCCGTCCTGAAAAAGGCAGGCATTAGGGTCAGTTTGGTGAAAAATGTCATGGAAGAAGAGTCGGCTCAGGAACAAGAATGGCACCTGGATGATCCAGGTACCCGAATTCTAAAGCCTGTCACTGCACCGGATCGTCATATTGAAACGGGACATCTTAAAGTTGATGTTGAATTTGATAAGCTTGAAGATAAGCCGCAAGCTGATCCGCCAGAAGTTGACATTGATCATATATTTATCGACCAATCTGAAGACCCTATTGTGGAACCCAAGGAGGTAGAAATTCCCAATATTGATTTGTCCAAACTCAAGATGGAAGAAGTTGGTTCAATCATTGTTAAACAAAAGAAAATAGCTACACCAGACATCCCTGTCGATGACTTAACTCTTGATCAGCCTGGCAAACAACTGGTTGAAAAGAAGGTTATCGAAGAACCTGAAATTGACATATCAAGCATATCTCTTGATGTGCAATAATCGCCAAATCAGACATGGCTCTTATCATTGAATTTGGGTTAGTCCTAAAAAATATTAATAGAGACCTTTGTCCAATTACCCAGAGTCGAGCAAAGGTCTCTAATACTTAATTTCAGGTGTAAGCATACATATTCGTTAAGGGACAGGCATAGGTATTCTTCTCACTTATTACTTGGTGCTCTCAAACAAGTCACTTGAAGCCGTTGAGTCTGTCATAACAAGTAAGGCATCATAACCATGAATAACTTGATTCAATTTAACGTTTTCAGTATTGTTCCATGACATGATTGCTCTTAGTGGCCTGAGATCAATCAGGGTAAAACTGCCCTGTGAAACTTGTTCAGTTAACACTTTTAACCCATCAGAATATTTGTCTTTTGGTGGTCCTTTGATGTACTTTAATTCTGTTGGATCAAAAACTGCTGTGCTAGAACCATTACCCTGTAAAATCATGACATTAAATGACTTGTTTCCATTCAATATTGCTAATTCAGGAATTAAATTACCAATATCATATACTTCAGTATGACTGCGGCCCCTAATCAAATGTGATGCACCCATTTTAAAAAATACTTTGGTGTTTTTTTCCTTGAAATTCCAATAGTTAATGAAATTTTGTTTTATCAAATCAGCTCTGAGCTTATTTGAATCCCAGGCTTTACCTTGAATATAAAGTTGGTTAATGTTTAAAGTTTTTTCCAAAGTATTCATAATTCCCTGTGCTTCATCATCCGCATTTTTCCATGTCTTGCGTAAGCTTCTTATTAATTCTGGATCGCCAGAAAAGCTAAAAATATAACCGGGATTTTTACTTTCATGGTATTTTGACCATGATTCATTTGAAGCTTTTCTAAGCTCTTTTAACTTTAATTTGGCTAATTTGTTTTTGTTCTTGCTTTCAAGAGTTGATATTAAATGCCTATCAGCCAAAACCTCATAGTCCAAACCCCAGAGATAGCCTTTTGCACCAGTTAAAGTCTGAGCAATATCAACAATCATCTGAGCTTCTTCGCGCATGCCAAAAAAAGCTACTTTTGATTGGCCATCTTTAAATAACTGCTTAAGTCCATCAATGCCACTTTTTGCAGCTTTCTCCATAGCTTCAGCCATTTGAGGTGAGGTTTCTACTGCAAAAAACTTATAACCTGAAGAAACCAATGCTTTAAAAAGTGCTGATGCTAATTTAGGGTTTTCCGCTATTCCATGCTCTTCACCTAAAAGAAAGAATTGAGAACGCATCCCTGCATTTATCAGAAAGTCCCAGCCAGAACCTGAAAATTTACCATTCTCAAAACTTATGGTATATGAATGTGTTTTTGCAGCCTCTGCAAGCCTGTCATTGAGGGAAAGATTTTCAGCCCATACAGCGTTGCAAAGAAGCATCAAACACAGTATTCTCAATAGTGGTTGTTTCATCATAATCTTCATCTTTATTTATCAAAATTATTTAAATGGATCGTTGCCAATGTAACGAGAGACAATGTCAAAAGTTACTAAACAGCGTTTGCAGCTAAATGAAACGAAAAAGTACTCTTGAGGAGTTAAGTGTTGAAAATTGGCTTGTATAGACCCCGTAAATAATTCTGCGTATCGGTCATCTTACATAAAATTGCTTAACCGATTTTCAAATTTTGACACAAAGCGATTCATAGTTGTTTTCAATTCTTGAAAGGCTTGATCCAATTTTCTTAGGCAACAGGTAAATCACCTTTTGGGCAAAGTGATCATTGGCGAATGGTTTCAATATTGTTAGTACTCTGTGATTTTATTCAAAGGCGATTTAATCACACGGGTGGTGTTAAATCACTAGTGGATTTGAAATTAAGCCAGCAATATTGAAAACGTATTTACCTGGTTGTGTATTTGATTTCTTCAGTATTTCTAAACAATTGCCACTGATGTGGTTCGAGGTGTTTGAATAAGGCTTGGAAGCGTTTGTTGTCCACTCGTTCCTCAGTGACATTGCGGATCAATATAAGTTGAATTTGAGTGGGATACTTTTTTTGTATTTGGGCGTAAATTTCAGGGTCATATTCGCCGCTGTCACCCACCAATATGAAACGGCGGTTCGGGTAGCGTGTCAGAATCTCTGTGATTTGTGGTGGCTTGGTTTCGGTGCTTTTGGCCAATAAATTCATCAGAGTCTTGTCTTTGAATCGAAATGATTTCAGTGCGTAGTCAGCCACAGGGAAACCGGCTGAGTCAATGAATTCATGTAACTCAGGATACAGTTGCCAGGGGCTGGAGGAAACAAAATGCAACGCACCATCAGTTGACAGCCACTGCTGGTACATAGCGGCCATGCCTGGTACTGCCTTGAAGGGTTGATAGAAGGTGTTGTCCAACAGTGTTCTGCGATCGGTAACTCCAGAAATTTTGATGGTGTCATCAATGTCGCTGATGATTGACAAACCGGTGGGCTTAACCAGCTTGACCTGACCGAAAAATTGGCGTTTATCGTTGGGTGGTAACACAGCCTGGAAGCTTATCAGTGGGTGTTCAGTGGTGTTGAGGTGTTCAGCCTTGATTTTGAGGATGTGCTTAAAATGTCCATTGGCCTGGGAAGTGGGCAGGGCATAGGTTCGGTCGGCCAGGCGGATGATGATTTTTTTGCCCCGTTCGTTGTCAGCTAATAATGCATTAACCCGACGGTCAAATTGGCGTCGGTTTTGTGCTGTCACAGTCAGCTTGTGAGTGATTTGCAAGGTTTTTTCAATGGCTGTTTTTCTGATGATTGATTTTTCAGGTTCATAAATCCAGCCATGGATGGGTATGTGCCAGCTTTTACTTTGTTCATCCAGCCAGGCACTGGTATTAAAAAACACCAGGGTTTCATCTGATTTTAAATGACTTACAGGACCCGCTAAAGCCGATGCGCAGAGTGACAGGTAAAGGCTCACAATCGTCAACAAAAAAAACTGCTTGTTGTATGGTCTTTGATTAAACATGGCTGTCATTATGGCAGGTTTTGAAGTCATGTGAAAGCGCTGTCAAGTTTGAAGTATTTCGCAAAAAACAAACCAATCATTAATTTGCCACAATAAAACATTTTTTCAACACAATAATTAAATATACTGGAACATGGATTGCTCAGAGATCGATTGAATCCAGAGTAAAGTTTGATAAAGCGTGGCTACATGGTGGTAATGATGTGGTGGTGAACTGTGAACAAGGCAGAATTAAGAGGAATGAAAGCGTATGAAAAAGACAGCGTTATGGGTGGTTTTTTGTTTGTTAATGGCATGTGGTGACAATGACCAGCGGTCGCAAGATTCGGTCACCAGCAAAAGCCAGACCGATGCGGTTGTGGCCAACGATTCAGACATTGATGCTACTAGCAGTGAGGTGACTATCAATGAGTTGACAGCGTTTAAAGTGCTCAGTGTCTCCGAAGGAATTTATGACAACACCAATGCCTTACAGATCAACTTCAATTTGCCGCTGAAACAGTCACAAGATTTTGAATCTTTGATCAAAGTGAAAGCCGCTGGACAGGTCATCAAGACAGACTGGTTGTTCAGCGACAATAAAATGGTTTTGTATTACCCGTTCATTGAAGCTGTTACCAACTATGAAATCAACATCAGTCAATCCTTAAGCAGTGTGAACAATAAGTTGTTGTCACAAGCTTCAAAAGTCAGTTTGACCACCCAGCCAAAACAGCAAATGGCTCGCTTTGTCTCCAAAGGTAACACCTTGCTGAGTACCGATAAAGATTTACCCATAGAAGCCGTTAATGTGGATGCGGTAGAGCTCAAGTTTTGGAAAGTCAAAGATGAGGTTTTGTATCAGTTTTTGCAACAGCCCGACAAAAGAGATATTTACAGCCTCAAAAAGCTCACAGAAATGGCCGACCTTGTGTATACCAGTCATTATGAGCTGAACGAAGTCAAGAACAAGACCGAACAGCATAATATCCCCATTGGTCAGATAAAGGCCATCAAAGCAGCGGGGACTTATTTTGTCACCATGATGCCCGATGATGCTTCCTATGATTATGAGTTTGAATCTACTTGGTTCATCCAAACTGATTTGGGCATACATACCCGGGTCTACAAAAACACCGTGGCCGTTTTTACCCATCAAATTCCGGCTGCCAAGTCATATCCGGAAGTGCAGGTACAACTGATCGATCATAAAGGAGACGTGGTGGATTCTGGGGTGACTGATTCCCAGGGCTTTGTGTCGTTGGATTTCAGCAAAACAAATCAGTTGAATTATGTGATGGCTCAACGGGGTGATGCCATCAACCTGGTCAGGTTACAACAGCCAAAATTAGACCTCTCGGAGTTTGGTCTGGCCAAGCGCAGTTATCGCAACCAGGAATTGTTCCTGTACGCGCCAAGGGACCTGTACCGACCCGGAGAAACGGTACGCATCAATGGTTTGTTGCGTGATGCAGATGGACAAATGGTCACTGCCAGCCCTATCAAGGTGGAAATCAGGCGGCCGGACAACCGACTGTTTAAATCCATCAACTGGCTGGGTGACGATTTGGCGTTTTATCAAACATCGTTTGCCATTCCGAAAGATGCCATGACGGGCACCTGGTCTTTCAATGCGCGGCTGGCCAATAACAGTACTTTTAATTACCGGCTACAAATTGAAGATTTCTTGCCTGAGCGTTTGAAGCTGGATTTGTCAGCTGGTAATGACTCGGTTCATGTACCGATTGAGCAGGCACCGCTCATCAATATTCAAAGTGATTATTTGTATGGCGCGCCAGCGGCAGGTAACCGTTATGATGCCACTGTGTCGGTCAGTGCCACCACCGAACTGTTTGATGCTTATGAGGCCTACCATTTTGGTTCCAATCACTACAACAGCTATGACAGTAATTTCACCACTGATGCCAGCGAACTGGATCAGAACGGCGCCGCCGTATTGACCTTGCCAATCAAGTGGCAAAACACCCAATTTCCATTGCGAATCAATGCCCATGTGAATGTCTATGAAGCCGGTGGTCGCCCGATCGCCAGAAGCATTCAACAAACTGTTTGGCCACAACCCATGGCTGTGGGTGTCAAGCCCATGTGGGATGGTCGTTTTGCCAGTCCCAACCGTGCTAACACCGTGTCATTACTGGCGGTAAACCGGGCTGGTGAAGCGGTGGATCTGGAGCGGGCCGAAATCATGCTGGTTCAGGAAAACCGGGAACGCTATTGGCACTGGGGCGATGATGGTTGGGGTTACCGCAACAACAGCCAGGAAATAACGGTTTACAATGCTGTGGTCAACATTGCTGCTGATGCCAGTACACAAGTATCACTGCCACTTGATTATGGCATGTATCGGGTGGAAATCCGCACCCAGGATCAGCAGTTGATTTCCAGCTACCGGTTCTTCTCAGGCTGGCGCTGGTATGATCCTTATGCCTACCAGGGAGAAAAACCTGATCAGGTGAAGCTGGCCTGGCAAGCTGATGCAGTGACACCGGGCCAAACGGCCGGGTTGCT
>JAGRJR010000065.1 GCA_020442635.1 Lysobacterales bacterium
TTCACAAATGCAACATCGGTTGAATCTCGGTGGTTCATCACAAGGTGGTGTATCCAGTTATCAAAATTATTCCCGCTCACCCAGTCAAGGAGTCAGAGAGGCCAGTTTTGATTATCTGAATCAGGCCGCTTCAGCCAGTGACCAGATGCCGGACTTCAGTCAGCCGACTGAGTTACCGGAAAACAATGAAGACATTCCGCCTTTGGGTTATGCCAAAGCGCAAATTCATGGCGTTTTTATCATTGCTGAAAATCAGCATGGCTTGATTATTGTGGATATGCATGCCGCCCATGAACGCATCACCTATGAGCGCATGAAACAACGCTTTGCGGATGATGCGTTAAAGCATCAAAAGTTATTGGTGCCGATTCAACTGAGTGTCTCCAGTCGAGAAGTGAATGCTGTAGAAACCCATCAACAATGGTTTGAGCAACTGGGTTTTGAGTTGACGGTTGCTGGTGAAGAAAGCCTGGTGATTCGTAAAATTCCTGCGTTGTTGGCCAATGCCGATGTGGAAAATCTGATCAAAGACGTGCTGTCAGAGATTGTGGCATTGGGTTCATCACAAAAAATTGAAGCCCAAATCAATGAAATCATGGCGACCATGGCCTGTCATGGTTCAGTGCGTGCCAATCGACAATTATCCATCATGGAAATGAATGCCTTGTTGCGAGATATGGAGAACACCTTGCGTTCGGATCAATGTAATCACGGTCGTCCTACCTGGACTCAGCTCAATATGAAGCAATTGGATAAATTGTTTCTTAGAGGACAATGACCGATACCAAGCCAAAAGCCATTTTCCTGATGGGACCAACCGCAGCGGGGAAAACCGATGCGGCAATTCTATTGCATGAACAGTATCAGGCGGACATCATTTCTGTGGATTCGGCATTGGTTTACAAGGGCATGGACATTGGCACGGCCAAACCGGATGCTGAAACCCTGCGCAAAGCGCCTCATGCATTGGTCGATGTCTGTGAAACCTGGGAACCCTATTCAGCATCGAACTTTTGCCATGATGCCAAAGCATTGATGCAATCCAGCATTGATCATAATCGCATACCTTTGCTCGCTGGTGGCACCATGCTTTATTACAATGCCTTGCAACATGGACTGTCCTCATTACCAGAAGCGGATGAAAAAATAAGGGCAAAAATCGAAGCATTGGCTCAACAACACGGCTGGGACCATGTACACGGCTTATTGGCGGAAGTGGATGCCGAAAGTGCTGCGAGGATTCACCCCAATGATCCACAACGCATCAATCGTGCCTATGAGGTGTATTTGCTCACTGGTCGCACCATGACGGAGTTGTATGCGGAAGATCTGGGACAATCGTTGAACTATGAAACCTTAAAAATCATCATTTCACCAAATGATCGCAGCGTGTTACATGAGCGCATTGCTTTGCGATTTGAAATGATGTTAGAGCAAGGCTTTTTGGATGAAATGAAAACCCTGATGGCCAACCCTAAAAACCACCCAGATCTGCCTTCAATGCGTTCAGTGGGATATCGACAAGCCTGGGAACACTTAGAAGGTAAAACCGATAAAGAGGAATTTATCTTCAAAGGCATCGCTGCCACCCGACAATTGGCCAAACGACAATTGACCTGGCTGCGCAAAGAAGACAATGCCATTTGGTTAGACCCCATGGAAGCAGGCTATTTACAAACACTGAAAAATTACGTGGATAAATTTTTGGGTTCTTAGCACTCTTACCCGTCTAAGTGTTCAGTCAGAAATTTGGGGTAGTTGACTTCAGTCAACTTGAATAAAATTGGAGAGCAGGTCGGTTAAAGCCTACATCCCTTTGGATTTTTTTAGGTTGTGATTTTCCAGATTTTTATTCAAATTGTTCGGCAAATGTTTGGTTACTGATGTTGTCGGAGAGCCGCCTGCGGTCACTTTAAAGTTTTGGTCAGCAGGCTTATTTTTGTTTTTGATAAGGTTTTGAACCATCAGCTTGGATGCTGAATCTTTTATAGGTCCATTGGTATTGGCTGGGATTGATGGCCACCATTTGTTCGATGGTTTGATTCATGGTCAGTACGGATTGTTCCATGTCCTGATAAATACCGTCATCAGCTTGCTTGAAATGCAGGTCGAAACCTTTGCCATCGGGTAGCCGTTCGGCGACTGCAAACACCACCGGGACTTTGGTTTTGCTGGCTATTTTTGAGAACAGGGTCATGGTGTAGGCGCTTTGTCCCATAAAAGGTGCATAAACTCCTTGGCCATTTTTCGGTTGTTGATCGGGCAGAATGGCCAGTATATTTTTGGCTTTTAATACCGCAAAAATCTTTCGTACCCCTTTGGCATCAGCGGTGATTTGGTTGGCACCGCCCTGACCTCGATACTTGAGTAACAATTGTTCAATTTTGGGCTCTGAAGGTGGTTTGTAGAGGAATGAAAAACCTTGATGCCGTGACAGCCACAGATTCAATACTTCCCAATTGCCAAAATGCGGTGCAGCCAATAATAAACCTTGTTGTTTCGCCAAAGCGTTTTCCAGCACCTCTATGCCATGAATGTTTTGAATCAAATCATCAACATTGTTGGCATATTTTTTCCAGATAACGCCCAGTTCAAACATAGATTTAATGGTTTCCGACAAACTGGATTTGGCCAGATTTGTTTGTGCTTCTTCGCTCAGTTCTGGGTAGCACAGGCGTATATTGGTCAGGGTGATGCGTCGTTGCTTTTCTGACCAGTGCCATATCAGACGACCGATAAAACCAGCCCATTTATGGGCCGTTTTCAACGACATCCAACTGCTGATGGTGATGATAAATTGAAACAGAAACGCTCGCATGAGCGCTATTGTAAAACATCTGATGTTTTTTTTCGGGCAAAAAAAACCGCTATCGAAATTGATAGCGGTTAATTTGCGAAGGCACAAACACGAGCCTTCTTCCATAATCCCCGAGTGTGGTAACTCCTGTACCTTGACGTTAGTCCATGTAACAATCAATGAATCATCCGTGACGCTATCCCTATAGTGTGTCTAAGAGCGTGTTTCTCTCACCGACGACAAAATCTTTTTTTCCGTGACTTTGTTTCAATCCATGTGCACATTATGCGTTGAGTCCAGAGGGAAGTCTGTCCACAGAATCTGAAATGTTTGTAGTTATTTTCCTACAAGTGGTTTTCGTAGATTAAGAAAAAATGATAGGGATAAGACAGGAAAGTCTATAGGTAGGGTATGCTGGTAAGCCGCCCGCGGTCCTGTCAAGCTTCTGATTTCGAAGACTTGCTGTCAGAAGGTTTACTTTCGGTTTTTTTGCCTTTGTTTTTGAAGTCGGTTTCATACCAGCCGGTACCTTTCAGACGAAAACCAGCAGCAGATATTTTCTTCACCAATTGGTCAGTGTCACATGCTGGACAATCGGTTAACGGCGCATCAGATATTTTTTGTAACTTTTCTAATTCATGGCCACATGATTGGCACTGGTATTCATAAATGGGCATGTTGTTCTCCAAAAAAACCGGGGTAAAGCAAGGGTGAAGTGCTCACCCTTGCAAACTGCCAGCCTTAGTGGGGTTTGGCTGCGCTAAATTCAAGTTTTTGATTGGATAATTTCACCTGAATAATGTCACCAGGTGCAAACTCTCCAGCCAACAAACGACTGGCCAAAGGGTTTTCCAATTCGTCTTGAATGGCACGCTTCAATGGCCTGGCGCCATAAACCGGGTCAAAACCCACGTTACCCAAAAAGTCCAAAGCTTCATCACTGATTTCCAAATGCAAATCTCTGGCAGCCAAACGTTTTTTGACTTTATTGATTTGAATCTTGGCGATCAATCGGATGTGTTCTTGTTTCAATGGGTGGAACACCACAATGTCATCAACGCGGTTAATAAACTCTGGTCGGAAATGGCCACCAACCACTGTCATCACAGCATCTTTGATGTCTTTGTATTCGTCATTGATTTTACTTTGAATCAAATCAGAACCCAGATTCGAGGTCATGATAATCACCGTATTTTTAAAATCAACAGTGCGACCCTGACCATCGGTTAAGCGACCATCGTCCAAAACCTGTAACAGCACATTGAACACATCTGGATGGGCTTTTTCCACCTCGTCCAGCAGAATCAATGAATAAGGTTTGCGTCTGACTGCTTCAGTCAAATAACCACCTTCATCGTAGCCCACATAGCCAGGAGGTGCGCCGATCAAGCGAGCGACCGAGTGTTTTTCCATAAATTCAGACATGTCCAAACGAATGATTGAATCTTCGGTGTCAAACATAAATTCAGCCAGAGCCTTACACAATTCAGTTTTACCCACACCCGTTGGCCCAAGGAACATGAATGAACCGATGGGACGATTGGGGTCTGCCAAACCTGAGCGGGAACGTCTGATGGCATCAGCCACTGCTTTCACGGCTTCTTCTTGGCCAATCAAGCGTTTATGAATGGCTGATTCCATGTGCAACAGTTTTTCTTTTTCGCCTTCCATCATTTTAGCCACCGGAATACCGGTCCACATGGAAACGATTTCAGCAATTTCGGCTTCTGTCACTTTGTTACGTAATAACTTGAAATGACTCATGTCCACTTCAGTGGCCTGTTCAATCTGTTTTTCCAGCTCAGGTATTTTTCCGTACTGTAATTCAGACATCTTGGCTAAATCACCGCTGCGTTTTGCCACTTCAAAAGCCGCTTTGGCTTCTTCCAATTCTTCTTTCAAATGCGTGGTGCCTTGTACCGCCGCTTTTTCGCTGTTCCAAATTTCTTCCAGATCCGAGTACTCACGTTCAAGGGTTTCGATGTTGGTTTCCAACTCCTCCTGGCGTTTTTTAGAGGCTTTGTCTTTTTCACGCAACAAGGACTCCCGCTCCATTTTCAGTTGAATCAGTTTACGATCCAGTTTATCCATTTTGTCAGGTTTGGAATCAATTTCCATGCGAATGCGCGAAGCCGCTTCGTCCATCAGGTCAATGGCCTTGTCTGGCAAATTTCGGTCAGTGATATAACGGTGTGATAAAGTCGCTGCGGCAATGATGGCAGGGTCAGTGATTTCAACCGCATGATGCACCTCATAACGTTCATTCAAACCGCGTAATATAGCAATGGTGTCTTCCACCGAAGGCTCATCAACCAGGACTTTTTGGAAACGACGTTCCAAAGCCTTGTCTTTTTCAATGTACTGACGGTATTCATCCAGAGTAGTGGCGCCGATACAATGCAATTCTCCGCGCGCCAAAGCGGGTTTTAGCATGTTGCCAGCATCCATCGCACCTTCGGCCGCACCCGCGCCGACCATGGTGTGTAATTCGTCAATAAACAAAATCACCTGACCTTCCTGCTTGCTTAAATCATTGAGCAGGGCTTTCAGGCGTTCTTCGAATTCACCGCGATATTTGGCACCGGCAATCAAAGCGCCCAAATCCAGTGACAACAGACGTTTGCCTTTGACACCTTCAGGGACTTCGTTGTTGACAATGCGTTGTGCCAGGCCTTCAACAATGGCAGTTTTACCCACACCAGGTTCGCCAATGATGACCGGATTGTTTTTGGTGCGTCTTTGTAAAATTTGAATGGTGCGTCTGATTTCTGCATCCCGACCAATGATGGGATCCATTTTTGATTGTTCAGCACGTGCGGTCAAATCCACAGTGTATTTTTCCAGTGCCTGGCGATTTTCTTCAGCACCCTGGTCATCCACTTTGCTGTCACCACGAATATCGTCAATGGTTTTTTCCAAAGAATCACGTTGCGCACCGGCTTTTTTGAGCAATTGTGCGGTGGTGTCTTTGGAATCCATTAATGCTAGGGCAAACAGTTCACTGGCGATGTATTGATCACCGCGTTGTTGCGCCAATTTATCAGCCAGATTCAAGACTTTCACCAGGTTGCTGGATAGGTTGACCTGCCCGGTGTTTTCGCCAATCACTGGCATCATATCGATGGTTTCATCAAGGCTTTGGCGCAATAAGTTTACATTAACGCCTGATTTCATCAACACATGTTTGATGGATGAGTTTTCCTGAGCCAGCATCGCTGCCAGAACATGCGCAGATTCGATCATGTTGTGATCTTTGCCTACCGCAATGGATTGTGCTTCGTTCAATGCTTGCTGGAAATTGGTGGTTAATTTATTAAAGTTCATAATTTCCAATTAAATTTGTAGATAGCAACTAAAATGGGGGTGGTTTGGATTTTTTCAAATAGGGCTATCTGTGATTAATTGGATTCCATAAACTGTAATAATTGAGCGTGGTAATCAGGCTTTAAATCAATGTCATTATGCCCTGCATTGATGGTAATAACGGCTCGGTTATTATTTGGCAACGCCGTTATTAATGCATCAGTTCTTGACCTGGGAATCACTTCATCATGTTCGGCAACAATCACAAGAGTCCGTGCCTTTATCTTGTCGGCTCTCGATTTTGAGTCAAATTTCTGGGTCAGTAACCAGTCGACCGGAAATACAGGAAAAAGTTCTTTGGCAACATTGGCAATGCTGTCAAATGGTGTGATTAGAACCAATTGGTCAACCGCTCTGTTGGCAGCCAGGAAAGTGGCCACTGCAGAACCTAAAGAGCGTCCTACCACGGTGATTTTCCCTTTATGGTTTTTGACGACCTCATCAAAAACTGTCAACGCATCAGAATACAAGGCCTGTTCTTCAGGTGTTCCAGAAGCACCAGAATAGCCACGATACTTCAGTAAATAGGTGGCCTGGTTCTTGAAATGTGTCTCGAAATCTGCGGCTGTGTAAATGACATTCTCGGCATTGCCGCCAAAATACAAAATCACATCTTCAAAGTTTTGATTGGTAACCACGGTTTCCAGAATGGTATTTTGATTGGTAATTTTTGTGGTTCCAAAAGAATGAGGTGTTTCAGTTGTGGGGTGAAATATCAGTGATTTTTGTAAAAAATACAAAGCCAGGCATAACAGTAAATAAATAAAAATCAGTGATTTAAGGATATTTAGAAATTTCATGAGTGATGGTATCTTTGTTTTGAATGGACAGTTGCTCTCATAGGAAGGTTTAATTTTTCGGGGTGGTTTTGAGTAAAAAGAACTGATGTTCAATCCATGCTTTGATGATTGTTTGAAGGGCTTTTGGTGACAGTTGCTTTTTGAATCAACTCATAACCGTAAACAATGATAAAAGCCATCAGTATCCAGGGCATCCACTTAAAAGCATTTTGCACCAATACCACATCTATGGGATTGCCAATGGCAAAATCCATCAACGGTTGTCGAATCAGTAGCGCATTGATTGTTAACAAAATCAAAGAAATAACACACGCTGATTTAAATTGGCCGAGTTTGAGGAGTTTATTTCTGGCCAGCACATAAATAAACATCGTTGATAAGCTGTATTCAATGGAGGTAAAGGCTGCGAGATATTTAACATTCCAGGAGGGTTGTAGTTGTATACCTTGCATTTGAGTGCCAATCCATTCAGGCAGCCATTCTACAGTCAGAACGTGAATGACAAAACCGCCAAAGGAACCGGCAACAGCCAGTACCAGCAACATCAGAATTTTCATGATTTCCTCCCAATTGGCCAACTTTTGGTTAAATTTTACTGCTTTTGGTGAGCGGTTACATTAAACGGGATGATTTTACTTACAATGAGATACTTGGGAGGCTTGTTACGATATAATAACGAACGTTTGAACTAATCACACGAAACCCTTGAGAGAATTTGATTACATTATTGTTGGTGGCGGTTCAGCCGGATGTGTTTTGGCCAACCGGTTGTCAACAGAGGAGAATTACCGTGTCTTGCTGATTGAGGCAGGTGGTAAGGACTGGAACCCGTTGATTCATATGCCTGCTGGTTTAGCCAGGTTGGTAGGTGTTAAGTCAGTAAACTGGAACTACCAAACAGCACCAGAACCTCGATTAAACGGTCGCCAGCTGTATTGGCCTCGTGGCAAGGTCTTAGGCGGTTCATCTTCAATCAATGCCATGTGTTATTGTAGAGGGCATAGAAAGGACTATGATTTATGGGAAGCACAAGGTAATCCAGGGTGGGGTAGTCATGATGTTTTGCCTTATTTCCTGAAAAGTGAGAACAATGAAAGGATTCACAATGAATTTCACAATCAGGGGGGGATGTTGTCAGTCACAGATCATAAATACACCAATCCCCTCAGTGATGTATTTTTATCAGCTACCAAGGAATTGGGATTTGATCAGACTGATGACTTTAATGGTAAAAGGCAACGTGGTTTTGGATACTACCAACTGACTATCAAAAATGGTCAGCGCCATTCAACGGCACAGGCGTTTTTAAAACCAGCCATTAAACGAGATAATTTGACGGTTTGGACGAAAACTTTGGCACAAAGAATCCTGTTTACAGGTAAACGTGCCACTGGGGTAGTGGTTAAAAGAAAAGGTGAAGAAATTGAAGTCAAAGCCTGTAATGAAATCATATTGTCAGGTGGGGCGATTAATTCGCCTCAGTTACTGATGCTTTCGGGAATAGGGAACCGGAAAGAACTGGCTGAGCATGGCATCAGTTGTCATCATGAATTGCCAGGTGTGGGTAAAAACTTACAGGACCATTTGGATGTTTGCTTGGTTCAGCGATGTAAGGAAAAAATCACCTACGACACCACCAATGAATTCTTGGCGGGATTGAAGTATTATTTGCTCAGACAAGGTCCAGGTACTTCTAATGTGGCAGAAGCTGGAGGCTTTTGGCAAAGTCCAATGGCAAAAGACGATCGACCAGACCTGCAGTTTCATTTTGTGCCAGCAATGCTGGATGATCATGGCAGAAATCGATTAAAAGGGAGTGGATATACCTTGCACATGTGTGTATTGCGACCAGAAAGCCGTGGTGAAATAAAGCTCAAGTCGGCCAATCCAGAAGATTACCCACACATTCAACCCAATTATCTGTCCGTTGAAAATGATTTTCGTTTGATGCTAGAAGGTTTTAAGATTCAACGTAAAATTTTTGCGGCCAAGGCATTTGACCCGTACCGAGATGAAGAAATTTTTCCAGGAAATGATGCCCGAACAGTTAAACAAATGGTGGAATTTATCCGCAACAAAGCCGAATCCATTTATCATCCAATCGGTACTTGTAAGATGGGTTCTGATGACATGGCAGTGGTTGATCAAGAATTAAAAGTTCATGGTATAGAAGGTCTGCGTGTGGTCGATGCCTCCGCCATGCCGACGTTGGTTTCAGGTAATACCAATGCACCGACCATAATGATGGCCGAAAAAATCAGTGATGTGATTTTGGGTTTGGGTTGATGTTTTTGAGGTTGCTGAAATATGATTGCAACTATTCCTTCAAGAGTCATTCCCGCGTAGGCGCACTATTGTTCGGTTAAATTCATAACCATACCTTCTCGGTAATTCCCGCGCAGGCGGGAATCTCCTGAGAAAAACCATTTACTTGAATTTTAGAAGAGTGCCTGTCCTTTCAGGGTCTTCCTATCTTAATATAAAAGACTAAATGGTTATGTTTTGATCTTATCAGACTGCAATGCGCAGATAGTGAATTTCTAAAGAGTAGACCTTCCCCCAAAGCCACCTCAATCTGATAAGATAAACCCATGAAGAATGGCTTTGTTTATATCCTCAGCAATAAACATAACACAGTTTTATATATAGGTGTTAGCAGTGAGATTATTCAAAGGATCTGGCAGCACAAAAAAAAACTGGTCGATGGATTTTCAAAAAAATACAATGTAGATAAGCTGGTTTATTTTGAAAGACATGATTCAATAGAGGAGGCAATTTTAAGGGAAAAACAAATTAAAAAATGGAACAGGGACTGGAAAAACAAATTAATATCAGAACTTAATCCAGGTTGGGTTGATTTATATGAATCAAATATTTGATTATTTACTGGAGGAGATTCCCGCCTGCGCGGGAATGACGAAAATAAAGAGGTGCTAAACATCATCGTTAAAAGGCTGCTTTGGAGTATTCCGGTGTTGTGGCTGATTTTGACATTGACGTTTTTCTTACTGCGTGCCGCGCCGGGTGGACCTTTTGATCAGGAGCGAGAGCTGCCACCTGAGGTGGAACAATTGGTGGCGCAAAAGTACCAATTAGATCAGCCCTTGCATCAACAATACGCCAATTACCTCAAATCTGTACTCAGCGGAGACTTGGGCCCATCTTTTCAATATGCCGATCATTCTGTCAATCAATTGATTGGCCTGAGTTTACCGGTTTCTTTGCAGATTGGTTTTTGTGCTTTGATATTTAGTTTGTTTTGCGGCCTTTTGCTGGGAATCATTGCAGCCAGTTATGCCGATCGTTGGCCTGATTTGGTGGCCATGATTGTGGCGGTGATAGGTATCAGTACACCCAATTTTGTCATCGCGCGACTGTTGATTTTGTGGCTGGCAGTGCATTGGCAATGGTTACCTGTGGCTGGCTGGCAAGGTGGTGATTGGCCCTATTTAGTCTTGCCAGTGATTGCTTTGAGCTTTCCTTACATAGCTGCCATCGCCCGATTGGTACGGGGTGCTTTGCTGGAAGTCTTGCAACAACCTTTTGTGCGCACCGCACAAGCCAAAGGCTTAACGCGCACTGAAGTGGTGTTCAAACATGCTTTGCAACCGGCTTTGTTACCGGTGGTCAGTTATTTGGGACCTGCAGCTGTCGGGCTGATGACTGGCTCGGTGGTGATTGAGCAAATCTTTGGTATTCCAGGCATGGGGCGTTATTTTGTGCAAGGTGCTTTGAATCGAGACTATACCTTGGTGCTGGGTGTGGTGCTGGTGATGGGGTTGATGATGTTGTTGTTTAACTTGTTGGTGGATTTACTTTACCGTTACCTTGATCCACGGGTGAAAGGCACATGATAAAGCTGAGACTGGGTTTGTTGTTGTTATCTTGTTTGGTGCTGGCAGTGGTGATTGGACCGTTATTCGCACAGTTTGACACGGAAACCATTTATTGGGATTTTATGGCCAGTGCGCCTGATGAGACCTATTGGTTTGGCACCGATGTGATGGGCAGGGATTTGTACATCAGAACATTGAAAGGGGGGCAGGTTTCGTTGTTGGTCGGTTTATTAGCAACTGTAGTGAGTGTGGTTTTGGGGGTGGTATATGGCATGGTTGCCGGTATGGCTGGCGGTCGCATTGATGCGGCGATGATGCGATTGGTGGATGTGTTTTATGCCTTGCCTTTTCTTTTCCTGGTGATTTTATTGCTGGTGTTTTTCGGACAGCATATCTGGTTGTTATTTACCGCTATTGGCTGTTATTTGTGGTTAGACATGGCGCGCATCGTTCGAGGGCAAACTTTGGTGCTGAAAGAGCAGGCCTTTGTTGAATCGGCTCGGTCCATTGGTCAAAGCACCCGCTTGATTGTATTAAAACATATACTGCCCAATCTTATTGGTGTGGTGGTGGTTTATGCCACACTGATTGTGCCTCAGGTGATTATGATTGAATCATTTTTGAGCTTTTTGGGTTTGGGGATACAAGAACCGATGACTTCCTGGGGGTCTTTGGTGAATGAAGGAGCCAGTTACATGGAATTGGCGCCTTGGTCATTGTGGTTTCCGGCTTTATTTTTGTCACTGACACTGGTAGGATTCAATCTTTTGGGTGATGGCCTTCGTGACCGTTGGGATCCTCAAATGCAAAACCAGCCAACCAGGAAATCGCAGACCCAATGACTGAAACAATCCAACAACCCTTGTTATCTATCAACAACCTTTGTGTTGAGTTCCGCACGCAGCAAGGCGTGACGCAGGCCGTTGATGATTTGAGCTTTGAAATCAAGCATGGACAAACAGTGGGATTGGTGGGTGAAAGTGGTTCCGGAAAGTCGGTCACGGCTTTGTCTATACTGCGTTTGATTCAAGAGCCTCCTGGCTGCATTCCTGCTGGACAGATTGTATTTGAAGGTCAGGACTTATTGCAATTGCCTGAAAAGCAACTCAGAAAAATCCGCGGCAATGACATCTCTATGGTGTTTCAGGAGCCGATGACCTCGTTGAATCCCGTGTTTCGCGTGGGTTATCAAATTGCTGAAGTGCTGCGCTTGCATAAAAAACTCAGTAAAAAAAAGGCCTGGCAACGTGCCACCGAGTTATTGGATCTGGTAGGTATTCCTGACCCACAAAAGCGGGTGCGATTCTATCCTCATGAGTTATCGGGTGGACAAAAGCAAAGGGTCATGATTGCCATGGCCATTGCATGCGAGCCTAAATTGCTGATTTGTGATGAGCCCACCACAGCACTGGATGTCACCATACAAAAACAAGTTTTAGCGTTGTTACAGCGGCTACAGCAAGAGCTGTCGATGAGCATGTTGTTCATCACCCATGATTTGGGGGTGATTGCTGATTTGGCTGATGAAGTGGTGGTGATGTATCGCAGTCGAAAAGTGGAACAAGCGACCACTGCGGAAATATTCAGTCATGCCAAGCATCCCTACAGTCAGGGCTTACTGGCTTGTCGTCCCAAATTACATGACAACCCAAAACGATTGCTGACTGTGGCTGATTTTATGAGCGAATCAGGCGAAGCCAGGCAACCCAGCGCAGAGCAACTACAACCGCAAATCAAAAGCGATAAAAGCCACAATCCGGTGTTGCTTGAAGTCAACAACCTCAAAACGTATTTTCCGATAAGGTCAGGCCTATTTGGCCGAGTGAAAGCTCATGTGAAAGCCGTTGATGATGTCAGCTTTACCGTTAGAAAAGGCGAAACCCTGGGTTTGGTGGGAGAATCGGGCTGTGGTAAAACCACCTTAGGCCGAACCATTCTCAATTTGCAACCAGCCAGCAGTGGTCAGGTGTTGTTTGATGGTGTCGATGTGTTTGCGCAAACAGCTGCCAACATGCGTCAATTACGCTCGCGGATGCAAATCATTTTCCAGGATCCATTTGCTACATTGAATCCGCGGATGACCATTGGTCATGCCATTATGGAGCCTTTGTCTATCCATCATGCCGCAGTGGGTAAACAACAAAATTGGCAGCGAGTGGCTGAATTGATAGAACAGGTGGGTTTGAATCCAGATATTTTGAATCGTTATCCACATGAATTCTCTGGTGGACAACGGCAACGCATTGCCATAGCAAGGGCTTTGGCAGTAAACCCAGAATTTATTGTCTGTGACGAATCGGTTTCTGCCTTGGATGTTTCGGTACAGGCACAGGTATTGAACTTGTTATTGGATTTACAAGAGCAGCATGGTTTGACTTATATCTTTATTTCACACGATTTATCAGTGGTCAATTTTATCGCCGACCGGGTGGGCGTAATGAATCAGGGTAAAATCGTCGAACTGAACACGGCTGAAGAAATTTATCGCAATCCTCAAAAGCCATATACGCAGAAACTATTGGATGCGATACCCAAAGGGTTTTAAGGGATCGCCGGCACCAAAGCAAATAATGAACTAAGCCAGCGAGCCGCCGGCGGTCCAAAGTCAAAGATAAATATGAAATTAGTTAAACCACACATCAAATACCAATCAAGTTATTTGGCCTACATCGTAGAACTGGGCGATGAAGAGCGTTATCCGTTTCCCATGGATTTTGACCACCATGATTTCCCTGCGATGCTGCAGAGAATTGCTGACTTTGAACAGGGAGTCAATTTACCCTTAGGTTATGTGCCAAGTACCACTTATTGGTTGGTACAAGGTGATGAAATTTTGGGTGCTGCAAACCTGCGTCATCAGCTCAATGACGTATTAAGAACTGCTGGTGGCCACATTGGTCTTGGCATTAGGCCCAAATACCGCCAGCAAGGTTTAAGTGTCCGGTTATTACAACTTACTTTGGAGCAAGCCGAAAACAAAGGGATCAATCCCGTGCATGTGCATTGTTATCAAGAAAACATTGCCTCTGCCCGGATGATTATGGCTTGTGGCGGGGTGTTGGATTCTGAAATTGAGTCCGATGGCGTGGTTGTGCAGCGGTATTTGATTTAGTTTATTTTGTTATCTGACTGTCCGGTTCTTTATTCTGACTGGAAATTTTTTAAATGACCTCCACATTGTTGAGGTTAAATCATCTTCTTCAAGTATATTACCGGGCTTGCCTGCAATAGACGCCCACAAAACTTTACCCTCATTATCAATGATGAGTAAATAAGTTCGGTAAACTGATAGCTCTATAACAAATGCGTTACCCAAAGAAAGTAACAATGAAAGTGCTGTTTTTTGGCCTTTTTTCTTATCAGGAACTTTTGCGCCTTCAATTAAAAAGAAAAGGGCTGCTTCATTTTTTTTCAGTTCTAAATTGCTTAAATCCAAAGGTTGATGTGTCTGATACTTCTGTTGATACTCTTTATTTGCTTTTCTGCTTTTAGCAGTGTAGTCCATTGTTTCAAAAACACGCTCAACTTGAGAATTTTGTATTTTTGTGAATTCTGACGCTTTGCTTAACGGAAGGTTTATTTTGTTGTTTTTATTATATGTGTCAATAGCATAGACAAATCCTTCTTGGTTCATTCCTACCGAAGAGTGTGCATGAGTGACTTTGGCTTTTAAGGTATCAGAGAGATAGTATTTAATGTAATTATAAAGTTTATCATTAACTTCATAATTATGCTCAACATCCAACCCTCTGATGTTTTGTCCAAAATCATCAAGAATCAATGCGTCAGTAAAAACAAACAGATTTTCGAGGTTTTTAATCGTTTCTTTATTTTCTGCAAAAGGTTTTTTTGCATTCACATTACATAAGCAAATCAATAAAAATAAAGTGGCAATGGATTTCATGGGTAGATTATATAGAAGTTAGCAAGAACTATAACATATCAAAAACCTCCTTATAACAAAAAAACATTTGCCCATTTTTTTAAAAGTGTGTTACCTTTAGGCCAAATCACAACTTAAATGCAATGAACAACAACTTCGACAACCTGTTTAATTTAAACAATGCACCTGCTCAAAGCAGTGCAGTGGTTGTTCGTCGTCGCCGTCCGGTAGAGATAATGAGGCTCTTTGGTTAGGCGTGTAAGATTGTGAAAAACTAATTTTAAAAACCCGGCCAAAGAGCCGGGTTTTTTAATACCCGGCGTTTTGGCCTGATAAAGACCCCTAAGGTTTATTAACAGGAAAAACGATGAAAAAGCACTTTTTAAGCACCGAAGACTGGAGTCAACAAGCCCTGCAAGATTTGTTGAATGATGCCAGTTACCTCAAACAGCACCCGCTACAAAACCACCTGGCAGGCAAATCCATAGCCTTGTTGTTTCTCAACCCCTCCATGCGTACCCGAACATCCTTTGAATTAGGAATGCAACAATTGGGTGGTATGGCGATTGTACTGCAGCCAGGCCAGGATGCCTGGGGCATTGAGTTTGAACCGGGTGTCGTTATGGATGGTGCCCCAGAAGAACACATCAAAGAGGTCGCAGGCGTGTTGTCCTCTTATGTCGACATGATTGCCATCAGGGCGTTTCCTGCTTTTCAGGATTGGTCGGTTGATCGTTTGGACCATAAAATCAAAGGACTGGCAGCACATGCTTCGGTGCCGGTGATTAACATGGAAACCATCGTACATCCTTGTCAGGAGCTGGCATTGATGATGACCATACAAAAGCACCTGAAAACAGTTAAGCGCAAAAAGTTCCTATTGACCTGGACCTATCATCCGAAACCCTTGAATACTGCAGTGGCCAATTCAGGCTTGCTAATCAGCAGTAAGTTTGGCATGGATGTGACGCTGCTTTGTCCCAATGAGCATTACCTGTTAGATGCCCATTATTTAGCCGCTGCCAAGGCTCAATGTGAAGCACATGCCGCTACATTTACCGTCACCCATGACATTGAAGCCGCTTATACAGGTGCTGATTTTGTGTATGCCAAAAGCTGGGGTGCTTTGCCTTTTTATGGCAATGTTCAGGCTGAATTTGAGCAGCGAAAAAATTACCAGCACTTCATTGTTGATGGATCCAAGATGGCCATGACCAATCAGGCCAAATTCAGTCATTGTTTACCCCTGCGAAGAAATATTAAAGCCACCGATGAAGTGATGGACGCTGATTACTGTGTGGCTTTGGAAGAGGCGGAAAACAGATTACACGTACAAAAAGCCCTGATGATGCATTTGATGGGTCAACAACTCAAGACAGAGGAATGAATCATGAATAAAAAAACCATCGTTCTGGCTTTTTCTGGTGGATTGGATACCAGCTATTGCCTTTATCAACTGACCCAACATGGACACGATGTGCACACGGTATTTGTTAACGCCGGCGGTGTCAGTGTAGAAGAAATCCAAGCCATTGAAAACAGAGCGGCCACACTAGGATCAAAGCAGCACCACACCATTAATGCGCAACAAGCCATTTGGGATGAATTTGTTAAGCCGTTGATTTGGTCAAAAGCCAAAATGCGAGATGAATACCCTTTGCTGTGTTCAGATCGTTATGTCATCGTCAAGTTATGTTTACAGTTGTGCGATGATTTGAACACGGTGTATTTTGCCCATGGCTGTACGGCGATGGGCAATGATCAGTTTCGATTTGATCAAACAGTTCATTCTTTGGGTGATTATCAAATCATCGCGCCCATCAGGGATTTACAGGCTGAAGTTACCGGCAATATCAGAGACCATGAATTGCATGTATTAAAAGCAGCTGGTTTTGAAACTTCCAGTCAGCATCAAAAATATTCCATCAACGAAAACATGCTGGGTGTCACCGTTTCAGGCAGTGAAATTGACCAGTTCCAGGCGCCCACCGCAGACAGCTTGTGTTGGGTTAAGCCCAAAAATGCATGGCCAGATTTGCCGCTAACCATGCAAGTTGAATTCAATCAGGGCGTAGCCACGCATCTTAATGGTGAAGCTTTGGCTGGACCAGATTTGCTTCAACAATTGAATCAGCAACTGGCTAACTATGGCATTGGCAGGCATATCTATACCGGTGATGTCAGTATCGGCTTGAAAGGCAGAATTGCCTTTGAGTGTCCTGGTATTGATGGTTTGATGCAGGCACACAAAGCGTTGGAAGATTTAGTTAACTCTAAACTACAAAATCAATTCAGGGCACAGATGGCTGAGCGTTGGGCCGAGTTGGTGTATCAGGGCTTTTTCTATGAGCCACATAAACATGACATAGAAGCCTATTTAAACAGTTCGCAATCATATGTGACCGGCACGGTGACCTTATACACCGAAGGTGGTTCTTTGTTGGCCACAGCGGTTGAATCGCCATACATTGTGCAAGATCAAAAATCAGTCTATGCCCAATCAGCCAATTGGTCTCCCGAAGAAGCTTTGGGTTTTATCAAACTAACCGGACAAAGTGCCACTTTAGTTAATCAAGTCAGGAGAGCGTCATGAACCAGACGGCCGTACAAACAACCGACCAGTCATTCCATGGTGAACAAGTCATCCTGGCAGCCATCAAGAAACATTTGGCCTTTTTAATCAGTCAGGATACCTGTAATCCACCCAGAGAAATTCAGTTTACTGATCCTATTTTTGTTGAGTTGGAAGCGTTTTTCAAAGCAACCGGATTCACAGTGACTATGGCAGATTTTGGCGATGGTCATGTGGCTTTTTATGCTGTCAGAGGTAAACCTGATGTTTTATTCAATGTGCATCTGGATACGGTCCCGGTATCATCGGGCTGGCAACACGACCCATTCAGCCTGACCGAAGTGGATGAACGATTCTATGGCAGAGGAGTTTGCGACATCAAAGGTGCAGCAGCTTGTTTAATGGCTTTGGCAGAGTCTAACAGTCAAAACATGGCAGTGTTGTTTACCACTGATGAAGAAGGGGCCAATAATTGCTGCATCCAGCATTTTATTGATGGGCATGATTTATCGGTTTACAAACAGGTCATTGTGGCCGAACCCACGCAATGTCTGGCCATCACTGAACATCGAGGTTATGTGTCAGCACATGCAGTGTTTAATGGCCAAAGCGGTCATTCTTCTTCGGTCAATGCTTTAACTGGAAATGCGGTGCATCAGGCCAATCACTGGTTACATACTGCATTGCAACAAGCCCAGCAACAGCAAACTACAAATAACCCAGCAGGGATTTGTTTTAACCTGGGTTACATCAAAGGCGGAGAAAAGAACAACATGATCGCTGAACAATGCCAATTGGGGTTCAGTATCAGAGTGCCTGCTGGCTCTTCATCACTCCAAGCTTATCAATCGCTGATTCAATCGGGTCAGGCAGCACAATGGCATTGCTCCATGTTGGCCCCAGCTTTGCCCGAATCACCGGATGTCAGTCAAAAGGCGATTGAGTTTTGTGAGTCCAATGGCATTGAGCAAGGACCAGCGGTTGACTTTTGGACCGAGGCTGCTTTATTCAGCCAGGCAGGTATTCCTGCTTTGGTGCTGGGCCCCGGTGACATTGCACAAGCTCATACCGTTGATGAATGGGTTACCAAAGAACAACTTTTGAAGTGTTATCAGATTTATGCAGAGGTGCTGTCATGAAAGGCGACCAATTGAGCAAAAAAATCATTCACAGTGCTTTGAATCAACTGACCAGCAGTCAGGAGGCCAAACATTATCTGAAACGTTACCACAGCCAGGACCAAATGAATTTCGCGGTGGTTAAAGTGGGCGGTGGTATCCTGGCTGAGGAACTAACCACATTGGCTGAATCTTTGGCCCTGTTGGCAAATTTGGGCTTGAATCCCATTGTGGTACATGGTGCCGGTGTGCAGCTCGATCAGGCTTTGCATGAGGCAGACATTCAAACGATTAAGAAGGATGGTATCAGGGTTACCGATGAAGAGAGTATGAAAGTCATCAGACCCGTAATGTATCAGGTCAATCAACAATTGGTTCAGGCATTGGAACAACAAGGTGCACGGGCAGTAGGTATTGTGCATGGGGTGTTTGAAT
>JAGRJR010000066.1 GCA_020442635.1 Lysobacterales bacterium
CCGTTTGTGCTTGAGTCACAAAAGCATTTTTTATTGCTGTTTGTTTGTTGTTTACCCAAAAGTAAGTGGCAAATGCCCTTGGCGTAGCAGCAAACTTCAACAAAGGTGCTCGTTTATACGCATCTAATAATTCTCGAAGGATTTTTGCTGCATCATGATCATGCACACCCTTTTCATAACCTTGCTGATACAAAGGACTAGCAAATTCTTTAACAAACTCCTCTAGTTCTGCAGCTGACATCACTGTTAAAACTAACACTTCAATTTCACCTGACAAAGCTTTTGTAAAAATGGAATAAGCCAAATATTCAGAACGGTAAACAGTTTTATTTTCAGAACTCAATGACTGTTGCCAGAATTCTTGCAGGCCATTGAGCTGCTCATTTTCCACTGGCTCATAATATTCAGTGCCCGACAAGTGATAGACCAAGTTGTCATCCTTGGGTAATAAGGTCAAATCCAAAGCCTGTGTATTGACACTGAAACGATGCTTGCCCAGTTTTATGGCGTTGCCACCGTCTTCGAAAATGTCTTTTTTGTCACGTAAGCTTCGTATGGCTTGTTCCTTGACAGCCTTTAATTTGGCTTCAACATCATCGGCTTTAACGTTGTCATCCAATTCTCGCAACTGGATGGCTAATTCTGCCACTTTATGCACCATCGGATCGGATGAGAAGTAGGTGTTTAGCTCATCAGTATCTGTGAATTTCAATGACCTTCTTTCAATGCTCTGGAGCACCCTGGAGGCCGCTGATTGAACACTTTCTGCTTTGCGCTGTCTTTGGTCAATCAGGCTTTGTTTTTTGTTTTCAAAGGTTTCGTGTAACTCTTCCCTTTTGGTGAGAATTTGCTCCAAAAAGGCTTCGTTCTCACTGAACTGGCTTTCCAATTCCTCCAATTGAACCAACAATCGAGCCAACTGCTCATCACAGGCATCTGGTGTTTCTGCCACAGCCACACCACTGGTGATACTTTGTGACAAAACCGCTAATTGTGCGCCAAACTCTGCGACCGACTCATGGGCAGCCAATTCCTTGATGGTGAGTTTGGCGTGTGCCTTGGTTTGGTTGATGCGGCTATATACTTTGGACACCGATTCTAGTATGGCTGTTTTCTGCAGCGTGTCATCTATGTCCAACCCATTAATCACCTCTGATAAGGCATCCAAACCAGAACTCATGCCATCAAGTTCATCCATCAATGGCTTGAGGTCTTTGACTGTTTTGATTCCTGCAATGCGCTGATGTACTGACTCAACCACTTTTTGGTAGTGTTGCATGGCATTGCCCTTGGAAAGAAAATTGACTGTTTTCTTACCCAATGAATCAATTTCTTGACTCACCTGATCGCTCAAGCGGTCTATTTCCTGTAAGTCAATGTATCGATACTCTCGCAAGGACAACAGATGGCCCTTCTGGCGTTTGAGTTGTAACAGTCCATCTACAAAAGGTTCAGGCGTGTCCCAATTTGATATTTGGATCAGTTTAAGCAGCGCCTTTAAATCTTGTTGTGTTTTTTGCAAGGCTTTGGCTGACTCTTGATTGATCGATTTAACCTTTTCAAACTCATCCAATACTAATTCAGAGGTTTCACCAATCTGTTTCAAACGACTGGTAAAATCTCCCAGTTCTTTGTTGCTTAACCAATAATAACCATCCAAAACCCTTTGAATGTTTTTAATCAAATCCTCATAAACCACAACACTGGGTTGTTGCTCACTGATTAATTTGGAAATTCCGTATAATTCTGAAATCCCCTGTACCAATTCCGCATTGCCAATGGTGGCCAATTCAGACTGGTCATTGCTGTGTTGGGCATTGTATTCATCACTGGTATACGGTGTTTGCCAAATTTGCATGGGATGAATGCGTGACGGTTCGGTGGACTCAGAACGAAAAATAATCATTTTTCCATCGTCATACAATGAATAACCATCACCTAATATGGGGCTTTGTAGCTCCTTGCGGATCATGTTGTAGGAAAACAGGGCAAACTTACCTTCATGGTGCTCATAAAACACATAAAGCACATCTTCACCGTTGGGAGAATTCCACCGGCGTTTAAATTTTAGTCCCTTCATATCTTCAGCAAATACTTTTGACTCACCACTTTGTAAGTAATAACCGCCTGGAAAAATGATGCCGTGATCGTTTGGCAATAGCACACATGCATCACCGATTTCATCGATGCGAAGCACATCATTATTGCGTGTATTAAAAACAAAATAGCGCCAGACTTCTTCCTTGTAAGGCAATATCTTAAGCAAAATCAATTCATTGACCTTGGCATAGTGAATTTCAGCATCTTCCAAAGATTGATTAGGCTCTACGACATCTTCACGGTAGATGCCTTCACCATCTTCGGTGTTGTTTTCAATTTTAATGGTTAAATCACCACCAACCGTTTCAACAAACACTTCATCCAAAATGGACACATGCGGATGCCTACCCTGAACGAAGGCTTCCCTTGAAACTTTGTGCCATTCAAAATCATAAGACGGAGGCAATTCGATGTCACGTTCACCTCGGTCATCAATGTATTTAACCTCACTATTGGATCCAATACCCCAACGAAACACTCGGATGTCGCCAATTTTTTCACCGATTTGAAAAGCCGCCAGTAACTTCTGATTCACCACCCTCAGTTGTACCAAATGGGTATTTTTGTAATAACTGTAAAGCTCCTGAAATTGCTTAACGAACAATTCATCATCCAAAAAGGTGCCTGCGATGGGCTCTTCCCTGACTTCAAATTTACCTTCATTTTCATGCAGGCCATATAAAGCAAATACATCAGAAACCTTGGTTTCTTTTTTCAGGCCAATGAACACATTGTAGCCAAATAACAATTGACCATTGATACGCACAATATCGCGAGGCGTACAGTTGTTTTCTGTGCGAACCCGTACCCGATCAATCACTTCCAAAACCGTTTTTCCAAATTCTTGTTCACGCAAACGATTGAGTTCAATGATTTGATTTTCTAATTGTTTATTTTGGTCTTCCAGGCGCTTGCGAATCAATTCATAAGAACCGCCTTCAGCGACTGCCTGGTTGATGGTGTTATTTTCAGCCATTGTTTGTCCTTGATTATCTAATAAGAGTTTGATTAAGAAGGCAAGACCATGAGCCAATCACGACTCATGGTCTTTTAGTCATTAACTTTCTTCTGTCTCTTCATCGGTTCTCGATAATTTTTTAATCATCTTGGTCACCGCATCTTTATCAAACTTTTGACCTGAACCCAAACTCATCACTTTACTGACAGCAGCTTGTAGGATATCACTTTTGCCAATGGCGCCATCGACCGCTTTACCCACTGCCAACGAGCTCATGAATTTCTCTAAGAAATCGCCATTACCACCAACAATATCAATATTGGCCTCTCTCAAGGCTTCTGCCAAGACTTTAGCTTGTGTTTCAGCGATACCTGTATTGGCTTCTATGGCTTTCATATTTTCAACATGAGACATATCCAGGCCCATACGGAACTCTTCATGCTCTCTGACTTTGTCATCCATGGTAGACAGGGCCGCGAATTTCTCTTTTAAACCAGCAGCTTCTGCAGCATAACGCTGTTGAATCACAGCAGCTTCTGCTTCGCCACGCTCTCTGATGGCCTCTGCTTCAGCGACTTTAATTTTCACCGCAACCATGGCTTGTTGCTCTTCACCTTGTGCATCCGCTTCTTTGACACGAACATTGGCCATGCCAATTTGCTCTTGTCCTTCGGCTTCAGCTCTCAGTTTGCTGGCTAACACGGCCGCTTCGGCCTCACCGCGTTTTTGCTCCGCAGCAGCTTTGGCTTCAATCACTTTAGCTTCAGCCAGGCCAGCTGCAGCGACTTCCTCACGTACACCTTCGGCCAAACGTATTTTGGCATCGGCTTCTTTGGCTGCTGACTCTCTGGCCGCTTCTGCCAGTATGATGCGTTCTTTGGCACGATGGTCGGCGGTTTTCTCATTGGCTTCAGCCGCTTTGATTTCTTTGATTAACTCCTGTTCAGCCAAAGCTTCTGCCGCAATAACCTGTGCTCGTTTATTACGCAAAGCTTCTTCCACCACACGCAACTCGTTGATTTGTTCTTCCTGCTCAGCCACTGTTTTTTCTACGGCTATGCGCTCACGAATCACATCTGCAATGTTTTTCTTCTCAACTTCCACATCTTTTTGTTTGTTGATTTCCTGTAAGGCCACTTCACGTTCACGACCCACAATTTCCAATTGTCTGACCTTGGTGACTTTCTCTTCTTCAATCGCTACAGCTCGCATGCGGTTATTGGCAGCCACTTCGATTTCACGGCGTTTATTCTCCTCCATCACCATCACTTCCTGCTCAGTGGCAATGCGGGCCGCTTCTGATTTCAAACGCTCTTCACTTTCGATCTTTTCCTTTTCTGCATTTTCACGGGCTCTGACCGTAGCAATTTCACGTTGTTGTCTGGCTTCAGCATCTGCTTCTATACGTTCCAATTCCAAAATACGTTCTCTGGCTTCCACATCACGCTTTTTGATTTTGGTTTCTTCTTCACGTTCAAACTCATTGGTCAAAATGTGTTGTAAAGCAGTTAACTCAGTGATTTTACGGATACCTTGCGCATCCAGGATGTTGTTTTCATCCAAAGCTGAAATCGGTGTTTGTTCCAAATAATCAATGGCCGCATCTTCCAACACATAACCATTCAAGTCTTTACCAATCACTTGGATGATTTCATCACGGAAGCGATCACGTTCTTCATACAACTCCTCAAACTCCAGCTTCTTACCCACAGTTTTCAAGGCTTCAGAGAACTTGGCACTGAACAATTCTTCAATGGTAGCCTGTTTAGAAGCGCGCTCACAACCAATGGCCTGAGCCACTTTCAACACATCCTCTTTGGTTTTGTTAACCCGTACAAAGAAGGTCACTTTGATATCAGCACGAATATTATCCTTACAAATCAAACCATCATGCCCCCTTCGATCAATTTCAATGGTTTTCAAAGAAATGATCATAAATTCCTTTTTGTGAATAACCGGCCATACCGTTCTACCGGTAAATGTCACTTCCGGTGTTTCTTTCATGGTATTTACAATCATGGCCTGACCTTGTTCCACCTTTTGGTAGAACTTCATCACGATCAAAGCCAGGCCGATGACTGCCAGCAGGACGATACCCGCCCAAGTGGCAATGGCTATTAATAAATCACTGTTCATAAGTTTGCTCTCCGTTAAAGTATTGTATTAGTTTTTGATGATTTCACTTGTCCTGAAACCACCCTTATTCAACTTTATTGACCTGGAAACTGCCATCATCATCGTTATATGCTGTCAGTATCACCAAATCCCCTTTTCTGATATTCAGCGCCTCATCTGCCCTGACATCTAAAATCATTCCAGCTCCGCCATCTTCAAGTTCTGCCTGTCCGAATTGGCTGTTGACTTTGCCCGTTTTTACCACGCATTCCATACCTATAAGCGAGGGCTTTTTCACAGCACTGTGTGAGACAAAAATCTTTTTAAATGGTCTGATTAAACGTGCAGTCACGGGTACTGAAAGTAAAAAACTAACAATCAGTAAAACCACACCAATCAGATATTTAAAACCACCCCAGGGAATCAATGGGTACAGCAATGAAACCACCAAATAGCAAATCAACCAAGAAGTTGCTATCAGTACTGAAACTATCACAGTAACAGGTATACCAGTCAGTCCCCACTTGACCATAAAGCCCATCACACCGCCCAAGCCTTCGGTATCAAGGTCACTGCTTATGTCCGTATTGATATTCACATCTGCATCAACATCAACATCAACGTCTATGTCGGCGTCAATATCAAACATGTCAATGTCCACTGCACCAATCATCGCCAATATCCAATAGCAACAAATGATGGCCAACAGAAAAGTAAATACCACCACTGGAAAACTGGTTATATTTTGTAAAAACAGTTCCATGCTCACTCCTTATTGTTCAAAGTATTTTTAACATGCTCTACCAACTTTTCAGCGGCTCGGCGCTTGATTTCTATGGGATCACCGGCATCCACTTGATAAACTTTGGCCAAATAAGCCATTTCATCATTATTCAATGAAACTGAAAGCCGCAACCTTTTTGGTTTGCTTAACACCTTTAACCCCAAAATTTGTCTGATGCGATCGGACGGGTTGACGTTACGATCTAATGCTTCCTTCCTGATCACATACTGTACTTGCTCGCCCACATCGAAAGCCACTTGAGTGGCTCTGATGGCCTTTTTTTCGTCTTCCCATTTCTGGGGAATTTTTCGTTTCTTATCAGTCATCAAGCTCACTTTTGGGTTTCAGTCGCTCAAGGACTCGTTGTACTTTTTCATTAACTTGCGCATCACTTAGAGAAGTGGTTTCATGATTGACTGCCATTGAACTTGATGTTTCTGGTTCTTTGATGGCAGTGGCTTGCCTGTTGGCCTTACTTAACATGGCTTTTTTGGCACTCAAAAACCCTTTATCCTCAGTGGCATAATTTTCTTTAATGGCCGCAGTGGCTTTTTGTATATTCTCTGTGGTCTTGACGATGTTCAACTGTCGCTCATAATCTTTAAGTGCACGTTCTGTGTGTTCTAAATGCTGTTTAAGCGCACTCACATGTTTGGTATAAGTCTCAACGATCACCTGTTGCGCCAGCAAATCTTTCTCAAGTTCAACCACCTTTTTGGCCAATGTGATTGCTTGTTGATCATCATTGGTTTGCATCGCATCTTTGATAAGCACTTCATGTTCAACAAGCTGCTGAGAAATAATTTCAACAACACGGTTTGCTTGCTTTTGTTTGGCCATGATTTGCGTTAATTCACCTTTGGCTTCTTTGAGTCTCAGCTGAGCATCTTCAATCTCGCGTTCAAAGGCGTCTGTACCCTGAACATCTTGAATAAATTCTTTCAGCTCCCGGGAGCCACTTTTCACCGCATCAACTAATTTTTTCAGCACATTCCCTGCCGCATTACCTGAATTCTGGGTCTTCTTGTCGCTCATAGTAAAAAGTCCTCCATCGCAACCATCACGTCTAAAGCGTTTTCATTTAAAGTTATAATTTCTTCAACCACTTTATCCATATTGGAATTGACAGACAAAGAACCAAACAACACATAACGGTCTTCTACCCTGGCATAAGAGGACAAAGGAATAGAGATACTGGTATCCATCATCATTTCCAGCATTTCAACTCGGCTTTCCGCCTTCACCTCTGCTTCGGTCCACAAATAAATAATACAAATGATTTGAAAATTTGTTTTAGTGACAAATACCGAAAAACCATCCACATCATTCAAATCAACCTGTAAAACCTCAACTTCACCTGCTATGGTTTGACAATCAAAGGTATACCCTTCTGCTGTTCTGATATGAGACAAATGTATGGCAATATCCTGTATGTTCACTGTTTTCTCCTGTTACATAAGCCAAAAAAGCTTAATGTCATAATATGTCATACCGACATAATATGTCAATGTGCATTTAGTCACTATCGATATTTTTTTGAATACGACTATTTGCTCCCTCATCGGCAACTTTTTCCACTACAGCCAATGCCTCCGCTACCAGCGCTCTGGCACTTTTAACCTGTGCCTCATCAATTTTGGCACCTAATGATTGCTGTGATGTTAAAGCCTGTTGTTTATTCTGTACCAAAGCGATTCTGGCGGTTATTTCTATCACTTTATATACTGACCCTAAAACTTGACTGATGGCTTTGGCTTGATTCTCGTTGTGTTGAATCAACAATTCCAAAGTCATGGCTGTTTGCCTGCCCATTAACAGCTGTTGTTGGATGTCCAAAAATCTGTGATTGATCCAGGGCACAAATTCAGATTGAATTAAACGACTTTCAGAAGGTACATTAGAGTCATTAAGTAGACGGGCTTGCAAGCGTTCAATGAGGTCATGAGCTTGTGTCAATTTTTGGAGCTGAGCAACAAATGCATCATATTCACTATTAAGTTTGACATTGTCTAAACCCAATTGACGTTCGTGGCGTTTCAGTTTGGTGGTCATTTGATCAATGCTTTGACGTTGACGGGGGTAGGATTCCAACCACAACGCCATGGCATCTTTTTCCCAACTGAACAACAGTAAGAACATACTTTTAAAACGCGAGAAAAAACCGCGTGTAGGCGGCTTAATTCTTTCAATACAATCGTACAATTGACTAAACAAAGACGTTATTTCAGAAGTGTCCTTTGATGCCAACATCATTTGTTCCAGCGGCGTTTTTAAATGATCATTGCTCTGCCATATTTGAGTTTGTTCAGCCTGACCCAATAGCTGCAAGTCATCCTGGATTTTTTTGATGCTTTTAAAATCATCGGCATCACACGCTTGCAAAACAACCATCCATTGCGACACCCAATTCTGTTGATAAGTGTCTGGGCTTTCCTCAAGCTTTACATGATCAATGGTCAACAAATCCTGAGTCGTGATATTGGAAGCAGTCATCCTTAATTTTTGAAATGATTTCTTTTGATTATAGCAAGTATTTTTTAAGATACTTAAAAAAACATTCACACATATTTACTTTATATCTTACTTAAAAGTTTAATTACTATGAAACAATTCACCCTCACCATCAAAACACCAGGGCATGGTTATTATTTAATTACTGAACAGATTGAACAGGCCATCCGTGCTGATATCCGAGCGGTTGATGTCGGTTTGTTACATGTTTTCTTAAGACATTCCTCGGCCAGCTTGACCATCAATGAAAATGCCGATCCAACGGTACGTGAAGACTTTAAGAGTTTTGAGGAAACTTTGGTGCCACGGGATTACCCTTGGAAGCACAATTACGAGGGTGATGATGATATGCCTGCACATATCAAATCATCGCTGATGGGTTGTGAATTAACCATTCCAGTCAGTCAGGGCAGATTGGCGCTGGGAACCTGGCAAGGGGTTTATCTTTGTGAACATCGAGACCGACCTCATAACAGGTCGCTTGTTTTGACGCTGGCAGATTGATTATTCTGGGATTGGGCTGATGTCCGGATAAACGAACTTTCCTCGAGCCTGCTCTGAAAACAACAGCGTATGGCTGTAATGGCTCAATAAAATATCCTTATTCAACAATGCTGGATAAGTTTGAACGAATTCATCAGCCGATTGAGTGACTTCACCTTTTCTCATAAAGTACCATACGGCTCTGATCCAGGCATGAGTTAAAGTAACGTGGAATTTATTCCCGTCTACGCCGTTAGCCAATAAATATGACTTGAGCGTTTGAGTCATTTTTTTTATGCTGTTTTCCAAATCTGCCTTGGCCAAATAACAATAGGCCAATTTAACATGTGCCAGATGATTGAATTCTGCCAACTGTAAATGATTGTTTTCAATGGCTGATACAAAAAGCTCATCATTTCGCGTCAATTTACAGGATAATTTTGATTGAATTTTCATGTGGTGTATTTTACATTGAGCAACGACTTATGCACAGAAATACAGCAATAAATGACTCAACATAAACCAAAAATCGGCTTGGCATTGGGCAGTGGATCTGCCAGAGGCATGTCTCACATTGGTGTGATCAGAGCGTTGGAAGATATGGGCGTAAAAATTGACTTGGTGGCTGGCTGCTCTGTTGGTAGCTTGGTTGGAGCCAGTTATGCCACTTCCAATCTGGATAAACTCGAGGAATGGGCCATTTCAATGACTGAGTCTAAAATCAGAAAATTTCTCAGTATCAATTTCAATGCAGCTGGTTTTATTCATGCCAATAATTTAAGAAACTTGTTTGAGCACACCATTGGCCTGGAGTCCATCACTTTCGAAGACATGAACATGCCATTTGCTGCAGTAGCAACCAATTTGAGTAATGGACGTGAAGTCTGGCTCAAAGAAGGTTCAGTTCATGATGCCTTGTGGTCATCCATGGCTTTTCCTGGTTTGTTCCCGTGTGTGGCACTCGATAACAAGTGGTTGGTAGATGGCGGTTTGGTTAACCCTGTGCCAGTTTCATTATGCAGAGCTATGGGAGCTGAAATCGTGATTGCAGTTAACTTAAACTCTGACATCATTAACAGCTATCAAGTCATAGATGAAGAAGATGAACAAGAAGACAATGATATGAATAATGATGGCACTTTCTGGGAAAAAACCAAATCCAGTTTTCAAAAAGCCATCCAATTGATCAGTTCTGATGGTTCAACCGTGCGCGAACCCAAAGGCATTGACGTCATTTCAAATTCCATACACATCATGACTTCACATCTGACACGCAGTAAATTGGTGGGCGATCCACCGACTGTTCTGTTACAGCCCCGATTGACCGATGTTGGTCTTTTACACTTACATAAATCCAAAGAATGTATTGAGGAAGGCAAAGCCTGTGTTAAGCGCATGGCCGAAGAAATAAGATATCGCTTAGATTTAGTTGAAAAAGAAAAATATAAACAACAATGAAGTAGACCTTTTGTGTCTACTTCATTGTTTATTTGGCGTTACATGTGAGGCATTTTTTGCTTTTTAACCCAATCGTTAACTTTCCCTTCAAGTACTGCCATGGGAACGGCTCCTCCTAACAACACCAAATCATGAAAGGCCTTGATGTCAAATTGCTCACCCAAAGCTTTCTGAGCCATTTGTCGCAACTCAAGAATTTTAAGCATGCCTAATTTGTAGCCTAAAGCTTGACCTGGCCACACCATATACCGCTCAATCTCAGCAACCACATCAGATTCAACGGTTCCAGTGGTTTCAGCCATGTATTTAATGGCCTCTTCCCTGCTCCACTTTTTATGGTGCAAGCCGGTATCGACCACCAAACGGACCGCTCTGAAAAGTTCGGCTTTTAAACGACCCAAGTCTCCATAAGGATCATTTTCATACATCCCCATTTCTTTGGCGACCACTTCTGAATATAAGGCCCAACCTTCTACATAAGCATTATAGGGCGCTATGCGTCTCACCATAGGTAAACTGTCTTGTGCCAGGTTCAAAGCCACTTGCCAATGATGGCCGGGATTGGCTTCGTGGTAAGTCAATGTTTTTAAATCAAATTTAGGTACAGCTTTAATGTCACGTAAGTTAATCCAGTAAATTCCCGGCGCTGAACCATCAATTTTGGGTGAAGAATACATACCACCCGGCGCTGAAGCTTCACGGGCTTTCGGAAAAGCACGGACTTCTACTTCGTAAGGTGGTTTGGTGGCAAACTGTTCTGGCATGCGTTGATTGATTTCTTCGATAAATCCATTCAAATCAGCAATCACCTGAGCTCTACCAGCTTCAGAATCTTCATACAAGAACTGAGGATCGTCATTGATGGCCAACATGCGTTCCCCAACTGTGCCTTCAGTGTGACCATTCGCCACTAAAATCGCATCCATTTCAGCAGAAATCCTTGCTACTTCATCAAGGCCAACCTGGTGAATTTCTTCTGGACTCATGTCAGTGTCACCCAACATTTTCACCGCATCAGCATAAAAAGCTTCACCATTAGGTTGCGCCCAAATTCCAGACTCAGCGGTCGCTTCATCTAATAATTGCTTTTGAGCTTCAATAAACAGGCGATAACCTGAGTACACACCATTTTCAATGGCTTGTTCTGCTTGTTGCAACAGATTTTGTTTTTCGCTTGAATCAACACCGTCAATGGCATTCAATTGTTTTTCAAGTGCAGTGTACAAAGGATGTGCTTTGGCTTCCGGCTCAATAAAAGCCTGTAACCCAGCAATGGTTTTTTCAATGATGACTTTTGGCGGAACCCAACCTTTCTCCGTATCTGAAGATAATTTTGCCATTACGCCTTGCAAAAAGGCATCAAAACCTAGCAACCTCTGCACGTAATCTTTGGCATCATCCAGTGAGTTAATTTTTTGATTGGCTACCATGTAGTTTGGCACATCAATCAAAGGCCCATTGATTTGATTCACAACAAATGGTGATAACCCCATCCATAAATCAATATAACCAATATCAAAATTTTCATTACCCGCAAAGTAACGGTTCAAATTCATCATCACTTTTTGGTTGTCCACATCAATGGCATCAGTGGCTTCAATATTGGCCAACTGTTTATTAACTGCACGAATGTCAGACCTTAGTTTTGCCTCAGCTTGCGGAGAGTAATCATCCAAGCGATTACTGTATTTACCACCTGCCAATGAATCATCTACGCCCAGAACGGTTGCATAATGAGGTCTCGCATGGAACAACAATCGCGCACTGGCATCAAAGTTATCCTGTAAAGGTGATACAGTTTTTGTCTCTTCCACAACTTCAACAACAGGAGTTGTTTGTGATTGAACAGGCTCAGTTGACTCAGGGGCATCTTGTTTATCACAACCAGCCAGAATGACCGTTAACATCAAACTTGCCAACAGTATTTTTTTATTCATAAACAGTTTCCAACAATTTTAAACGACCCTATCTTACAGATGTCATGGGACAAATTCGAGGAATTCCGCTCACTTCAATCCAGAAACACAAATTTCAAAATAAAACTGATGGCAATAAACCAAACACTGAAAGGAATTAGCTTCAATTGCCCCGTTAGGCTTTTGATGATGACATAGGAAATAAACCCAATAGCAATGCCATCAGAGATAGAAAAAGACAAAGGCATCATGATGGCGGTCAGAACCACAGGTGCATATTCGCTGACATCCTTCCACTCAATATATTTAAAAGAGCTGAGCATCATTACGGCAACAAACAACAAAGCAGAAGCTGTCGCAAAAGTAGGAATCATTTGTGCCAAAGGAGACAGGAACAAAGCGCACAGAAACAACAAGGCCACCACAATCGCCGTTAATCCGGTTTTACCTCCAGCAATAACCCCTGCCCCACTTTCTATATAACTGGTGGTGGTAGATGTACCCAATGCCGCACCCACAATGGTGGCTGATGAATCAGCTAACATGGCTTGGTCTGCTTTGGGCAAATGACCTTTGTCATCCAATAAGTCAGCTTGATCTGCCACAGCAATCAAAGTGCCTGAAGTATCAAATAAATCTACAAAAAGAAATGTGATGATTACAGGCCATAAGGCCAAATCCAGAATCACTTGCCAATCAAGCGCCAGGAAAGTGGGTGTGATGGCAGGCGGCATGGTCACCAAGCCTTGATACTCAATTTTTCCCAGCAACCAGGCCAATACGGTAACCAGCAGAATACCAATAATGATGGCAGCATGGTTGTTGCGGTGATGCAGTGCAAGAATGACAAAGAAACCCAATAAAGCCAGCAGCACCTCTGTAGACTTCACATCGCCCAAACCCACCAATGTCGCCTCATTGTTAACAACAACACCTGCATTTTGCAAAGCAATCATGGCCAACAACAAACCAATACCAATGGCAATCGCATGTTTTAACGCATTGGGCATGGTGTTAATCAACCATTTGCGTAGCTTGAAAATACTGAGCAAAAGAAACAACACACCAGACCACAAGACACAACCCAATGCCACCTGCCAGCTGTAACCCATACTACCAACCACACCAAATGTGAAAAAAGCATTCAAACCCATTCCAGGGGCCATGGCAATTGGATAATTGGCCAACAACCCCATCAACGCACTACCTACAGCTGCGGCAAGACAAGTCGCGACAAACACTGCACCGGCATCCATTCCGGTCACTGCCAGCATATTGGGATTGACTACAATGATGTAAGCCATCGCCAGAAAAGTACTTATCCCTGCCAGCACTTCTTGTTTAATGCTGGTATTATGTTCTGAAAGTTTGAACCATTGACTGATCATTTGTGTTTATTGAGAATTAAATAAAACATTATATGCCAACTAAGCAAGGTCCAACAGCCCTGAATCAACCATACACAATTGGCTTTGCGCCTTATACGCTAAATTGTCTTATAATAAAGTTGACGAACTCATATAAGGTGTATCTATGAAATCAAACAAGCCATTAAACCACATTCCACAAGAAGCCTTCGACTGGTATGACGAATATGCCCATGGAGGCATGAGCCGCCGAGCATTTATGGATAAATTAGGCACTCTAGCAGCTGTCGGTTATTCGATGACTTTTTTGACTTCGGTGTTGATGCCCAATTATGTGCTGGCAGAACAGGTGTCATTCAATGACGAGGACATCCTGGCCACTTATGAGACATTTGAATCACCAGACGGTCATGGTAAAGGTAGAGGTTATTTGGTTAAACCCACCACTGAAAAAACCAGTTATCCGGTGGTATTGGTGATTCATGAAAATCGTGGCTTGAATCCGTACATCAAAGATGTGGCACGCAGATTAGCCAAAGCTGGATTTCTGGCTTTTGCCCCCGATGCACTCCACCCTTCGGGAGGCTATCCAGGCAATGACGATGAAGGCAGGACCATGCAAAGTGCTTTGGACAGAGGTAAAATTCAGAACGATTTTGTGGCCGCTGCTCACCATCTCAAGTCACACCCACTCAGCAATGGAAAATTAGGCGCTGTTGGCTTCTGTTTTGGCGGTTACATCGTCAATTATCTGGCTGCCATCGATAGCCAGTTACTGTCTGCCGGCGTTCCCTTTTATGGCACGCCAGCGGTCAAAGAATTACGGAAAAACATCAAAGCGCCTTTAATGATTCAATTGGGCGAATTGGATCAACGGGTTAATGCAACATGGCCAGAATACGAACAAGACCTGAAAACCAATCAGGTTGAATACCAAATGTTTATGTATAAAAACGCCAACCACGGCTTTCACAATGACTCAACAGGTCGTTATGACAAAGAAAACGCCGAACTGGCCTGGCAAAGAACCCTGGAGTTTTTTAACGAGAAACTGCAATGACATTAGAAATCTTAAATCAGCTCAGGCTTTCGATCAGTTTAGATTCCTCACCTTTTATGATTTGGTTTCCAGCATTCGAAGACGCCCTTGAGTGTAAAGCAATGCCACCAACGAACTGCTCAACACAATCACCACAATGGCCCAAAACATTGAATATAGGCCAAAATCATAGACATTAACCAGCAAATAGAATGCCAGGATGGGTAAGACCATTTGTCGCAATATCCCTATAACCATGGGGAATATAGGTTGTTTGATGGCTTGTAATACCGCATTTGAACAGAACAGCATCATGTAGCCAAAAAAAGCCACCGCATCGATTCTTAGATAATCAACACCGACTTTAACGATACCATCATTGTCAGAGAACTGTGTCATCATTAAGGGTGACAGAAAGATCATGGTTGGAATGAACACCACTGAAATCAATGCGGCTAATTTCAGAGATTTGTAGTAAATTTCTTTGACCCGTTGTTTTTTGCCTGCACCAAAATTCTGACCAACCAGAGCCATAACTGACGCATTTAATCCGAGGGCTGGCATCAACAACAATTGTTCAATCCTGATTCCTACTGAATAACCGGCAACCGGATCATCACCAAATTGAGATATGAAATAAATGGTGATAAATCCACCGATAATGATGGTCAACATATTCATGCTGGCAGGCAATATCTGCTTAAGCAATTCTTTCCAATCGTTCAAGTCATAGGCCGGTTTTGAAAAATAACCCGTTTCGTTTTGTAAAACTTTGAGTAAATACACCGCTGAACCGAATTTAATACACAGCGTTGACCAAGCCAAACCTGCCACACCAAAGTCAAACACATAAATAAATAAAGGATTGAGTAACCAGTTAGCAAAAAATCCAAACATCAGAACATTGCGATAACTGGTGGTATTGCCATGTGCAATCAGTGCGCCAGCAAAGCAACTGGTTAAATTAAAAAACACATTGCCCCAAAGTATCACTGAAGTGTAATCCCAGGCTGCGGCCACAATCTGCGCGTCATCACTCAAATAAGCCAATAAATCATCAGCAAAAGCCAGACCCAATAATAAAATCACCAACGAAAAAAACCAGGTGATACCGTGTGAACAATTGATCCATGCCATGACTTTTTGTTTATCACCTTTGCCCAGATCTGCAGCAACCATGGCGGAGGTTCCAGACTGTAGTCCCATACCCAAAGCCAGAAACAAAGCAAACACAATACTGGCAATTGACAAACCAGATAATGCCAGATCCGACAATCTACCAGCGAACCAATTATCTGTTAAGTTATAAAGCGTATTGAAAACCATACCCATGGCAGCAGGAATGCCAATACGAATCATGTGTTTATAAATTGAACCCTGGGTCAGGTCTTTATTGTTGTTTACTGTGGCGGCTTTCATAACAAATCTATTCAGAATCCAATCATTCTATCAAACAAAGCGTGTGCTTTGCGTTTTGGCATTTAAACCTTTTTTCAGGTTTTTTTCAGGTCTTTTTCAGGTAAAAAAACCATGGCTTACAGATAATGAATCATAAGTCATATTTGGAGTCAGCATGAGAACCTTTGTCTATCTATCTATTTTAACTGGGATGTTTTTATCAATTGCCACAGCTCAAATTCCTGGCTACAACGAAGCGGGGCAATGGCCATACGGGGAACCACTCACTATTGAGAAATACTCGGATGGGGTGAATAACTTGTTGTTTTATAATGAAGGAACCGTGCTTCATACCGCAAGTCTTAGCAATAATGGTGATGTAACACTATTATCATCATTCAGAACCAACTATTTGGTTCATAACATTGCGATCAGCCCTGATGGACAGAAGCTTGCTGTCAGTGACAAATGGCGATGGATCACTATTTTTGACATGACTGATCCAGCTGCACCCATTATGTTAGGCAGGTTTGATTTTGACAACCCATCTTTGCCTGTAGAATTACAAGGTGGCTCTCCCGAAGGTATGGATTTTGTAGACAACAACACATTAATAAGTGCTGTTACACCGAAAGGTTTATATGCTTTTGATATTACAGACCCCAGTAATATAACAGTTTCAGGTTATTATTTCGAAGTTGGCATTAACTCTGTAGAGGATGTTGCAATTCAAGATGGTTTTGCTTTTGTTGCTGATAAAGAGAATGGCTTGAGTGTTTTTGACATCAGTGATTTGACTGATATTACCCTTGTTTTGAGAGACATTAATTATGCAGCTGCCACCGACATTCAAATCATCGATAATCAGGCCTATATAGCGAGAGGCCTGGAAGGACTCAGTATAGCGTCCATCAATACCAACCCTTTATCAGTAACAGAAACAGCACATGTTGATGTAAGTACTTCGGTAAAAAGAGTATTACCACTTCCTGATAACCATGTTGCAATCGCTGATGAGTGGAATGGACAAGGTGTGCTGGTGGTGGATATCAACAATCCCACACAACCCATAATCATCGATAATTCAGGAACCACCTCACCAAAATTAGTTGTAAAAGACCACTTGATCGTGGCTATCGATGGCGGCTCCTTTAATGGCAATGATAAAAACAAATTGATTGTTTATGACACTGAAAATATGGGCTCGGTGGGTACTCTACAGGAACTTAATTTTTCCCAACTGTATGCATCTACTGTTGATGTGTCACTGTTTGAATCAACGTTAGCACTTTTACTACAAGACGGAGGAACGGTAGTCGTTGACACCAGCAACCCAACTCGTCCAGAAACCGCTTTGTGGATGCATAAAGAGCAGGTCATTCGTGCAGTTGCCACCACAGGAAATTATCTTGTTGCTGCTGATGAATATTTGAATCTGTTTATCAATGATATCAGCGACATCAACAATCCAGTTACAATTCCAACTTACGACATTGGTTTTCGATTCCCCACTCATGTGATTGCTGTTGATGCCAATCAAGTGATTGTAGCCTATGGTGATGAAATTGATTGGCTAAGTATTGATGCTTTTGGTGCCACGCTGGAAGGTCATTGGTCAGGTAATTCTTTACAAAGGGTAGCAAAAGACAATGAAATTGTAGTAGCGACAGGTTCAACTCAATTAACCATTCTTGACTTCACTCAGGTCAGCAGCCCAGTTATGCTTGCACAACACACAACATCGCACATAGTTAGCGATGTTGATATTTCAGGAAATTATGTCTATTTGTCATTAGGCACGGGCGGTTTTGAAATTTGGGACATCTCAGATCCGGTTAATCCTGTTGTGGTTTCTACCACTGAATTACCACTAGCGGCTGTTTCTGGTATAGAGGCACATGAACAGACAGTTTATATTGCAACAGGTGTAACCAATGGCGTAATAAGTTATGACATTTCAAACCCGGCATCGCCACAACTCATCAACATAATCAGAACACCAGGCGAAGCCGCAAAAGTAACAGTTAACAATGATCATATGGTAATCGCTGACACCAATGCAGGCGCAGTCATTTTCTCAAACATTGTTGAATCCCCAATATTCAAAAATGGCTTTGAGCAATTGTAAAGTCAGGGGTTCTCTATATGCAGCAATGTTGAATACCTGGAATTTTGATCGATATTGACAATATATAATAAGTTATAGTTTTCATGACTCATGGGAGGCTCCTCATTGCTTCCCAAAAGTCTATTGACCATATCTGGAATGGTATTACTGTGGCCTATGATTAAAATTCTTTTACCCTGTTCCTGTTGCAGGAACTGTTTGACATCAAAGGACATTGGATAATAAATCTTAAGTTCAACATCTCTACCCTCTG
>JAGRJR010000067.1 GCA_020442635.1 Lysobacterales bacterium
GTTTTTTTAACATCTTCTGTTGCAGTGCCAACTGTTCCATGCGGGCTTTTTCAAAGTCAGAATAATTACCGGTGTACAGGGTTAATTTTTCATGCTCGATGTGCAGAATGTGTTTAACCACACCATCCAAAAAATCCCGGTCATGCGAAATTAACAACAAGGTCCCTTCATAACGTTTAAGCCAATCCTGTAACCAGACCACAGCTTCTAAATCCAAGTGGTTGGTTGGCTCATCAAGCAACAACAAATCCGAAGGACACATCAATGCCTGAGCCAAATTCAGACGCATGCGCCAACCACCCGAGAATGATTTTACAGTCTTAAGTTCTTCCCCAATGCCAAAACCCAAACCATGTAATAACCGACCCGCCTTGGCATGAGCCGCATATCCACCAATGCGCTCCATATCCGCATACAATTCACCCAATTGATCATGATTGCCTTGCTCTGTAGCATCGGCTATGGCCTGTTCCAATTGTCGATAAACCACATCACCATCCAGCACATAATCAAGGGCTGATTCGTCCAGGGCTGGGGTTTCCTGTTTCACATGGGCGATTTGCCAGTTTTTGGGCACCGAACATTCACCTGAGTCAGCTTGTAAATGTCCCATTAACAAAGCAAATAAACTTGATTTTCCTGTGCCATTGGCACCCGTCAGACCGGCTTTTTGTCCTGGGTGTATACTCAAGCTGGCTTCGGAAAACAGTAATTTGTGTCCGCGGCGCAGTGAAAGATTGGTCAGTTGAATCATGTTCGCTGTTCTGTCATAAAGTTGAGCGCGTCATTCTGGCTGAGTAAGGGCAGAAAATCAATTATAATGATGACACAATCGTGTACAGAGGTGTTGTTATGTTGGAAGAAAAGATCATTGGTTTACTGTTTGTTATCATGGCTTTGTTCATTCTGATGGCCGTATTTTTTTACAAAATGATGCGCCAAAGCCAGGAAATCAACAGTCACCTCAAAGACATAGCCGAATCACAACGCATTCTGGCCAATAACCCAAAAAGTTTTGAAGAAACCAAAAAGGTCAATGCTTTGAAAAACAAAGTACCCTTTTCGTAGTCGTAGAATGTAACCAAATCGAGGTTTACGCGTTATAACACTGAACTTCGATTAAACGTGTTCAGTGGTTCCATGCTCTCCTTTTGCTGAACACCATTGGTTTGAAGTGACCAGCCGATATCAGGATTTGTTTGCTTTTCTACTTCCTGATATCGGCGCTTTTTTGGTGATATACCAGCCCTTCGGCTGCTGCCAATTTTGATGATATATTGGCCAATACACCGCGACCGGTTTCGCTGATTTTCTGTGTGGACAATACTTTTAAAAATTGATGCACACTCAGACCACCTGAGAACTTGGCTGCGCCTGCTGTAGGCAGGGTATGATTAGGACCGGCACAATAATCACCAAATGCCACTGCAGAATTTTCCCCCATAAACAAGGAACCGTAGTTTTTGAACAAAGCAGTCTTCAAGGCCTCGTCACAAACCATCAAATGTTCTGGTGCATAGTCGTTAATAAAGTCTATGGCTTGTTTTTGGTCATCAGCCAATAAAAGTACGATACCCTTTTGTTTCAGAAGTTTTTTACCCGCGTCATGCTCTTGCAACAGGTTGTAAAGATTTTCTAACAGCGTGTCAGACTCACTGACCACCAAACTGACCGCATTGGCATCATGCTCGGCTTGCGCCAAAGCATCGTACATCAACCATTCCGGGTTTTTAACCGAGTTGGCATAAATCAATAATTCACTGGGACCTGCCAAGGTATCTATTTGGGTGCGGTGTTGCACTTGTGCTTTGGCCTGGTTAACAAAAGCATTGCCTGGCCCTACTATTAAATTCACCGGTGGTGTTTGATCATAACCATAAGACAATGCGCCAATCGCCTGAGCACCACCTACATGTAAAAACTGGGTGGCACCAGCCAAGCTGGCAGCGGCCAAGATAGCTGGATGGTCTGAAGGTGAGCAAGCCACACGAGTTGGGCAGCCGGCCACTTGAGCTGGAGTTAACGTCATCAAAGCCGTTGAAATTAACGGAAATTGGCCGCCTGGAATGTATGCGCCTATGCACTCGATGGGCTGATACACAAAACCAAACTCTCCCATCTCATCACTGTATTGATCGCTTTTCAAATCCTTGATTTGAAATTGGCAAAACTTTTTAATCCGGCGATGGGCACTTTGAATGGCGTCTTTTAATGCGGGTTCTAGATCGTATTCAGCAAAGGCTTTCAGTTCGATGTATCGAGCTTGTTGGCCATCAATTTTCTCGCTGATGGCATCAACGGCTTTGTCGCCATGGAGTCGAATTTTTTCCAGTATTTTGCTAACCGTTTCCTCTATCTTCTTTTTATTTTTAAATTCTGGGCGAATGTAATCGCTGACTTTTTGATGGTTATCGCTCATGGTTTCGACTCCGCAGGTCGTTAACAATTTCTTCAATACTGACGCCTTTGGCCTTGGCCATCACCAAAGTGAAAAACAACAGATCCGCAGCTTCCCAACGCACATGGTTGTGGTCTTTGGCCTCAATCAATTCATCACACTCTTCTTTCAGCTTTTCTATTTGCAAGGCTTCACTGGCAAACAACTTCTGGGTAAATGATTGACCTGCATCACTTGCCATTCGTGATTCAAGCACTTCATCCAAATAAGCCAAAGAATAATCTTTGGTTTGGCTGGCAAAGCAAGAGTAGCGATCAAAGTGGCAGGCATTATCCTGTTGTTCTACCAAAAACAATAAGGTATCACCATCACAATCGACATCTACTTGCACCAGCTTTTGAGTGTGGTTGCTGGTTTCACCTTTGGTCCACAATTGTTGTCTGGAACGGGAATAATAAGTACCCGTTCTGGTTTGTAAAGCATGCAACAGCGATTCTTTGGAGGAATATGCAAGCATCAACACTTTTTGTGTGTTCACGTCTTGCACCACCGTAGGAACCAAGGGCATTTTTTCAAAATCCACCAAAGACATCAGTGCTTCATTCAAGTTCATTTTACCAGAATAAATGGCCATGCCAATTTGAGAATTGGCCCCATGCGAATTAATCCATTGCAGATCTTGATAACTGGTGATGCCACCAGCCACGGTGACTGGAATGGGTGAAGCCTGAATCACTTCGCTGATGCGTTGTTGATCAATGCCCTGCATCATCCCTTCTTTTTTCACCTGGGTATATAGGAATTCCCCACAGTTTTTGGCCCAGTCGGCTATGATATCAACGACTTTGATGTCCTGGGTTTGTTGCCAACCATGGGTGGTCAGATAATCATCTTTGGCATCAATGGCAAAAATCAAAGACTGTTTGGGTAATTTTTTAACCCAGTCCTGACTGGCCGAAGTCCCGAGGATGATTTTACTGGCACCGGCAGCTAAATAATTTTTCGCTGTGGCCAAATCCCTGATTCCACCACCGACACGACAGCGCCTCTTGCGCAACAGTTGTTCGATGAGCGTCTGGTTAGACCCCTTGCCCATGGCAGCATCCAGGTCAATGATGGCCACTTCTCCATACAGTGAAAATTCTTCCAATAATTCAAAAACATCTTCACGTTCAATGATTTTTTTGTCGCCTTGTTGTAATTGAACGGCTTTGCCATTCATCAGATCGATACTCGGTATTAACATGTGTTCTCCAGTGGTGCTTCCATTTGTTGTACATAACCGCGTTATGAGCGTGCTCGAATGGTCACGTATCAGTTTATACGTTCACATTCTGTGCGCACTCACGCCTTGTTATGCGCAACAGCTGAAACCACTTTTTAATTATCTTAAATATTTCTGATTTTTATGTTGTTATTAATTAAAAACTCTTTTATTTCTCGTACTGTATATTCACCGCGGTGAAACAGACCTGCGGCCAACACCGCATCGGCACCAGCCAGGATGGCATCCAAGAAATCCTGTGGACCTTTGGCACCACCCGAGGCGATGACCTGCACCGGAAAATCGGCACCAAAAGCAGCCAGTAATTCGGTGTCAAAACCACTGCCAGTGCCGTCTTTATGCATCGCAGTCAACAGAATTTCACCGGCACCACGGTCGACCACTTCATTGACCCACTGTTGATAGGGCGTAGCCACTTTTTTTGAACCACCATGCGTATAGATGGCCAACTCACCATCGGCTTCGATATTGACATCAATTGCCACCACGATACTTTGTGAGCCGTATTGTGTTGAGATTTGATTGATCAGCTCAGGTTTTTCCACAGCCATGGTATTTAAAGTGACTTTATCCGCACCGGCATTAAAAAAACGATGCACATCATCCAGTGTTTTGATGCCTCCACCGACGGCAAAAGGTATCGACAAGTGGGTGGCGACTTGATAAACCATATCCAATGCCGATTGCTGCTTGTCTACCGAGGCCTTGATATCCAGAAATATCAACTCATCAGCGCCTTGTTGTTCATACATTTGCGCCAACTCAACCGGATCTCCCATATCCACTAATTGTTTGAAGTTGGTGCCTTTGACCACCCGGCCATTGGCCACATCAAGGCATGGAATGACCCTGGCTGTCAGGTCTGAATTTGAGTCGGGATTATTGACATACATATTGAATCAACTCCTGGCCAAAACGGCCTGATTTTTCCGGGTGAAATTGAAACCCATACAAATTACCTCGCTGTACGGCCGCACAAAACTCATGACCATAATTAACTTTGGCGGTACAAAATGGATTTTCATAGATCGCAAACGAATTCACAAAGTAGGCGTACACATTGAATCTCGCTTCCCTTCTTTTTGGCGACGCCAAAAAACCGGCTTCACTCGATGGTTTAGTTTGATTGGCATCTTGCTCTGATTCACTTTGTGAACCAACCGCAAGCATGCATTGTGACAAACTTGAAAGTTGAGCCCAACCAACCATCGGTGTTTTCGGATGCGGCAGCTTCTGACAACGGCCAGTAAACAGTCCGAGTCCAGCGGCTTCTGGATCCTCATCGCTGCCCTCAAACAACACCTGCATACCGACACATATGCCCACCAGTCTTTTACCATTGCGACACCATTCCAGCAAAAATTCACGCCAACCCAGCTGATCAATTTGATTCATTACAAAAGCAAATCGACCTTGACCAGGCATGACCAAAACGTCCACCGCAGTCAACAGCTCTGGTCTGGGTTGTTGCACCACTTGCCACTCACAGCCGGCTTTTTCTATGGCCGTTTTGATGCTCAACAAATTGCCTGAATTTAAATCGATGATGCCGACACGGCTGCGCCTGCTTGGTATTTGCCTATTCACAGTACACCTTTGGTTGAACGTTCAGCATTGACTGGTTGTAAAGCTTCTTTCAAAGCATAAGCCAAAGCTTTGAAGGCCGATTCTACCAGGTGGTGGTTATTGCGAAAGTATTGGTTTTTCAGGTGCAGACAAATTTTACTGTTGATGGCCAGGGTGTAAAAAAAGTGTTCCCACATTTCGGTGTTGATGCCGCCCAATTGGGCTTGTGAAAAAGGCAAATCAATCACTGCATAAGGGCGTCCACACAAATCCACAGCACACTGCGTCAACGCTTCATCCATCGGCAACAACCTCTGGCCGTAACGTTGGCTGGGTTTCACTGCTTGCCATGCCTGATACAGGGCCTCTCCCAAGACGATTGCCACATCCTCTATGCCGTGGTGATCGTCGACTTCAAGATCGGCGGTAACTTGTAAATCCACAAACCAGCCTGCATGTGTTACCAATTGATCTAACATATGATCAAAGAATGGCAGACCGGTGTTGATGCGCTTTTCTTCCGGGTTGCCATTGATATCCAGTGACAATTCAATTTGAGTTTCTTTGGTGTTGCGAGATACTTTAATCATAATAATGTCTCAAGTTGGTTGATGTCAGCAAGCACCACATCGGCACCTGCCTGTAATAAATTTTGTTTGGCCTCAGCTGTGTTTGCGCCAATACCAATACATACGCAACCAGCCTGTGTGCCGGCTTGCATGTCATCTACTGTGTCACCGCAAAACCAGCCACGTTGTGACTGGGCATTTTTAAGCACTTTAAACAATCCTTCTGGGTTGGGTTTTTGTTCGAGGACATCATCGGCACTGATGATAACATCAGGTTTTATGGCCAATTGTGCCACACCCATGACCGCTTCTGCTCTCGGCCGACCGGTAACAACCGCCTGATAAGTAGTTTGTGACAGCTTGTCGAGCTTGGCTTTCAATGAACCTGCTAACAGGTTTTGCTCTTGTAAACGTAAACCAACTTGCTGTTCATCTCCGAGGTAAAGTTTTTGAAAAACGTCCACCACTTGGTCAAAGGGCACTTCAACACCTTGTCTTTTAATCAACTCAGCAGCCAACACCCAGTCGTTGTTATAGCCACCTTCGGCGCGAATGGCTTCAACCTGTTGTTGGGTGATGGTTTGGCCCGTCAATATTTGTACGGTTTGCTTGATGCAGGTATCGTAACTGTTTGAAGTGTCAATCAATACACCATCCATATCAAAGGCCAATACTTGTGGCTGTAAAACCAATTGTAAAGCTTGTTGTAAAGGTTCCAATTTTTCTGGAATGGTGATGCGAATGGCTTGGGGCAATCCACCCAGTTCTGCTTTGATTTGAATGCCAGCTTTGTTCAGTACACTGACCATCAGTTGTTTTTGTAATGGATGGGTTTCAAACAGCACAAAGTTACCCTGACTGGGAAATGGTTTAAGACCAGCTATTTCCAGCAGCTGATGGATGATGGCACGATTTTTGGCGATTCTTTGGGTGTATTCGCCCACTTCTCCACGTGCATCCCAAGCGGCAGCTGCAAGTTGTAAATTGGCTCTGGAAACGTTGAATGGCATCGCCAGTCGGCGAAATTGTTGGATCAGCTCAGGCTCACCAAAAATATAACCCACCCGTGCTCCGGCCAAACCGTAGGCTTTGGAAAAAGTACGCAAAGTCACCAGGTTATCAAAAGCCGTGTAATCAATGGGACTGTCCTCATTGGCAAATTCAACATAGGCTTCATCGAGAAACACATAAGCACCTTGCTTGCCCGCTGTCTGAATCAGATCAAGCAAGACCTCGACAGCCAGGTATTCGCCAGTGGGGTTGTTGGGTCGGGTCAGAATCAACCATTGGTTGGTCTTTAATTCAGCCTTCAAAGCATCGATATCTATCGATAAATCATCGCAGCCAGGAATAAACACTGTTTCGTTTTGCCAGATGCTTTGGTTGTGCGTGTATTGGCTGAAACACGGCTCTGGAATTATCAGAGATTGGTTTTCCAGTTTGCATTTTTTATACAACAACTCAATGCTTTCATCACCACCATTGGTCAACAGCATCGAACCGGATTGTAAACCCATATCATCAGCCATTTGTTGTTCCAATTGACCACGATCAGGATAGCGCCACAGCTCATCTGTCTTTAATTCAAATTGACTCAACCATTGTGGCTTAGAATCTGCCCGTTCATTGAAATCAAGTTTGTAAGTCATGCTTTTCATAACTAAACCACTTTTCTGATGGGCAATTCAAGGATGTCGGTGGCACCGGCTTGTTTTAGTTTTGGAATCAAGTCCTTGGCCGCATCTTTGGGGATGGCTGCACGCACTGCATAAGCTGATGAATTGAACAATTGGCTGACCGTGGGAGAACGCATGGCTGGTAACAGCGCGACGATTTTTTCTATCACATCACTTTGACAATTCATTTCAAGTAACACCCTTTTGCGGGCATTCATCACCCCATTGATGAGTAGCAACATGTCATCAATCACCGCTTTTTTTGCAGGGTCTTGCAAGGCACCCTGGTTGGCAAAAAATTGGGTTGAGCTTTCGTACACCACATCACAGATTTTTAGTCGATTGGCTTTGATGGTGCTGCCAGTACTGGTGTTATCAATCACCATATCAGCATCTTCTGGAGGAAACACTTCAGTGGCACCATAAGAACGAATCAAGGTGGCATCAAAACCATTGTTATCCAAAAAGTTTTGGGCCAGATTCATGTATTCGGTGGCCACAATGATTTTGCGTTGTTTAAGCGTTTCATAATCCCAGCTCTCAGGAATACAAGCAACGATTTGTACTGGATTGAAACCCAGTGATTTGATGATTTCAACTTCGGCATTTTGCTCAGCAATCCAATCCAAACCAGAAAAACCGATGTCATGTTGGCCCAACTCCACCAGGGATGGAATGTTTTGTCCTTTCAATAGTTTGATTTCAAACCTTGAGTCGGAACAACTGGGACGATAATTGCGTTCGTCACCCATGATATGGATGCCAATATCAGCCAGCAGCTTAACAATTTCTATTTGTAATTTTCCTTTGGGAATGGCCATTTTAATTTTCATCGTTTTCTCTCGTTGTTGGTTTCACTTTTCATCACATAAATTCTGGGCATAAAAAAAGCCCCGTTGGTTTCAACGGGGCTTTTTTAAAGAATTTCTACTTTTTTAAATCGGCACTAAACCACCCCGTTGGCAATCAACGAATGATGATGGTTGTGTGCAAATACTGTATTCATGTCTCGCATGTTAGGAATTTAATTTAGTTTTGTCAACAACCAATTCCAAATTGGTTGCCTATTTTTTTCATCCTTATAGGCCAAAAGTCAGGTTTTTCATGGTTTTTAAGGCTACCGAGAACTTTTAGCAGTTAACAGCCATCAAAGTCTTATCTATAAAAACCGGAGGATAACATGAGTGACTTTCATTGGGATTATGAGGCTTTTTTGTTTTTAGGGGTGGTATTGACCCTGGGCGCATGGCTTATCGCTAAAATCAAAAAACAAGCAGTCAATAACAGTCAACGACTACAAACCATCAGAGCCGTGGGCAGCTTTTTCCCATTGTTACTTTTGATTTTATCAGTCAGGTCTTTTGCCTATGAACCGTTTCGCATTCCGTCATCTTCGATGATGCCCACCTTGTACACTGGAGATTTTATCTTGGTGGACAAGTTTTCTTATGGCCTCAAAATGCCGGTTTTTCATAACACCCTGATTGAGACGGGCAAACCCAAACAAGGTGATGTGTTTGTGTTCCGCTCAGTTGAGGATCCTTCGGTTGATGTGATTAAACGGGTGATAGCTGTACCTGGTGATCATGTCAGGTACGATGTGATGAATAAACAGCTCTACGTTAATGACACAGCCATTGCTGAACAAATCAGTGATCCCTACGAGGGTTTTATTGATGATTTGAATCCCATAGGTCTACAACAAAAAACGGCACAAACCGGTGAGCAATCACATCAGGTTTTGTATTCCAAACTGATACACAGAGACTATCCATTCAAAGACTTGGTGGTTCCCGAAGGCCATTATTTCGGTATGGGCGATAACCGTGATTACAGCAAAGACAGTCGGATGTTTGGTCTGATACCTGAAAAAAACATTGTGGGACAGGCCAAACTGGTTTGGATGCATTGGCGTCCCGATGATTTTTGGCAGGGTTTGCAACGCATTGGTCAGTTTTTATAAAAAGTTATTCTGACACAAATTTCAGACGGTGTGAATGTTTTGACGTATCAGGGCTTTGGACAGTTGTTGCCCTAAGCCCCCAATATTATCCTCAGCGGTGGTTTTTTGTGTCTCGCATCCAGAGAATGAGTGTTCACACAGGGAAATACGTATGTAACATTTATTTTCTCAGGTAATAATCGTTATGATTTTAGGTGTTTTTTAAATTAATTCATCAAGTAATGTTCAAAGGTGTAACATTTTTTCTCACCTTACGTTACTTACCAAGAATTTCCAATAGATATTAATTTTTTAAACTCGAGGATAAAAAATGAAAAAAATCACCTTGATCAGTGGCATTAGCCTACTTTCAATGTCGGTATTTGCAGGCTCTCTTCATAAATTTGATCGTAGCTTATCACTTAATACTGACCGTTTAAGTGGTATAGAAATGGATGTCGGAGCAGGCTCATTAGAAATTGTCGGCATTGCAGGTAATGAAATCAAAGTTAATGCCACTATTGAATCAAAGGACTATAGTGATATCGAAGATTTAATGGAGGCTTTTGAAGATAAGATGGAGTTTTCATTAACCAGAGACAATGGTTTTGCATTGTTAAAAGCGAAAAAAGCAGATGGCTTAAACTGGATAAATAATAAAAATATAGCCATCAACTTACAAATAGAAGTTCCAAAATCTATGAATTTGGTCATTGATGATGGCTCTGGTCCAATGACGATTGAGAATATAGATGGCTCTGTGAAAATAGATGACGGGTCAGGTCCAATCACCTTGAGAATGATTGGTGATGATGTTCATATCGATGATGGTTCTGGGTCAATTCATGTTGCCCAAATTAATGGCAACCTAGATATTGATGATGGTTCAGGCGAAGTTGTATTGAAAAAAATCAATGGCTCTGTTGATATAAAGGATGGCTCTGGCGAAATCAATGCCAAAGAAATAGCGGGGGATTTCAAAGTTGATGATGGATCAGGCAGTATCATCGTCAAAGACCTTGAAGGTGACTTTAAATTAATCGATGATGGCTCAGGCTCGGTTAGAGTCAATGGAAAGAGCTGGGGAAGAAAGTAATTCATATTATTCTGGGAAGACTTTCAGGGCATCTGCTTGATGCCCTGAGTCAAACAAATAATTGAAATAGTATGCGAGGAACCATAACCCTTAAATGGTTAGTTATTTTGAACCAATCAATCCCTATTTATAATCCTCCCATCTGCCAAAATCACATAATCCGCATCTTCGCCCTGTTCCACCAATTTGACACGATCACCAATGGAAACAGCTTGGTAACTGTGTATGTCTTTGGTTAGGCGGACGAAAATGTATTTTTTAGCATCTTCTGCCACCTTTAGGTGTATTGGGAATTGACCTTGGTGATTAGCTACCCGTTTGGCCAAAGCCGGTGAAAAGGTGTTTTGCACTTCACCTACAATACGGATTTCTCGCATCACTTTTAAGCCATGTAAGATGCTAATCAAGGCCACAAACAGCATAAGGTGTTTTTTCCAACCCTTGGACTTTTGAAAAAAATATGACATCAACATCACTACCGCAGCAGAAAATAAATAACCGTATTGACCTGAGCTGTAAGAGATTGGCAATACTGGTAACAAAGTAGCCAACCCAGCAGCCAATAACAACAAGGTGCACTTTTTTTCAGTTCTCCAACAGGCCCACAACAATAAGATAAAGGTGACGCCAGCAAGGATGAGTTTATGATGAGCCACTCGTTCGAACAGACTGTGTGGTTCTATGGAATTAAGGATTAACCAATACCAGTGATACTCCAGCCAGCGCAAGGGTGGATTCAATGGGTTCATGGCATATTGCGCAGCATCAGGCTGCATCAATGTTTCAAAACGTATATACAGATAAAGCAAGGTTACTGAGCTTGATGCCAGCACACTGAGGAGCCAACGTGACCGCCTGTGATCAAACAACCAAATCACGCCCAATATGGCAGGAATAGCAAAAGCCGATTCTTTGCTGAGCAAGCCAATGAGTGTGAACACTGTTGATGCTATAACCGCATACAGAAGATTTGATGATTTTAAAATCACCAATAGCAACAACAAGGTTGAACTCATTACCAATAAATCAGCCAACGTCGCCACCCAGCCATGTACATAAACTGCATAGGGGTTTAGCACAAACAACAAGGCACCCACAAAAGCGTAATGAACACCAACTGCACAATAACGGCCAATTATCATCAATAAAACCGCATTAAACGCGCCCCAAAACACAAAGAGCCCGTGGAAAAAATAAGGGTGATCAAAACATCCGTAGGAGATCAGTAGCCATAAATTGAAGGTCAATGGGCGGTACTGGTAAACACCAAAGCCAAGCCAATGATTCCATGGCAAGTCTTGCCAATGACTGACATCTGCTCTGGAAGCCCACTGTAATTCATCATGACTGAAATAGCCCGCATTGAATAATAAGGGCAACTGTACCAATACGGCGGCAGTAAACAGCCACAGAGCCAATTGCAAAGGGGATAGGCGACTTAAGACATCTGAGGTGTTTTTGACCCTGCTTTGTAAGCGGTGTGATGTATCTTTTTTGGCGTGAGATGGGTGGTTCACGGTTAGACCAAGCGTTGTAATCACCACATTATAAAGCCACCAATGACAGGAAGAAACTGGTTAAATTGTCCTCTTAATTAAATTTGTTGTCCTTGGTTCAGGCCAAAGGTCGTTAGATATTGTGAAGATGTTTTAGGAGAACGAAATGAAATACATGGTTTTATGGTTGTTATTGATGGTGCAACTGTCATCGGCGCAAAGTTTGCTACAAAATGGTACCTTCGATCAAAGCCTGGATCATTGGGACAATCCCAGTATTACTCCAATTTGGGTCAGTAACGATGGTGCGCCTGCTTCAGGTAATGGCAGTTTGCGTTTTGGCAGCACGTTTAACAATGGTGGTTCGGTGTGGATGCAATCTGATATCATGCCGGTAAAAGAGGGTTATCGTTACATCATGGCCAGTTCTTATAAGCTGCCATCAGACAGTATTGCCAATGGCTTGTGGATGTCGATTTATTGGTATGATGAGATGGATAATTACCTCGGCGAATATCCCTGGGATCAACGCTTTAACATCGGTCAAACAGACACCTGGCTGGATTTTGATTATACTTTTGAAAACATCATTACTGATGCCACAAAGGCTCGCGTGGTGTTGTGGGTTACAACACCAGCCAGTGGTAGTGATGAGTCTTATGGCTTATTTGATGATGTGATTTTCTTTCAGGATACGGTGTTTGTGACTGGTTTTGAGTGATGTAAAATCATCAAACACATCCTTAAACACCCCTCTTGCTTCGACCAAATCAGTACGGCGCAAGAGGGGACTTTTTTTGGTAATCTATTTACTTCTTCTTCGGCAAATACAAGTCAGTAATTGTGCCTTCAAACGCTTCGGCGCTCATGGCGATCGATTCGGCCAAAGTAGGGTGCGGGTGTATAGTCAGACCGATGTCAGCAGCTTCACAACCCATTTCAATAGCCAGACACAGTTCACTGATCAGCTCACCGGCATTGGCGCCGACGATACCTGCTCCCAATATGCGATCGGTTTCGGGATCAAACAGTAACTTGGTAAAGCCTTCAGTGCGGTCATTGCCGATGGCTCGTCCGCTGGCTGCCCAGGGGAATTTACCCACTTCATAGGCAATGTCTTTTTCTTTTGCTTCCAGTTCAGTCAAGCCCACCCAAGCCACTTCGGGATCAGTGTAGGCCACCGATGGAATCACCAATGCGTCAAAGAACACTTTTTCACCATGAGCTACTTCTGCCGCTACTTTAGCTTCATGGGTAGCTTTGTGAGCCAGCATCGGTTGTCCAACGATGTCGCCAATGGCAAAGATATGGGGTACGTTGGTGCGCATTTGTTTATCAACAGGAATAAAGCCACGCTCAGTGACTTCCAGGCCAGCATTTTCGGCATCAAGCAATTTGCCATTGGGCACGCGTCCTACTGCAACCAACACACGGTCATATGTAACTTGCTCTTTTTCATCAAAAGTCACCACCAGACCATTTTTCTTCGGTGTACAGGAGGTCACTTTGCTCTTGAGTTTGATGTCTTTGTATTGTTTTTTGATGTGTTGCATCAAAGGTCTGACCAGGTCTTTGTCGGCTCCTGGAATGATTTGATCCATCATTTCAACGATGGTGATTTCAGTCCCTAGAGCTGAGTAGACGGTTGCCATCTCAAGGCCAATGATGCCACCACCAATAATTAACATGCTTTGGGGGATGTCTTTCATGTCCAAAGCATCGGTCGAATCCATCAAACGCTCATCATCCCAGGGCATTCCCGGCAGTTTGAATACCTGCGAACCAGCGGCGATAATGCATTGTCGGAATGTCAGTTTTTCATCGTCAATGCTGACGGTGTGTGCATCAACGAATTTGGCCTCACCGGTTTTGCGGTTCACTTTGCGTTGTTTGGCCATTTGACCGAGGCCTCCGGTGAGTTTCTGTACCACATTGTTTTTGAAACCCAATAATTTTTCTCGGTCAATTTTCGGTTGACCAAAAGTCACGCCATGTGAAGCCATTTGCTCAGCTTCTCTGATAATGGCAGCTGTATGGAGCAAAGCTTTGGAAGGTATGCAACCGACATTCAAACATACACCACCCAAAGAATCATAGCGCTCAACCAGGGTCACATTCATGCCCAAATCAGCTGCACGAAAAGCTGCAGTATAACCGCCAGGGCCTGCGCCAATCACCAATAACTCAGTGTCAAAATCACCATCCGGGATGGGATTTTGTACGGGGTCTGCTGCTGGTTCTTTGGTTTGTTGTTTTACACTTAGAGGTTCTTCAGTAGCTAATGAAGCCTCAGTTTTTTCTATCTCTACGGGCTGTTCTTTAATAGTTTGAGTTGACACTTCCCCTGAAACCTCCATGGTTCCGATAACTTGACTAATAGATACATTATCACCTTCTTTCACCGTCAATGATTGAATTACACCAGCATTGGGGCTGGGAATTTCCATGGTGGCTTTATCGCTTTCCAGGGTTATCAATGATTGGTCTTTGTCAACGATATCGCCTTTGCTGACCAATACTTCAATCACGGGCACGTTATCGAAATCACCGATGTCTGGAATTTTGATGTCAATTGTTTTACTCATTTTATAGCCTGTATGTTGTTTAAGAACCGTCCCATAAAGGTACGCCCAGAGTTGTTGCTAATGTTTCGGCATCTTCAATAATTGCCGCATGATTGCCATGGTCAATGACATTAATTCGACTGGCATCAGCTAAAACCAAATTAATTTCATAACTGTAATAGGAGCCGTTTTTACTGTTGATGCGCTCACGTATAACCTGAATGGCTTTGACCTCACTCAACTTGATGATGGAGTTTTTAGCGTTAGGATCCATGCCAAAATGATCTTGAGGTCTTTTTTTGCCTTTGTAAAAACAGCCATAAAAAGTGTCAAACACACAGGGCTTGGTCATGAATTTGAACAGCAACAAACCTGCTGTCAGAAAGATGCCACCAAAAAATATGCCAAACATCAGCAAGCCCCATTCTTTGTTTTCCATGCCAATAAACGCCAGTATTGGTATCACCAAGCCTAATACTCCTACACCGGAAAAGATGCTGGAAAACACATAAGCGCCTTTGGTGGCTTTGAAAATTAGTAAATCCGGATCACTGTTGTCCAATCGATGGGTGCCAAAATTGGTGCCGCCAGCTTTTAGTGGATGCCAATCGGTTTTTTGTGCCAAAGGGTGATTGAAGACTTCCGGCTCGATGCTATTGACCGCCCGTTTTTTGGCTTGTTCAATCAGTTTTTTCAGTTTATTAAACATGTTTGGCTTTTACAGCAGCATTTTTTTCATGTCTGACAAAATGCTGGATAAATAAACGATAAACCGGGCTGCATCCGCGCCATCGATAACCCGATGGTCGTAACTTAATGACAGTGGTAACATCAGTTTAGGTTCAAACTCCTTGCCATTCCAAACCGGTTTAATTGATGATCGGGAAACACCCAATATCGCTACTTCCGGTGCATTGATGATGGGCGTAAAGGCGGTACCACCAATGCCACCCAATGAAGAAATAGAAATACAGCCACCTTGCATATCACCAGGTGCCAATTTACCTTCACGGGCTTTGATGGACACATCACGCATTTCTTTGGCAATTTCAAACACCTCCTTCTTGTCACAGTCACGAATCACTGGAACCACCAGGCCATTGGGCGTATCAACGGCTATTCCAATGTGGAAGTATTTTTTGTAAATCAGATTTTCTCCATTCACATCTAAAGAGGTGTTGAATTTGGGAAATTTTTTCAGTGCTTTGGCCATCGCTTTGACCATGAAGGCCAATGGTGTCAAATTAAAGCCTTGTTCTTTGGCTTCTGCTTTATTGGCATTGCGAAATTCTTCCAATTCGGTGATGTCAGCTTCATCGTACTGGGTCACATGCGGTATACGAACCCAGTTACGATGTAAATATTTTCCAGAAATTTTCTGAATTCTACTTAATGGCTGGGTTTCAACCTCACCAAATTCAGTATAATCCACTGCAGGAAATGGTGGCACATCAAAGTTTGAAGTGACCACGGTTTGGCCACCAGACTGCAAGGCCGTTTTGACATGTTGTTTAACGTCTTCACGGGTGATGCGACCTTTGCGACCGGTGCCAGTCACGGTGCTGATTTCCACACCCAATTCGCGGGCAAATTTGCGTACCGCTGGAGAAGCATGAGCCAATTTACCTTTACGCTCTTGTGGTATTTCAACCGGAACCGGTGGTGGCTTAGGTGCCGCTTTTGGCGGTTCAGCTGTCTTGGTTTTTTCAGCAGGTTTTTCTGTTGATTTGGTGCTGTCTTGTTGCTGCTTTTCAGGCTTGGAATTTGCTTGGGTACTGGCACCTGATGTTTTGATTTTCAACATCGGTGTACCTTCAGAAACCAAATCACCTTCTTTAACCAACACTTCTTCAATGACCCCGCCTTCAGGCGTCGGTACTTCAATGGTGGCCTTTTCTGATTCCAATGAAATAATGGCATCTTCGGCACTGACTTCATCACCAGGCTTGACCAACACTTCAATCACTTCGACTTCTGAAAAATCGCCTATATCGGGTATATTGATTTGTTTGATATCACTCACGATGTTGTCCTCATCTGGTTCTTGGATCAGCCACGGAATCATCTATGGCGTATATTTTTTTTGCTTTGGCAATCGCCGTTTTCGGTAAGTCACTTGCTTTGACCAATTCGACTACTGTGGAGTAGGCGATGTGGTTGCGATCAACTTCAAAGAATTTACGTAATTGCTCTCTGGTATCGCTGCGACCAAAACCATCGGTACCAAGGGTGGTGTAATTGGCTTTAACCCAAGGTCTGATTTGCTCTGCAAAATCCATCACATAATCGGTAGCAGCGATGACAGGCCCCTGCTGTTTGTCGAGACATTCCTCTATGAAGCTGGTTTTTGGTTTTTTATCAGCGTGTAAACGGTTGTAACGGCTGATACTTTGCGCTTCACGTTTCAGCTCAGTTATTGAGGTGGCACTCCAGACATCACAACTGACTTTAAAATCTTTTTTCAGCATTTCAGCTGCGGCTTCCACTTCACGTAAAATAGTACCCGAACCAATTAACTGTGCTTTGAGTTTAGCTTTGCCGCCGTCTTTCAATAAATACATGCCTTTGATAATGCCGGCTTCCTGACCTTTAACCATTTCAGGATGCGGGTAGTTTTCATTCATCAACGTCAGATAAAAATACACATCTTCGTTGTCAGCGTACATGCGTTTAAGTCCATGTTGAACTATCACAGCGACTTCATGGGCATAGGTTGGGTCATAAGATACACAGTTAGACACGGTACCCGAAATCAGATGTGAATGACCATCCTGATGTTGTAAGCCTTCACCGTTTAAAGTGGTGCGACCGGCAGTACCTCCTAATAAGAAACCTTTGGCGCGCATATCCCCAGCTGCCCAACATAAATCACCAATTCGTTGATGTCCAAACATTGAATAGTAGATGTAAAATGGAATCATCGGAATGTTATAGTTGGCATACGCGGTGGCAGCAGCGATCCATGAAGACATGGCTCCGGCTTCAGTGATACCTTCCTGCAAAATTTGGCCGTCGGCTGATTCCTTGTAGAACATCAGCTGATCTGAATCTTCAGGTTCATACTGTTGTCCTTGATGCGAATAAATACCCAGTTGACGGAACATGCCTTCCATACCAAAAGTTCGTCCTTCGTCACACAGTATAGGCACAATGCGCTCCTTGATGTTTTTATCTCGAAGCAATAAAGACAAAATACGGACAAATGCCATGGTGGTTGAAATTTCACGATCACCGGAGCCTTTGGTGATGCTTTCGAATGCAGCCAACTCAGGTACATTAAGGGTTTGCGATTCAAATTTCCGACTCGGTAAATAACCACCCAATTCTTGACGGCGTTGTTGCAAATACTTGAGCTCTTCGGAATCTTCAGCCGGTTTGAAGTAAGGCACTTCTTCCAACTGCTCATCCTTGATAGGTACTCTGAATTTGTCTCTGAATTGACGAATCGATTCGGTGTCCATTTTCTTTTGTTGATGGGTGGTATTGGCGGCCTG
>JAGRJR010000068.1 GCA_020442635.1 Lysobacterales bacterium
AATCTAGTTTATAGTTCTGTTATCTTAGAACAACCCTTAGAAAAATATATAGAAAAAGCACAATTGATTGTGAAAGGAGTTGTCATTAAAAAAGAGGCAAAAGAAGAAAAGCACCTATTAAAGCAATACACAATGTCTAATGGAGTTCTTTCAGAGAATAGAACTGAGGTAGATGCAATATACACAACTTTTACAATTAAAATTGATGAAATCCTTTATGGAAGTCATGATGAAAAAACTATAGATGTAAAAATGTTAGGAGGGTGTAATGATGAAGGTTCTTGCTTAAACATAAGTAGTAATTATGACTTTGAAGTTGAAAATAATATCGTTTTGTTTTTGAATTTCGACGAAGTAAATGGTTTCTTTCGCTCAACAAGCAATGGTATAACTGCTTATTTGGTTCATGAAAACAGCTCTTTGGTAAGAGCAGGTGAATTTGTTGTGGCTAATAGAAACAATCAAATTCTTAGTGAAAAGCTACAAGAAAATAAGCTGACGATGGAGAAGCTTAAAACAAAAATACAGGACGTAAAAAATGAACAATAAAATACATCTATTTATACTTTTAGTTTGCTATAAACCTGTATTTTCACAATTAATAAACGATCCCGACCCGGTGACAGTTTGGCCTTTATATCAACTACCAGTTCAAGTAACGATAGATAACTTATACCTACCAAATAATATACCAAATACCACAACCAACAGAAATGGTTTAATTATTGCGAGCCATAATTGGAATAACAACCCTTCTCTTGGATCGCTTGTAAATGTTACAGAAGGATTTGTAGATAACAACATAAACAACTTTCCCGCACAAGATGGGTTAAATGAAATTAAGTTTGGTAGTTGGCCACCAGGTCAAGAATCGGATCATCTCGCTATAACAGTTGGGTGGTCTAATAATCCCTGTAATTATGGCACTCCTGGATATCCAAATGCATGTGTAAAAACTCGACTCGAAGCTGATATCTACTTTAAACCAAATTACATTTTCAATAATTTCACAGCTCAAAAAGCGTTGAAACATGAAATGGGACATTTATTGGGAATGAAACGACATGATGGCAACCCTTCTGCACTAATGTATGAAAGTGGACTCTTAAACAATGGAGAAATAACTGACTTTGATTGGGAAAACTTAAAAAAACTATACCCAAGTTTAGACACTATTGACATAATAATTGGATCTCCAAGTGATTCTGAAGTGGTTATCGCCAATGAGCCTCACGAATTCTCGGCTAATATTGTGCCATTTGGTAATGCCGTTAATCAATTTTCTGCAGCAGATATTAAGGTAATGGAAGACCAACTTGTTTGGACTTCTTCAGTTGACGGCGAAATAGCCGTAGGAAACAACCAATTTGTCAGTGGTTTAAGTCCTGGTCAACATGATTTAACTGTGACAATAGGCGAGCCTGGTGATCAGGTTTATGGTGATGGTACATCAACATTTTTTGTTGTTGATCAAATCATCACTACGGAAGCAGACAGCTTTCACCCTTACCCATGTCCTCGCTCATCTGGCCATACCAATAGCCCATGTCTTCTATCAACTCAGTTGGATCTTTATAGGTATGACAATTGTTCAAGGATTTACTCTCATGGACCTACAAGTGCTTTAGATTTAGGGGATTTATTGAATAACTCCAGTGATGACGTCAGTATTCCCGTCTATTCTGATCCATTTCCATATTGTCAGTACAACAACCCTAATTACAGCTATAATTTTCACACCTGGCTTTATTCAGATGATAATTTACTCAATTTTCAATTGAATTATGTGCTGGAGAGTGTGGGTGAAACACCTCTTTATTTCACATTTAACCACCCCATTCCTTTAGTCAACCCAGAAGTGACTGTACACACAATTGATGACTGTCAAGTATCGACTGTGGTTGATAAATGCGCTGTAACCATTGACTGGAGCGATTTGTATTTTTCTCCTGATGCTGGCATTTACTATCGCCCATCACCAACAAGTAATTGGCAGCTTTTACGCAGAATTTCTGAAAGAAATGGAAGTTATACCACCCCCAATATTGTTGATTTCGATGGTGTTGAGTTTGCAGTGTTTCAATATTCCCGTGATATTAGAGGAAGAAATCAGGCGGGAATCGTTGGTGGTCCTGGCAGCGACCTGTACATAGAAGCACCTAATGGTATGTTGGCTGGCCCGATTTCAGTCAAAGCCATAGCTGCTGACACGACACCTGTACCCACTTTAGACAGCGTAGCTGCTATAAATACCACGACCTATAAAGTTGAACTGTTGGGTGATAATTTTGGTAATAATCCCAGCCTCAGCGTTCGGGAGAACATTGCCGGCAGTCCATCACTGGCAGTTTATTCATCGGCTTTCTTTCATAACCAAGGGGTAAATACGACCAGTGGTAAAGACTTTATTCGCATTCCGATTCTGAAAGTGGCTCGGCAGACCAAGTTTAGGTCCAATGGCTTATGTTTTAAAGTACTGAATGGTTCACTTCACAGCAATGAAAAATGTTACAAAATTCCTGCCAGAGCAGCTAAGCCAGGGTTTATGGGGGCAGCTGTTCAAAGCTATAACCAAGCCAATAGTCAACAAGATATAGACAGTGATGCTTATGTGACCAAGGCCAATGGAAACCAACTAAAGCTGTGGGGGAATAGTTGGAAAAAAATTGCAAAAAGCTATACAGTGACTCCCAATACCGAATTTGAAGTTAAGTTCAAATCCACGCACAGTGAAGGTGAGATTATCGGTGTTGGTTTTGTGATGAATGGTGAAGCTAATATGTCTGCTACACGATTCTGGCAACTTCATGGCACACCAGATACGTTGGGTAATCAGGAACATAATAATTATTCTGGTACCGACTATAAAACCTATAAGATTAAAATAGGTGAGAAGTTTACAGGGCAAATTTCACATATGGTTTTTGTGGGTGATTACGATAACCAGCAAGCAGCAATGAATTCAGTTTTTGAAATACCAAAACTATATGAAAGAGGAATAACCATTGATGCATATGATAATGTTCCTGCACAAAGGGCTTTTGATGACGATGTTAATGGTCGTGGTGTTCCTTGGACAGGAAGTGCGATCAATGATGTTGTACATAACTTTCATGACTCTGCCGATAAGGATTGGGTTATCATTGTAGCTGAAGACTTTAGAGTCAGAACTGAATTAATTGGTCAAAACGCTGCCACAAAAATCCAATTATATAAATGGTTTTCAGCCGCTTATGATTCAAATTTAGGTTATTACACCCAGGTAAACGATGTTTTACTTGATGAAAGCACTAACTCATGGAGTGTTCCAATCACAAACTGGGGAAACAGCGCGGTATCTTATGCAGTTAAGGTAGAATCGCTCAATGGAAATTTTGGCGTAGGTACAGATTATAAACTGATCTTTGAGGGTGTTCCTATTGGAACTCCTGATGTCTATGAATCCGGCTTATCAGATGACAATGAAAGTACTCCTATTTCATGGGCAGGGGGTGATGTAGAACATGTGCATAACTTTCATGACAATAACGATGCCGATTGGACAATTGTATATGCTCAAAATTTTACTGCATTCGCACAGGCTGTCGGTAATGATGCTGATTTAAAAATGACTGTATATCGTTGGTCTGATGCTGATTACATCAATGGACAATTTGTAAACATTGTCAGCCATTTCTATGATCGTGATATCAGTCCTGGTAACTCAACCGTTCAGGTTAATTATCATGAGCCAGCGACTTTTGTGATAAAAGTCGAGGCCAGAAATGGTGCTTACGGTAATGGAACATCATATAAACTTAAATTATTTTAAAAATTGATTAATAATATTCAAATTCTCAGAGGGCTGGCTGCCCTCTGGGTGGTTTTTCATCATAGCCTGGGACATTTTAAAGCCATGGGTTTGAGTTTTTTGCCATTTGAGTGGTTGGCGGCTTATGGTTATGTTGGTGTGGATGTGTTTTTTGTGATTAGCGGCCTGGTAATGGCGAAAACAACAAATGATATACATACAGGCAAGCGCGTAGGATTGTTGTTTCTAAGTAAAAGATATTTACGCATATATGCGGGATATTGGCCAATTCTTATTCTAACTATCATGTTCATGCTGGCACTTGATCCAGAAATATTGATGAATAAAAACATTGTGGGTTCAGTATTTTTGATCAGTACAGATATGTTTGAATTGATTATTGCTCCTTCGTGGTCATTGCCATTTGAGTTATATTTTTATTTCTTGATTGGCTTGTTGCTGTTTTTTAGTATCAAAAATATCCATCGTTCTTTTCTGATATTAATTTTGCTGATTATCATTAAATTAAGTACCATTGATTTTGGCAAGAGTTTACTCTTGGACCTTTTATTTTCACATATGATTTTTGAGTTTTTGTTTGGTTATTATCTTTGGTTGTATCGTGATAAGTTTATAAGTTTGAGCGCTGCCTTTTGGGTAATTGTTGCAGTGGTTTCATTCTTTCTGGGTGGTTATTATGAATTGGTGGGTACGGTTTGGCGGGTAGTTAGCTATGGTGTTTTCTCTTGGTCGATTGTGGTTATAGCCCTTAAGTATGAAGGTCATTTGTATCAAGGATTAGTGAAACTGTTAAAACCATTGGGAGATGCATCCTATACTTTGTATTTGTTACATTTTGTTATGTTTTTTATCTTTTTTCAGTTGGGGATAAGGACATTTATGGTCAATAGTAATTTTGCGGGGATTGGATTCGTTGCTTATATTCTGTTTATAGTGCTCACGAGTTATCTGCTGTATTATTTTATAGAAAAGCCACTCTATACATGGTGTACTCGAAATATTAAACCAGAAAAAGTATGATTTAAAGATGCTGTTTTGAGTAAATTTTTATGTAAAAACCACGTTATAAGCGGTTTAGCATGGCTAAAACTATTTTACTTATTTAACAATGTTTGTGTGTGTTTCGGTAATCCCCTCAAAAAAGCACTGGATTTAAAAGTAGAAAATTCTTATAACTATGATTAGGAGTTTTTTATGAATAAACATTACCAAAGATTAGAGCACATGTATTTATCAGCACCGTTTAATCGATTGTTTAAGCCTGAAATTCACATTGCTGATAGCCATGCCGAGATCAGTATTGAGTTATCAAATGATTATCATCATGCAGCTGGAGCAGTGCATGGTTCAGTGTACTTTAAAATGCTGGATGATGCTGCATACTTTGCCGCAAACTCATTGGAGACGGAGTTTTTCTTGGTTACTACATCATTCACCACTTACCTGACACGGCCTGTTTCGCAAGGTATTATGCGGGCTGTGGGCAAGGTGTTGAATCAGAATCGCAGCCAAATCATTGCTGAGGCTGTTGTTTATAATAGTGCGGAAAAAGAAATTGGTAGGGGTAATGGGGTTTTTGTTAGAAGTAAAAACAAACTTGAATCCATTCAAGGTTATAATGACCTATTAACTTAAAAGTGTGTGAGCAAACATGGACTCCAAGCAATTTCAAAGCGTTGTTGAATTTCTTAAAACTTTACAAGATGATATCTGTCAACGGTTAGAGACAGTTGAGAGCCATGGACATTTTAGAGAAGATGCCTGGCACCATGACAACGGTGGCGGTGGCCGGACGCGGGTGATGAGTGGGGATGTGTTTGAACAAGCAGGTGTTAACTTTTCTCATGTAAAAGGTGAACATTTACCTATAACTGCTACGGCTAAGCGTCCTGAAATGGCGGGACAGGGCTTTGAGGCTTCAGGGGTCTCTTTGGTGGTGCACCCAGATAATCCTTTTATTCCTACTTCGCATGCTAATGTACGTGTATTTCGAACTATTTCAAAAGGTGATGAGCCTTCTCATTGGTGGTTTGGTGGTGGTTTTGATTTAACACCTTATTATCCTTTTGATGAAGATATTATACATTGGCATCAAGTTGCTTTTGAAGCTTGTAAACCTTTTGGAGACGATGTGTATACAAAATTCAAAAAATGGTGTGATGAGTATTTTTACCTGAAACATCGTGGCGAAACCCGTGGAGTGGGTGGTTTGTTTTTTGATGATTTGAATGAGTGGGGCTTTGATAAATCTTTTGAGTTTATTCAAGCCATTGGTTATGCCTATTGTGATGCTTATATTCCAATCGTTAACAAGCACAAAAACAGTGTGTTTGATGATAAACATAAACAATTCCAAAAATACCGCCGTGGCCGTTATGTAGAATTCAACCTAGTTTATGATCGTGGTACCTTGTTCGGGTTGCAGTCGGGTGGCCGCACTGAGTCTATTTTGATGTCATTACCACCTGAAGTTTCTTATCGATACAATTATCAACCTGAAGACGGTACTCAGGAAGCAAGATTGTATGAGTATTTGAAATCTAAGGATTGGTTGGGGCTTAACTAAAAGAGGCATCTTTGGATTTATTATTGATACGGTTGGTCAAATTTTGTCAATGATTTGATGTCAATAAAAATTCTGTTTTATATTTTTTACTCTTTAAAAAAAATACCTTCGATATTGAAAAATATTGTGTCTTAAAATCCTTTAAAAAAATAATCATGATACTATTGTTCGAAGTATAAAAAGAGAGAACAAACATCATGAGAGTTTTTACATCAATACTGTTGTTATTAACAACATCGGTGATTCTGGCTAATGAATCTCAGGTGAAGACCAACCCCCTGATGCCGAAACAAATAGCGTATACGGCAAAACTCAGTCAAGCATTTCAGATAAAAGATAAGCAGAAACATCAAGTACTGATACAGTTATTTGCCAAACACAGTCAGGAAGTTTTGTTTCAAGAGTTACATAATGATGTTGCTATTGAAGGTGGTACATTTAATGTGATTATCGGTCAAGGAAAACAAAAAAAATCCAAGTTTAAGGACTTACAATCGGTAATTGCTACTCATGTTGAACTGGAAATACAACTGACTTTGGACAAACAAACGTTATGGCCCAAAATTGGTATGTTACCAGCCGGACATTCACAGGCTTCGGCGCATTTGTTGAAGAGAGTAGACAGCAGCCATGATGGCCACTGGAAAGGTTATGAAAATGTTGGTGTGGTTACGTCATTCCAAGCTGTTGAACTGTCTTCTGAAGATTACAACAGTAACCTGCCAGAGTATAAAAACACCCATCCATTTACGGTAAAAATGATTGGGCCAGTGATCAGCCAACCACTTAAGGATTTGCCGATTGTTGCCGTTAAAGAGTTTCAACAAAGTGAGATTAACCCACCCAGACATGAAAGCCTGGTGGATGAAAATGGGGTCAGGTATGGAACCGGTACTGACAAAATTACCGACCCGCTTGCTTTAAGAGCTCAGGAATATACTTCAGGACCTCAATTAATGACACCCGCTCATACTGGGTTCCAGGGGATGCCTAATATCAGTGGTTTTTTACCACCTGATACCGAGGGTGCAGTGGGCCCATTATATTATGTTCAACAAGTGAATAGTACCACTCAAGTATTTAATAAAACCACCGGAGCTTCTGTACAAGGCCCCTTTAATACCAGTGATTTGTGGAATGGTTTTGGTGGTAGGTGTGAAAACGACAACGACGGTGATGCCATTGCTCTGTATGATGAACAAGCAGACAGGTGGGTATTGACTCAATTTGCTGTGAGTGGTGCACCGGAATCAGTGTGTTTTGCTGTTTCGCAAACTTCTGACCCCACTGGCGCCTATTACTTGTATCAATTACAAGCACAAAGGTTCCCTGATTATTATAAACTTGGAGTGTGGCCAGCTGCCAATAACAATGCTTATTTTATGGGTACCAACTCAGGTCAAGCAGGTCAATATGATGTTTACGCTGTTGACCGTGAAAATATGTTACTAGGTTTACCTGCCAGACCTGCACAATTTTTCCAAAGCTATCCCAATTTATTGATGCCCGCTGATAACGATGGTGAGTTACCCCCCAATGCTAATGAGCCTGGTTATTTTTATACCATTCGTGATGGAGGCGAATCTTATTTTGGTAACCCACCGAATGACAGCATTGATATTTATGAATTTGATGTTGATTGGAACACTCCTGCTAATTCAAGTTTTACTTTGGTTCAATCATTTACCAATGCCAGTGGTTTAGTTGATTTTAACTGGACTGTTTGTGGCTTCTTTGTTTCAAATTGTATTGAGCAGCAAGGTTCTGCCACTTTGCTGGACAGTAATTCGTGGTGGCCACAACAGCGGTTTCAATATCGAAATTATGGAATTTTTGGGAGTTTAGTGGGTGTTTGGGGCGTCAATGCTGTGGCAGCACCTGCTAAACATACCGCTCCTAGATGGTTTGAACTCAGAAAACATACTTACGACACAGACTGGACCATTCGTCAACAAGGCACTTTTGCACCTGACAGTACTCATCGATTTTCTCCGAGTATTTCAATGGATGAGTCACTGAATATCGGCCTAGGTTATTCGGTGACTTCAAGCACCATGTTTCCTGGTATTAGGTATACAGTACATGACAATGATTTAGATGATTTGGGCGAGATGGAAGCAGAAGCCACCATGTTTAATGGCCTTTCTGCACAATCACATTCATCCGGTCGTTGGGGAGATTATGCTTCCATGGAAGTAGATCCTGATGATAATTGTACTTTCTGGTTTACCACAGAATATGCCGAGTCCAATAACTGGAAAACCTATATTGGTTCTTTCAAAATGCCTGATTGTAAAGAACACAATATTTTACTTTATGATGATTACACAACAGCTCATGAAATTAATGTGTGTAAAGCCGGAGCCAGCTCAGTCAATTATGATCTGGCCTTAAGTTATGGTTTTAGTTCACCGACTACTTTTTCTGAGACTGGATGTCCAGCGGGTGCCACTTGTGGCTTTTCACCCAATCCTGTCACTTATCCAAACGACACCACATTGCAGATCTCAAACTTGGGTGTAGTGCCCAGTGGTTCATATCCATTGACGATAACTGCAGATGCAGGTGGAGGAGTTAACGATGATGAAACATTGACATTGAATCTTTTTGACTCTGCAGGTGCGCCCACTTTGGTATCTCCTATCAGCAGTGCTTACAGTTCTTCGTTATTACCAGAATTGGATTGGAATGCGGGTACGGATGCGCAAGAGTATCTGGTCGAAGTTGATGATGACCAGGCTTTTGGTAGTATCGATTTTAGCACCACAGTGCTCAGTCCAAACACCACGGTTAATACCACAGCCTTGGCGGGAAATACCTGTTACTATTGGAGGGTAACGTCCAGTAATTTATGTGGTCCAGGAACGACGTCTGTAGTGGAAAACTTCTATACTGGATCGGTTCAAAATTTTGGTCAAATTGATAGTACGGATGTTCCTGTTGCCATCAGTGCTGCTGGCCCTAATACTGTCACATCAGATTTAGTTGTTGCTGGAGTTGGTGCTATCGCAGATGTGAATGTGATGGATTTGGAAATAACTCATACCTATGTGGGTGATTTGACAATTACACTGACTTCTCCAGAAGGGACATCTGTCACAATCATGAATGTAGGTTGTGGAAGCAGGGATGATATTTTAATTAATTTGGATGATGAAGCGGCTTCAGGCACAAATTGGCCTTGTCCAACTGGTAATCCTTCGATTCCAGTTGGTAATGGAGGTACTTACTTGCCGAGTAACCCGTTGTCAGCCTTCGACGGTGAAAATGCTGATGGTACTTGGGTTTTGACCGTGATTGATGGCTTTAATCAAGATGGGGGGTCAATTGATTCATGGGGCTTGGATTTTGATAATTTTGCTGATCCTGGTAATCAATGTCCTACTTCAAATACGCCTCCCACAGCTGTCAATGATTCGGCTACTGTGAATGAAGATTCAGGAGCCAATACCATAGACGTGATAGCCAATGATACGGATCCTGATGGTGGTACGAACACAGTTCAATCTGTAACACAGCCAACCAATGGTGTGGTGGTTATTACCAATGGTGGTGCTGATTTAAGCTATGCGCCGAATGGAAATTACTGTAATGATGGCACACCTACTGATGATTTTACCTACACCTTGAATGGAGGTTCATCTGCAACTGTTTCAGTGACAGTCACTTGTGTGGATGATCCTTCGGTTGCGAATGCAGACTCTGATACTGTTGTTGAAGATTCAGGTGCCAACACGGTTGATGTTTTGGGTAATGATACCGATGTGGAAGGTGACGCTTTTGTGGTTACTAACATCACAGTACAACCGAGCAATGGTGTGGTTGCAATCACCAATGGTGGTGCTGATGTGAGTTATACACCAAACCTGAACTACTGTAATGATGGCTCACCAACTGATGACTTTACCTATGAGATCACAGGTGGAGATACAGCGATTGTGGCCATGACGGTAACATGTGCCAATGATCCACCGACAGCCGATAGTCAGTCAGTGAACACCGCTGAAGACACTGCTGTTGGTATTACCTTGACCGGTAGTGATCCAGATGGTGATGGTTTAACCTTTGCGGTTGTCACAGGTCCAAGTAACGGCGTGTTAAGTGGTACTGCTCCGAATCTGACCTACACACCCAATGGTAACTTCAATGGTTCAGACAGCTTCACCTTCACGGTGAACGATGGCACCGTTGATTCATCGGCAGCGACGGTATCGATCAACGTGGCTCCAGCCAATGATCCACCGACAGCCAATAGTCAGTCAGTGAACACCACTGAAGACACTGCTGTTGGTATTACCTTGACCGGTAGTGATCCAGATGGTGATGGTTTAACCTTTGCGGTTGCCACAGGTCCAAGTAACGGCGTGTTAAGTGGTACTGCTCCGAATCTGACCTACACACCCAATGGTAACTTCAATGGTTCAGACAGCTTCACCTTCACGGTGAACGATGGCACCGTTGATTCATCGGCAGCGACGGTATCGATCAACGTTGATGCTGTCAATGATCAACCTTCATTTGTTGCCGAAGCCAATGTCAAAGTGGCTGTGGCTGATATTGGTTCAATTGCGCCACAATTAGTGGCTTGCCAATTCGACATGGGTCCAGACGACGAAGACAGTAGTCAATCGGTTCAGGATTTCTTGGTAACCATTGCTGCAGATCCCAATGGTGTTTTGACAGGGGTAGATGTTGATAACAATGGCCAAATGTCCTACACCTTTAGTGGGAATCAAGGCGTTGCCACCTTGAACATTCAATTACAGGATAATGGTGGTACTGACTTTGGAGGCGTTGATACTTCTGGTGTGCAGACACTGCAAGTGCATGTTCAAGACTACATCTTTACTGATAGCTTTGAAAGTAAGGTTTGTCAGTAATATAGACTATAACTTTAAAGAAGAAAGCCACCTTATTCGGGTGGCTTTTTTGTGTTCAAGTTATCCACAAGTATCATGGTTCAATTTACTGGAAATGATTCTAAGCTTTTCAATGACAGAAAACTCACGAATATAGTTCAGCCATTCTCGATAAGATAGGAGCCGTACCTGCTATGGAGGTAAGTAACAATTCTCCTAGTAACACACTTTGGCAGTTATTCATTGAGCTATAGGACTCAGATATCAACTATTTTGAAACAGGACTTTGTTATTCTCGTGATATGCTGAAGAAGGGTTGAATAGGGCATTGATTCAACGGCTGAATTATGGACTTGTTGTCAGCAGTAAAGCTGGCTCAAGGGAGCGTTATTGGGGTTGGTTGTTCAAGAGTTTTACTCTCAGGCACTTGGAATCAAGTTGCTCAAAGCAACTGAACCAAATATTCCGGTACAGTTGCTTGAGGAAAACCAAACTAAGACTATTCGCATCTGAACATGTTGTTTATCGGTCTGGTAATGGGTTGAATTTGGTAAGTGCCAGAGCCATATGCAGCGTCTAAAGCATGGTAAGTAAATGTTCCTGAGGTACATTGAAAATTAAACTCCGCTGATCCCCAAATGGTAAGTTCTACGTCATTGGCATTGAAGGCTTGACCAAATCTCGCACCTGAAGTGATATAAATCTCATCAAAAACAATTTTCACATTGTCTTCAGTTTCTGTCACCACGCCTCCAGAACTGACAAACCATTTTTTACTTCCATCTAAGTCATAGCCATACCATTGGAAGGTTGCTAAACCGTTGGTGGTTTGATGTATATGGAATCCCTCTCCATTTCTGGAAGGGTCATACCATGAACCTGCGATGGATGCGCCAGTCAGAGCAGGGTCTATGATTGGACCGATAGATGGTAGAGATGAAATTCCTTTGGCAGAGGTTAGCTGCTCAACATGTGTTCTGAATTTACGACCATCAGGGTAAGTATATTTCATGTGACCTAAGCGGGTGCCATTGTGATATTCACCAAATATTATTTCAATATTACCAGCAGTTGAAAGGACAACATCATTGTTAAAGTCAGGCCCGAAAACACCACCCGAAGTGGTAATGATGTTTTTGGCGAGAATGGCATTTTGGGCAATTTTAAAATCTGTATCCACATACCATTGTTGGTTGCCCTCATCATCGTAGGTAAACCATTGAATTAAAAAGTCGGTACCATTATCTATAAACTCTAATGCAAATCCTTCACCACTGCGAGTCGAATCATAATACAGCGCAGTATCGGGTACATCGGGGTAATTAAAATCACCCTGGTTACTGACATTCATAGTAATCGTGGTATCGAAACCACCATTGATAGATGGGTTACCATTACTGTCTTCATAATTAATCCACCGGCCGTCTGACCAAGTGGTTACAGTGGCAGGGTTGGCATCAATGTTTTGACCTATCATGTCGGTTGTAATTATTTTCCAGGTTAAAGCAGCATCATCAGCGGCGTTAATGCTGGCATCCATATTGAAATCAACCACAAAAGTGTCGTCCTGATAAAAACCATAGCTTTCCCAGCTGTTGGATTGGGAATTTACCCAACGATGGTTACTGAGGTTAAGTTCCACTGCTGAACCATTACTGACGCCTTCAATGATCGGGTTCAAAATTGTCGTTTGTCCTTGTAAGGAAGCTATCTCTCCGCCACTGTTGCGAAAACGCATGGGTTTGTCAAATCGGATTAACAAAGAGTAATCATTTCCGGCAATGATTTCATTATAATATTGGGTGTAGAGTTCACGTTCGCCATTGGCATTGATGTCCCATTCGGCATCAAAAACAATGGCCTGGCTGAGGTGATCTATAACCCTTAATTGAGCGATAGAGGGTGGGCCTGCTTGCCCATACCAGGCAACCATAAAGGATTGAGCTAATTGTTCCCTGACACGCTTGATTTCAGACTCAGGCAGAATAAAACCGTCATGACCATCATTGGCAAATCCACCATAATCTGCCCCCACACCAGGTAAGTCTGGGTGTGCATCGGGAGTTAGGAAACCAGAAGGCTCTATTTCTAATGTCCATGAAGGTATTTGATAAGTAGTTAAAAAATATTCATCAGATGAACCTATACCAAAACCTGGGGTGGTGAAAGCCGATCGATCGACATAGTTTTTCCCAGCTGGATAAGCTTTATGATGATTGGTAAAGTCACTTAACACACGTGTTTGTAAAGTATTAAGGTTGCTGTTAAATGATCTATTGGCAAAATGAACCATCGAAAACGAATGGACATCGGTATAAATTCTGAATTGATCGGCATCAACAAGTTCTGCAGCTGCCAGTCTGGCTGCTGACTCGGGTTCGGATTGTACAGATGGGCCATGATAAACAATTGAAGTTGGATTGCTTGAAGAGCTATTACTCGTGGCCCAATAAGGATTGTTGTTGCGGTTCAAGTCAACACCATTAAGAAAATCATTTTGAGTGTTAAGATCCTCGTCTGTATTCAACAGATTTTTTCTTCTCATGCGGCCATCACGAGGGCCGATATTGGCAGAGTACCAGTTTCTGTCGGGGTATCTTTGCGTTTGCAAAAAACCATCAAGGTTATTACTGGGTATGGTAATGATGACGGCATTTTCCAATAAGTATTGGTAAAAAGATTGGTCATCGCTGTTGTCATGGAAGTCAGTAATGATTTGCGTCAATGTTTCAGGCGATTGCCACTCGCGTGCATGGATGCCACCATTGATCATCATGGCACCTTCTTTTACGCCATATTTGGTGACGTTATCGGTATCACTGAGCACATAAGCCCAGATATCTCGGTCATAATGGGTTTGGCCAACGATATGACCACTGATGTAATCATTGTTCATTGCCATCGACTGATGCTTGGCAAACAGTCCATCGTAGGTTCTGAATCCATCAAAAGGTTCAGGTGTATCCACTGGAATCGGCACTGGATAACCCAAGCCTAACGTGCCATTTTGTTCAGTCCATGAAGTGATACTTTGGGCGTGACTGTTAGCCGTAATGATAGTTAAGGTGGTGACACTCAACAGTTTTATCAAATTTTTCATTGTGCACCCCCTTCAAATGATTTAAGCCACTGATTTTGTTTGGGATTTTTTTGGATTTGAGCCTGAATATCTGTGATGGCTAATTTGGCAGCATCACTTTTATTTAATTTCAGTGCCAATAAAATATGATTTTGTTCTATGGCATTATCAGATTGTAAATACCTGCGTTTTAACCGTTCAGGCAATGTCACATCACTGGATTGGCTTAAGGAAAAAGCTGCACTATCGGCCATTGCTTTGTTGCTCAGTTGATTAATTAACAAGGCTTTGACAGCTTCATCATCACTGAACTGATGTAACATGGAAACGCTGAATTTACTATCCTGGCCTTTTGTAACGGCTTGCATCAAAAAGTTTTTGGCTGATTCCTGAGTCAGTGATTGTGGTAATTTTCTGAGTGTGTACTCACGAATGGTTGTTTGTTCGGAGCGCAATGCCTTGCTAATTAATGCTTCATTGGCACTGATTAAACCAACATGACTAATTAACTGATCAAGACCATCATTGGCTTTAACCTGACTAAGCAGGTACTGATTGAGTTCGACCAGTTGTGATTGAGTGAGCGCAGCTATGCTGTTTTTAACGCCCAGCCATTGGGGGCGGCTTTGAGCAGTGATGACTGCTTTGATGGCCAAAACTGCTTCGCTAGTACTTTTATTGAATAATTGAGAAAATCTTTGTTCGGTGCGGTAGGCTAACCAGATGTTTTCAATGCCATGGGCTTTGCTTCTCAAATTGAATATGGCCACTGGTGTATGGGCTTCATCTGCCATACGATTGGCTACAGGTTTATAGGTTTTCATTAAGTCTATCACATATTGATGAAAGGCTTGAGGCGGTTGTTGTGAAATTGCAATTAGTAATTGGTGCAAAATATATTCTTTTTGAATAGGTAATAAATTTGCCAATAATAGCTCATCTACCACTTGTTCAGGCTTTTTAGCAGTAAAATAACGGGTCAAATAGACCTGACTGGACTGATGCAGTTCAGTTTGATTCAGTTCCCGATGGATTTCTGTTTCATCGTAAACCACAGCTTCGGCACTGAATAATCCTAAATACAAAAACAAACACAACAATTGTCTCATCATAATCTCCGAAAGAACGGTAAAAAACATTCTAAACGATGACTTTCGTAAATTCAAATCATCTGTCATTAAAGAAAATATAGCTTAGTGTTAAGCTTAAATATAGAGAAAAAAACTCTTAGCGGTTTATTGTGGCAGAAATCTATCCACCCTTTGTTCAATAACAATATCAACTGATTTGGAACTTAAATATTGAGTGGTTTCTTTCAAATCAAATGTTTTTTTTATGAATTGTACTTTGCCAAATTGACTCGATAGGTAGGGTTGAATCAAGTTGAAAAAAGAATCATGAAAAACCAGGGCGTTTATGCTGTTGTTTGGGCAATGGGTGGAATATTTGCTGTTACTTGAGAGCGAAAGCATGTAATCAACATTTGCACAAACATCAAAATCCGGTTTATCTAAAGGTTCTTCAAAATAAGGGCCTATACGCAAAATGGAAGCCAAATCACCTTGGTGTCCCCATTGAAATTTAAATGCATTAAGAGGCCAGAGTTTTGGTGCCAACTGTTTTTCAGGCAATAGTTTGTTTATCGTTTTGGTGATTTCGTATTGAGCCAAATTGCCAGCGTAATAATTCCAATGAGTATCGCCTTTAAAATATAACAGATGTGTTTTTTTTGCTTTTATTATTGCATCTGTTAAGTCCAGATAATTGATTTCAGGGTGTTTTGCCAGTTCTTCTTTTAACTGCGTTTTGAAGTTGATTTGATTGATGGGTTGAATATAATCAGGTAAATATTCCGCATAGATTTCATGCTTGGAGGGTGCTAGTACATACAAGTATTCAACACCCTTTTTTTTAAGCCATTGCTGCTTTAGTTGTAAATTGGCAACAAATTGCGCCAACTGTTCATTTGAAAATCGATTGACGTTACGATAATCGCCAATTGGATCACTGGAGGGTTCGTTATAAAAAAGCCAACCAGGTTCTTTGCCATAAATCACATCGGTTCCCGAAGCATCTCGCAAGACGTATTTAAGTCGGTAGAAACCATTAAGCAAAACATCCCGAAAGGCGAAATTGTCCTTGAAATAAGCATCGAATCGTTTTGGCCAAAGTTTAATTTGTTGCTGATTTTTAGGAATGTTGGGCATGGCGGATAATGTCCTTCTTTCCTGATTGGATATGACACCTGATAGTTGTTTGAATGAACCGATGGCTGGTGTCAACAAAGCCAAAAGGAAGGTTAACAAGTAAATGTTTTTTACAGTGGATTGCTTCATGTCATCAAAACCTGAAGTAGATGAATGGATTGTAGGTTGAGGCAGAAATTACTACAAAGTTCAGCAGTAATAAGGCGATGATCCAAATATTCCTGCCCAAAAGTTGTGCATTGCTTTGCTGGTCAATTGAAACCATTGACCAGCGTTTAAAAACTGAAGTACTGAGTAACAAACCAAAAAATAATGCCAGATAAAACTGCGGGCTGACAAAATAGTGCAAGCTATAGAGCACGTTTTCTGGTTGACTTGTAAACAACATCCTGCCTTGAATGGCCAGGGCATCACCGATAGATTCCACCCGGAAGAATACCCAGCCAAATATGACCACCAGCAAAGCATAAGCATGACGGAACAATCTGGGTGTCGTTAATAAAACATGAGTCAGGCCTAGGCGCTCTAAAATCAGAAACAAACCGTGATACAAACCCCAAATCACAAAGCTCCAGCTGGCGCCATGCCAAAAACCGCAGAGGGTAAAAACCACCAATAAATTGAAATAAGTGCGTTTGTCGCCCAAGCGGTTACCGCCAAGTGGAATATACAAGTAATCGCGGAACCAGCGTGACAATGAAATATGCCACCGACGCCAGAATTCCTGGATGCTTTGAGCCATGTAAGGGTAATTAAAGTTTTCAGGAATTTTAAAACCAAACATGTTAGCAAGTCCAATGGCCATGTCTGAGTAAGCAGAAAAATCAAAATAAATCTGCATGGTGTAACTAATTGCTGCCATCCAGGCCAGTGAACCATCAATTTGGGAGCTTGGCAATGCATATATCTGGTCAGCAACAAAGCCTAATGGGTTGGCAATCAGCAGTTTTTTTGACAAGCCAAAAATAAGTCTTTCAATTCCTTCAATAAATTGTGCTTTGCTGTGAAGCCGTTCAGCGAGTTGTTTGTTAATGCTTCTGAATCTGACAATGGGACCTGCAATCAGCTGTGGAAATAGTGCAATATAAAGCCCTAAATTAATCAAATTACGTTCTGCCGGGGTTTGTTCCCTGTAGACATCAACCAGGTATGAAATCGCCTGAAAAGTGAAGAATGAAATGCCAAGTGGTAAATGAATTTCTGCGGTAGGCGTTTGTCCTAGTTGCTCAAGAAAAAAAGTAAAGTATTTAAAAAACAACAGTGGTATCAAGTTTAAAGTGACACCTATGCCCAAAACCATTTTTCTTAGTTTAATGTGATGAAAAAGTAGGCGACCTATGAGGTAAT
>JAGRJR010000069.1 GCA_020442635.1 Lysobacterales bacterium
ACAGAATAATGAATTAACTATGCAAAAGGAGCGAGATGAACTCAGTTGACTGAAACAACTGAGTTCAATCTTGACTGTGTCGATTAGATTCCCGACAGGTCAAGTATCGTTATTTTACCCTGATTTGTCAAGAGAAACGGCTGATTATTAAATCAGACGACAAGAATCCTTTTGCTTTATAAAATCAAGAATGCTTGGGTAGAGGCAGTCTTTCCAATTGGAGATAACATTATGTTAATGATTACTCGTAAAGACGGAGGTACTTATGCCTCTTAACTATAGACTTAAAAGCGAAAGAAGAAACCTAACACTAGATCAGATCTATAAAATGAGCGAAGTGGAGGCATCTGCATTTATCGCTGAGGCTAGATGGGGGTCCACAACAAAACAGGTATGTTCAAATTGTGGATCAGTAGATGCACATTACCATCGAAAATCACGGAAACAATGGTTATGCAAACATTGTGGACATACATTTTCCTTGACTTCAAACACTGTATTTGCAAACCTTAAAATATCTCATAAACAGCTTCTAAAGTTCTGTTTCATGTTTTGTAATTCAGCGAAAGGCAATAGTGCCGTGGAACTTACAGGTATGTTTGGCGTATCACATAAGACCGCATGGATAATAAATCAAAAAATAAGAGAGGGATTATTGTGGTCAAGAGATGAGTCAAAACTATCAGGCATGGTTCATATAGATGGAGGTTACTTTGGAGGCAAAAGACGTCATGGTCGATTAAAAAAATATAACATTCCTCATAAAAACATTGAAGCTAAAATTGCCTCAAAAGGGAAATCTAAAACGACTTTGACACCTGCTCAAAAAAGAAATTATTGGTTGAGAAAAAATAAACGCCGTCTATTAATAAATATTAGAGAAGTTGATACAAATGGCAATAATGGAGGCATAAAAACACGAGTTGCTGTTTGCAAAACCGAAAATGAAGTAGACATTAACAAATTATGTAAAAGGTTCGTCGTTGAAGGAAGTACTATATGGACAGATGATCATAATGCTTACAACAGCCTTAATGAAAAATTCAAGCATGAATCTGTGGAGCATTCGATTGAATTTATGTCTGTAGATGGAGTCCATAATAATCAAGCTGAATCATACTTTTCTAGGCTTCGCCGTTCTGAATATGGTGTGTATCACGGCATGAGAGCTCAATATTTACTAGATTATGCTCAAGAAGCTGCGTGGAGAGAAGATATGAGAAAAGTATCTTTAAAAGATCAAGTTATTTCACTAATCAGCAAAGTAATGTCAACTGGTGATTCATCTTGGTGGAAAGGTTATCACCAAGGATATAGAAGAAAAGATGAACTCATGAATTTTTAAAAACAAAACAGGTCACTTGGAGGAAGTCATTCACCTAGTGACCTTTTTAACAAGTATCATTTTTGTATTTTATAGTGTCTCCTGGGACCTCTGGTTTCATATGGAATTCGAACCAACTTCCCCTTGGAGCATAGATATTTTATCAAGTTTTTTATCGAAATTCTTATTGACTCTTCAGTTACCTCTCTGTTTAACTTAAGGCTGGCTCGTATTGCAACATAAACCCTAATTTCTTTTGCAGTGGCTTCTTGATTATTATTTCTTTCAATTGCTTCAACAATCAGCTTAGATAATTCTCCATGTTTAAGCTTGTTTTCAATTCTCCCTTTAATATTTGGAGGAATTTTTTCTGGAGAAATTTTGATTTCATGTAAGCCTATTGCAAGATCAAGGGCATCTAAGTCCCTTACCAATCTATTCTTTGCTTTTTCAAAAGACTCTAAATACCTAGACTTTTCTTTTTCAAGTATAAGTATTGATCCATGAGTTCTGGCGCGCTTATCAACTAACCAATTGAGTGAAGGTGGAATTCTACTAACCATGAATAAAATTATAGCAAAATCATATCTTTATGCTATGTGCACATGCTCAATATTAGCGTCAGGTATGAAGGCAATAGTGATGCAGGAGGAGAGTTTAACTGCAGCTGATGCTCAAGAGTATGATGAGTTTGGTTACCAAGTTAGTTTATGGGGAGATCGTGCTTTAATAGGTATGCCCGGGGACGATGATGGCAAAGGGGCTGCCTATTTGTTTGATTATAATGGTGCGAGCTGGATCCAAAGTGCTAAACTGACAGTTGATGACGGTGTTGGGGGAGATGAGTTTGGTTGTGATGTAAGTTTAGAAGGTGATAGGGCGCTGATTGGCGCTCGTGGTGACGACAGTAATTCAGGCTCAGCATATGTATTTGAATTTGATGGCAGTGTTTGGTCACAGCGAGCGAAACTGACAGCCATTGATGGTACAGAGGATGATGTTTTTGGGGAGTCAGTCAGTTTGTTGGGTAACAGAGCACTGGTTGGCGCATATAGAGATGATGACATTGACACAGATTCGGGAGCTGCTTATGTATTTGAAGTTGCTGGAGAAGTCTGGACTCAAACAGCCAAACTTGTCCCCAGTGATGGAGCAGGAAATGATTGGTTTGGATGGTCAGTTAGTCTTTCTAATAACAGAGCGTTAATTGGTGCTATTTGGGATGATGAAAAAGGGATAGATTCTGGTTCAGCCTATATATTTGATTTTAATGGTAGTGAATGGATTCAAACCACCAAATTAATTAGTAGTGACGGAGAAGCTGGTGATAATTTTGGTAATTCTGTTGGTTTATTGAATAATCGGGCTTTGGTTGGTGCAGTACTTGATGATGATTATGGCAGCTATTCGGGCTCAGCATATGTCTTTGATTTTAACGGTGTTAGCTGGAGTCAAACCACAAAACTGACACCAGATGATGGTATGACATTTGATAATTTTGGTGTTACTGTTAGTTTATCTGATGATCGTTTGTTAATAGGGGCGTCTTATGATGAAGTTAACATAGGTAGATCAGGATCTGCTTATGTATATGACTATAATGGAAGCACCTGGAAAAGAACACTGAAATTGACAGCCAATGATGGTGCGAACGAAGATTTTTTTGGCTGGGGTGCTAGCATATCTGGAGATCGTGTATTGATTGGAAGTCCTGGTGACGATAACAATGGTACTAATTCGGGTTCGTCCTATGTATTTGATTTATCAACGATTGATTTTTCTGAGTATAGCATAACAGCTGCCCAGACAGGTTCATGGTTCGATCCAGCACAAAGTGGGCATGGATTGGCTGTAGAAATCCTGTCTGAAAATCGTGCTTTAATCTATTGGTACGTCTATGACGATATGGGTAATCAGGTTTGGTTGTTGGGTTCAGGTACATATAGTGGAGATACTATTACAGCTGATATGGTAATCACCCGTGGAGGAATGTTTCCACCCAATTTTAATAATGGTGTTGTTGAAACAGATATATGGGGAAGTGTTGTGCTAATTTTCGAGAATTGTCATAGTGGTCAGTTTAGTTGGGAGCCAGTTAATAACAGTAACTTTCAATCAGGCCAGATGCCGATACAGCGTTTGACTATGCCGTTGGGCTTAAGTTGTGATTAGTTATAGAAAGTTTGAGTCTTTAACTTTAGAAGACTCATTTTTAGATGATGGGTTTGAAGATTGATTGGTATAATCAAGTATTGCTTTAGGAGTTTGAAATGGTTTTAAGGGTGAAAATACTGGTTTTAGTCATGTTTTTAATCGTATGTACCAAACTGTGGGCGCAAGATGAAATTTTTGTCAGTGGCTTTGAGCCGGTGCCTGAACTTTTCCTTGATGCGTCTCCTGAAACCATTTCGCAGGGTGAGTCTACAACAATTACCTGGAGTGTGATTGATGCTGACAATTGTATTAAATCTGGTGACTGGAGTGGAATTGCTATGGCGGGTACCGGGATTTACAATCAAGCGGTGACACCGGCCACTTTACCAGCGACCTATTCAATGCAATGTAGTAATTTTTATGGTAATTCACCCATCAGGACAGTCGTGGTGGAAGAGGAATTTGCTAATCCGCCCACATTGGTATTTACTGCGAATCCAACAGAAGTAGCTTTCGGTCAAAGTACAACGTTAACATGGACTGTGGCTGATGCCACCAGCTGTGTTGCTGGTGTTGATTCGGGAGGAGCTACAGGATGGGGTGGGTCAGTGAGTTCTTCTGATGGCACTCATAACAGGGTGGTGTCATTGACTGCGTTACCTACGCAACTGCGTTTAACTTGTTTTAATCATGTAGGACAAGCTGACAAAACAGTGACAATTGTTGAGAGTGGTCCTAATAATCCGCCAACTTTAACTTTAGTGGCTAATCCCACAAGTATTATTCAAGGTGATTCAACAACATTAACATGGACAGTTAATGATGCAGACGGTTGTACGGCCACTAATGGTTGGAGCGGGAGCAAACCTTATTCAAACGGACAACACAACCAGGTAATCACAGGAATAACAGAGACAACCACGTATTCCCTGACTTGTTATAATAGTTTTGGTTCAGTGATGAAAAATGTAACTGTAAATGTTACAAGTGAGCCTGTTAATTGTGGCTCAAATCAGCCACCAGTCGGAACAGTCAGATTTACTGGAGTGACTACATTTGAACAAGCAATGGGTAGTGAATTTGGTAATTTTACAAGTGACCTTGCTAACTATTTACAGCCTGTTAACTCGTATTCTGCATTAGAATTTTATGGGCCAAATGGGATTGTAACCGGAAGGGTTTCGTTTGAACCGCCTCTCGCCAGCCACCCTCCTGCCGTATCAACATCAGTGAGCATAAGTGCTTGTCCAGGAGATTTTAATCCTGGTTCTGTCATTGGCAATTGTAAGGTTGGCTTTGGGAATTCCGGTACGCTTCGTTGGACCACTAACCCATCAGCGCATCCGGCACTTTATTGTATCCTCGAACCTGGTACATCCTATTATTTAAACATCATCCATGCTGAATTAAATGATTTAGAGAACAGCAGCTGCAGTTATGGATCTGGTTGTGGTCTATTATTTATTCAGCAGGAGAACTGATTGAAAAGCAACATTTGAGTGGCATTCACTTGATATTCAGCTTAAAGCACATATAATTCAATCAGCGTTGATTCCTTTGGAACGGCGACTTTGTTAATTGGATTGTTTATGACTGGTTGATTTTCAGGTTTGAATGATCCGCACATTATGAGGACTTGATCTGTGAATCGACAGGTACCTGAAAATAGCCAGCCTATTGCAATTGTGGGTAATGGCAGAGTGGCACGCCATATTATTCATTATTTTGAATTGGTGGGGCAACCTTATACTCATTGGTTTCGTGGTTCAGCGAAACACCCTAATCCGACCAACTCTTCTCGATTGGCTCGATTCAAACACAAATTCCAAAGTGCATTTGTCAGACGTAAAACCTTATCTGAGGTTATTCAAACTGCTGAATTGGTATTGTTGTTAATATCTGATGACGCGATCGAGTCATTCATCGATCAAAACGTCTGTTTACGCCATAAAAAACTGGTTCATTTCTCAGGCTCACTAACCACTATTAAAGCCGTTGGCTGTCATCCTTTGATGACTTTTGGTTCTGAGTTTTACGATTTGCAACAATACCAAAATATACCTTTTGTGGTCGATCAAGGTGTTGATTTTAAACAGTTGTTTCCTAAATTGTGCAACGCTTGGTATGAAATTGAACCGGCAAATAAGGTGCGCTACCATGCCATGTGTGTGATGGCCGGTAATTTCTCACAAATGCTGTGGCAAGCGACTGCCAAAGCATTACAAAATATGAATTTACCCGCGGAATTGATGCACTCTTATTTGCAGCAAAACACCGAAAATTATCTTAATGATCCAGAAAACGCCCTGACCGGTCCTTTTGTGCGGGGTGATGTTAATACCATTGAACAACACCTGCAAAACCTGCAATCACATCCTCTGGGTGAGTTGTATCGAGCCTTTTACAATCTGTATCAACAACCAAACAGTGCGGCCCAGAGGAGTCAATTATGAGCAACATCAATCAATTGTTTGCAAAAAAACAATCCGGTGAAAAATTAACCATGTTGACTTGTTACGATTATTCATCGGCAAGGATCATCAATCAATCTGATATTGAAATGGTTTTGGTGGGAGATTCAGCAGCCATGGTGATGCACGGTGAAAGTTCTACATTACCAATTGATTATCAAACCATGGCACAGCATGTTAAAGCAGTCGCCAAAGGTGCACCAGATAAATTCATCATTGGTGACATGCCGTTTTTGTCTTATCGTAAATCTTTAGATGAAAACATGCGTGCTGTGGAAGCTTTGGTGAAAGCGGGTGCTCATGCCATAAAATTAGAAGGCGTAGCGGGCAATGAATCATTGATTAAACACATCGTGCAATCAGGGGTGCCGGTGATGGGGCATTTGGGTTTAACACCTCAGTCTGTCAACCAGTTTGGTGGTTTTAAAGTACAAGGCAAATCTGCCGATGACCAAGCCCGTATCATAGAAGAGGCCAAAACATTGGAACAGCTGGGTTGTTTTTCAGTGGTTTTGGAATGCGTGCCGGATGCTCTGACCAAGGAGTTGGTAAAGCACATCTCAATGATTTCAATTGGCATCGGTGCTGGACAAGCGGTTGATGGTCAGGTGTTGGTGATGCAGGATATGTTGGGTTTTTCATCGGAGTTTAGTCCGAAATTTTTGCGCCGCTATTTGAATACAGAACGATTGTTTCTTGATGCTTTCAATGCTTATGCTAAAGACGTCAAAGGTCTTAATTACCCCAATGAATCGGAGCAATATTGATGCTTCGTATTGAAACGACACAACAGCTACAGGCCTGGCGCAAAGGCATTATGGACCGTGTGGGTTTTGTGCCAACCATGGGCGCATTGCATCAAGGGCATTTATCGCTGATTGAAGCTTCGCAAGTTGATAATGATGTCACTGTGGTTAGTATATTTGTCAATCCCACACAGTTTGATCAAGCTGCAGACTTGGAAAAATACCCCAATACCTTGGAACAGGATTTACAGCACCTTGAACAGTTAGGCATAGATGCCGTGTTTTTGCCGACATTTGATGTGATGTATCCTGATGTTTATGCTTACAAAATTTTTGAAAATGATTTATCAAAGCACTATTGTGGTGCGCACCGACCAGGCCATTTTGATGGTGTACTGACAGTGGTAATGAAACTATTGAACCTGGTGGATGCTGAAAGGGCCTATTTTGGTGAAAAGGATTATCAGCAACTGACTTTAATTAAAGGTATGGTCAATGCTTTTTTTATGAACGTTAAGATTGTGGCCTGTCCGATTGTTCGTGAAGCAGATGGTTTGGCCATGAGCTCGCGAAATTTGCGTTTAACACCTATTCAAAGAAAAGTGGCACCGATGCTGCATCAAGCATTGATTGACACAGATTCCAATATTGAGGAAAAAAGAGCCTGGTTGACATCAAAAGGCTTTGAAGTGGATTATCTTGAGGTCATGAATGATCGATTGTTGGCTGCAGTCTCTCTGGGTGAAATTCGATTGATAGACAATGTGCCGTATAGCACTGGAGCAGAATCATGAAAAGGTTGTTATTGATGTCCGGTTCGATTGCTTGTGCTAAAGCCACAGGCTTAATTTCTAACTGGGTTAAGCAAGGTGATGAAGTTAAGGTGGTTTGTACTGAGAGCACTTTGAATTTTGTTGGTATAGCGACTCTGGAAGGTTTGAGTGGCCAAAAAGTGATGACTTCAACTTTTGAGACTGATGCCATGATGGATCATATCCATGTCAGCCGCTGGGCCGATCAAATTATCTTGTGCCCGGCCACAGCCAATGTGTTGAATAAGCTCGTTGTCGGTATTGCTGATGATGCAGTAACCACAGTTTTTGTGGCTGGTTACGAGTTAAAAAAACCGATGTTGGTGGTGCCCGCAATGAACACCATGATGTGGCAATATCCTGCCACACAAAATGCCGTAAAGACTTTACAAAACTGGGGTATACAAATCTTGCAACCAAAATCAGGGGATTTGGCTTGTGGAGAACAGGGTGCTGGCCGCATGCCTGAAATTGAAGAAATTCTGCAGCAAGCCAATCAAATCATGGAGCAGTTGGTATGAAAATTCTGATTACAGCAGGCGGTACTCGCGAATACATTGATGGTGTTCGTTATATTGGTAATTGCAGCAGTGGCAAAACCGGTGCTGATTTGGCTGATTACTTGGCACAGTGCAATCATCAAGTAACCTGGCTGGGTGCGAAATCAGCCATTAAGCCAGAACTTCAAGTTGAACAAATATACTATGAAACCTTTGATGAACTGGCATTATCTTTACAAAGTGTATTGGCTCAGCAGAGTTTTGATCTGGTTTTTCAGGCTGCTGCCGTCAGTGATTTCAAAGTTACGGCGGTAGAATTGGATGGACAATTATTTGAAGCAGGTAGGGGCATGAAATTACCGACTGCCAATGAAGTGAAATTGGTTTTGGGTAAACAACCTAAACTGGTTTCTTCATTAAAGAACTGGTCGAAAAACCCTGAAATGGAAGTGGTTGCTTTTAAATTAACCAACTGCAGTGATGAACAGAACAGACTAACCGCTGTCAGAAAGTTGATCGATCAAGAAAACATAGATTGGGTGGCTCATAATGATTTACAGGAAATTTGCTCACAACGGCATGCCTTTAAATTATTCAAAAATCTGAATCAATCATACAGCTGCGAAAACATCCAGCAAGTGGCTGATTGCGTCATTAAACAACTGGAGGGGAAAGCATGATTTTGTGTCTTGATATTGGCAACAGTCACATGCATGGTGGTGTTTTTGATAATGATGAGCTGCAAGTGCAATTTCGTATGGCCTCAAAAACGGGCGCTTCATCTGACGAGTATGGTGTGTTCCTGCACAGTGTCTTACGCGAGAATGGTGTGAATCATCAGGACATCAAGGCCATTTCACTGTGCTCAGTGGTGCCTGAAGTGCTTTATCCCATCAATGCCTGTTGCCAAAAATACTTTGATATAGAGCCTTTTGTCTTACAAGCAGGGGTAAAAACTGGCCTGCAAATTGGTTATCGTAATCCACTGGAGGTGGGTGCAGACCGCATCGCCAACGCCATTGCTGTAACCCATTTGTTCCCTCAGCAAAATGTTATTATCATTGATTTAGGAACCGCTACCACCTTTTGCGCCATATCTGCTCAGAAACAATACATGGGTGGCGTGATAATGGCTGGCATGAAAATGTCGATGAAAGCCCTGGAGTCAGGAGCGTCTAAACTGGGTTCGGTAGAAATTGTTGAGCGCGAAGAGGTTCTGGGTAAGTCGACCAATGAAAGCATTCAATCTGGATTGTTTTACGGCGCCAAAGGGGCGATGCAGGAAATTATCAACGGACTGACCCAAACCGCATTCAAAGGCAGAAAACCATTGATCATAGGTACTGGAGGTTTTACTTCCGTATTCAGAAACACCAACACATTTGACGAGATTATTCCAGATCTGGTCCTCAAAGGATTGTATCTGGCACACAAAATTAATGAGGAGAAAACCCCATGAACTTAACCATGTTACACAGCAAAATTCATCGTGCCACGGTCACCGATGCCAATCTAAATTACGAAGGTTCAGTTTCTATCTGTCCAGATTTGATTAAGGCAGCAGGTTTGTTGATTAATCAGCAAATTGATGTGCTTAACTGTAATTCAGGCTCACGCTTGACCACTTATGTGATTGAAGGTGGCAAAGGTGAAATCTGCTTGAACGGTGCCGCAGCCCGACACAACCAACCTGGTGATTTGGTGATTCTCGCTGCCTATTGTTCAGTGGATGCCGAAGAAGCCAAAACCCATCAGCCCAATCTGGTTTTTGTAGACAACGAAAATAACATCAGCAGTTTGAAAAACAAAGAAACCCATCAAAAAGAAAATTTTGAGCATGCGGCTTGATGGTGTTACTATGAGAAACGAAGAAATTAGTAATTTCTTCTGCCAGCAACCCCCTGACCTAAAGGACTGGACTCGCAGAAGGAACCATTTTTTTGATTATGGGTTGAAATTTTATAACATCACTGACAGGGTTGATATCGGGAAAAAATTTTATGCATTAGAGAACGAATTGGAACGTGCATATTGTTCCGGCTGTTATTTGGCCTGTATTATGATCTCTAAGGCAATAATAGAGTATATTGAAAAAAAAGCTGAAAAAATTAAAATACTAACGGATTACAAGGAAAAATTGTTTTATTGCAGTGATGCATTTAGTTGGATTCATGAACGAAGGAAAAATCTCTTTCACTCAGGAAGTAAAGAACAGAGTAACTCAATTTCTAGATCCGAAATGTTCAATATGCAAGAAGAACTTGAAAGAGATGCTGTAAAAGCATGTTCTGCTATTTATTATTCTGCTAGAGCATTTGTTCAAACTTATAAACTTAAAATCAAGTAGTGTATTAGATATTTTTCTCGTCCCCTCGTCGGAGCATAGGGTCCAGCGAGGGGACGTTGCGTAGCTTGCCCATGTAGTCTTATGGGTTCAAGGTTTTGCCAGTGAGCCTCCGGCGTTCTATTTCTTATCTACGAAGGAATAAGGGGCATTTTTTTGTTGGTGAGTTAGTGACATTCGATTATTCTTTAACCCAATCCATCATTAGTTTTTTTATCTGAGTCTGGTATTTCAGACCTTGTTTTTCGCATTTAAAGCGAAAAGCCCTGAGCAGGTTTTCTTGCACTTTGAGGCTGATCAGTTTACTTTTGCCCTGTTGCTCGCTGTGCATCAGGCGGAAATCTTCGAGGAAGCGAACGATTTGTTCGGCTGTCATTTGTTGCCCCATTTTAATCATTTCGGGGCTGTGAACCTGAATGGCTTTAACAGTTTTGGGTGAGTTAGATTTTTGCTTTGTCAATATTTGATTCCTTTAAGATTTCATATCAATTTCAAACAAAGCGATTTGATTTCCGCCCTGGTTTTTGGCGTGTTGCATGGCTGTTTTGGCTTTTTTGATCAGTGTTCTGGTGGTTTCGTTCATGCGAGATTCGGCTATGCCAATGCTGCATGTGAGTTGTGTTTCATCATCTGCTGTACCTTGGCCTTTCAAGCTTTCATTGAATGATTCAAGTTGTTCCAAACAGGCGTTGAAGTCGTAACCTGAAAATACAGCCAAAAATTCGTCACCACCAATTCTGCCAATTTTTGCTGTTGTAGCCATATTGTTTCTCATATGTTGGGCAAAATCAGCCACCAGTTGGTTGGCGTTTGCAACACCTTGTTGTTCGCCAATGGCTTTGAGGTGATCTAAATCAATGTAGGCAACGGTAGTCAGTTTCTTTTGATCAAGTGAGTGTTTTATGATGGTTTCAATGCTTTCTCGGTTATAGCATTGTGTCAAGCTATCTAATTTGCTTGCAAAAACCATTAGGCATTTTTCTTTTGCTTGATTTAATTCGTCATAAGCCACATCGCAGAAGTTTTGCATCTCAAGCAAAACATCGGGTTTTAGCGTTTCATTGTTCTTTAAAATAAGTATAAATATGACATGATGTTTGGATGTTTGTTTCAATGGAATGAACAAGACGTTGCTCTGCTTTTCTCCAGCCATGCCTATCAGTTTTTGTATGCAACCGGAATTTATTGGATTGGCTGGTTTCACTTCTAAAGCCAACTGTTTCAGAAAATCGATGTCTGGTAAGTCTATCCCAGTGGTGCAAATACCATGTATCTGTTCCTTTTCCATAATCAAAGAATTCTTGATGGGGTAGGCTCTGTTCAGTAACAGGTGAAACTTGATGTTGGTTTTCTCTTTAATTTCTTCTTTGCTCAGTGTGGTGTCTTCAGCCAGTTTTTGCATTTCACTCTGAAACTGATTCACTAATTGTTGTTTGAAAATATTTGAGCCCTTTTGTGATCTGGGGCGCTCATGTGGCATAACGGGTGTTGTATGTGTTTTGAGTGGTGTATTGGTGATGGCTGAAACGAGAATCACATGAGCAAGCAATATGCAGATACTTTGAATTGTTGTCATCCAGCTTATAGATGGATCTGGGTTGAATGTATAATAAAAATTGAGCGATTGAGCCACCAGTAGCAGCATCCAGCCTGCTGCGAAGTGTTTGATCGATTGTTTATGATTTGTTAGAACAAAAATAAGCAACAAGCAACATAGGCTTAAAACCCAATAGCTGCCTGTTAGGAGCTTAGTGATGAAGCTGAAATCTAGCTGTTGACCCATATGGTGACTGATTGTTGCATATGTCAGAGCTGCTGCCTGTAGCATAAGTAGCAGTAGCAGGCCTCTAACCAACCAGCCGTGGTTGAAGTTTAATTTATACAAGGTTAACAGAAAACTAACACCAGCTACGCCTGCAATAAACATATACAGCAGGTAGCTATGTGGTCCGATAATTGGCCAAACCAACCATGGGAGGTTGTTAATTGTTGTATTTTGCCACAATAGGGCCAGCAAACTCGTAAGCACAAAACAACTGTGTATCAGTAAGGTTTTTTTCCGTTGAGTAAAGTAGCTTAATATGCAAAAAATACCGATAGCGAAAATTAAACTGTAAATCAATGTTGTTAACTGAATGTTGTTTAATCCGGATCTTAGGTAGCTCGAACTATCAAACAATTCAATATCAGCCTGATATGCCATGTCAGATTTAATTAACAAAAAATGGCTTTTAAGGAGGTCACTGTCATCAATGTTAAAATCAAAATGGTGATTGGAAAAAGAGTTAAATTTGGAAGATATTCGGCCTTGAGAGGTCACGAATTCGGCCTGAAGATTGTTTTGATCAGCTTGGTAATAATAAATTTCGTTCAATAGTCCGGAATAAATACTCAAAATGAACTCTTTGTCTTTGGGTAGGTATATGAGCTCGTTGATGGTAATTTTTATCAACAAATCCTGATGTGAATTAAATTGAAACTGATAGTTTGGTGGCACAGATTCAAAACTCAAATCATTCAGATCCAAAGCTGACTTTATTGTCTCTGATTCAACCCAGGTGAATTCAGCTTGTAAGTTGTAGCGTATTTCAGATTGGTACTTAAGTTGGCAGCCACTTATAAAAATCAAAAGAAACCACAACATGCTTTTGATATGGTTGCTTGGTCTTGTTTTATGTTTAGGTTTGACCGATTGGTTCCACATATATATATGATTGAGAGCAACGCAGATAAATTACATTGTTGCTGATAATTAAAGAACACCCCTTATTTACTTATAATAGCATACTTGAAAAGATTTTCAAAAAGCACATTTATTTGAAATCAAATCTTTCAGTAGAAATCATGTTGATTCAAACATTTAAAAAATAAGGGTTAATGCACGATTAGATGGGGAGGTGCTGGGTAAAATTGGGACATAAAAAAAGGCGAAACAGGCTCGCCTTTTTATTGAGTTTTGTCTGGCGTTTTTATTCCAAATGTGAGGTCATGTACTCAACAGTGGCTTTGACTTGCTCTTCAGAAAGGTCATTGCGGCCACCTTTGGCTGGCATCAAGCCTTGTTCGCCCATAAAACCAGCAATGGCATTGGAAATGACTGCATCCATACCTTTTTCTAAACGAGGTTCCCACTCAGCTGTGGTTAGGGTAGGGGCACCACCAGCACCCGTCCCATGGCATGCAGAACAGACGTTGTTATAAATCATCTCACCATCGAGGGAACCATCAAAAGCAATCGCTACTTCAGCAGGTGCTTTTTCGACCACAGCATTGGGGTCGGTGTTAACAGTAGCTACAGGTTTTATAGACTCCTGAATCTTGCTGCGATCGGCCTCACCTTGAACATTAGCGACCAATTTATTTTGCATGGAAATACCAATCAGCGCCAACACAATGGTCAGTACTACCAAAGCGGCTAACAATATAGAAAAATTTCTGAAAAATATCGAATCTTGATCACTCATGAATTATCCTGTGCTTTTTATTAAAATTTAACCGTCGCATTATAATTGCTCAAGGGCGCTTTGCCAAATGTTTAATCAAGTCATCAATCAATGGTTCACTCAGCGGTTTAAGCAACCGACACCCATCCAGTCGGCAGCCTGGGAGCAGGTGGCTACAGGTAAAGATGTTTTAATTTCTGCGCCAACCGGCTCTGGTAAAACACTGGCTGCATTCCTTAGTGCCATCATTCAGCTGTATGAAACAGGGGCAAATGAAAAGACTGGCTTAAAAGTCATTTATGTCTCTCCACTTAAAGCCTTGTCCAATGACATCAATATTAATCTTAAAGGACCCATCGAAGAAATCAATGTATTGAGTGAGGGGCTGGCTCAGATATCTAGTGCTGTTTGGACTGGTGATACACCAACACATCAACGTGAAAAAATTAAATGCAAACCACCGCATATATTGGTAACCACCCCGGAATCTTTGTACAACATCCTTACTTCAAAAGCAGGTAGATTGATGATGGAAGGTGTTCAGACGGTTATTATTGATGAGGTGCATGCGCTGGCTCCAAATAAACGGGGAGCTCATTTGTTGTTAACCTTGATGCGCTTGGAAGGGCTTACCTATAGAAGGCCACAACGTATTGCCATATCTGCCACCCAAAGGCCGATAGAGAAAATGCAGCGCTATATTTTGCACCCGGAATTTTCGGAGGTGGTCGATTTAGGCCATAAACGAGCCATGGAGTTATCCATTGAGTTAACTGAAAGCCCACTGGCTGCGGTGATGTCTAACGAACAGTGGTCAGAAATCTATGACATGCTGGCCAAAACCATCAAAAAACACAAAACTACATTGGTGTTTGTTAATAATCGACGGCTGGCCGAGAGGGTTGCTAAACATTTAGCTGAGCGGGTGGGCGAACAATGGGTCACTGCACACCATGGCTCATTAGCAAAAGAACATCGGCTCAAAGCAGAACAAGCGTTGAAAGCAGGCGAGCTTAAAGCCATTGTGTCAACCGCTTCATTGGAATTGGGTATAGACATTGGCGATGTGGATCTGGTGTGTCAACTCGGGTCTCCTGGTAGCATCCAGGCATTTCTGCAAAGAGTGGGTCGATCTGGGCATGGGGTAGATCGCACTCCAAAGGGTCAATTGTACCCATTAACCATTGATGATTTGCTTGAGGCAACTGCGTTGTTACAAGCCGTCGAACAAGATCAACTGGAGTTCACACAGTTTCCATTGCAGCCACTTGATGTGTTAAGTCAGCAAATCGTAGCAGAAGTGTCACAACAAAATTGGCAAGCCGATCAGCTATACCACCTATATAAGGAGGCCTCTCTTTATAATAACTTAGCTAAAGATCAGTTCCTGCAAGTGGTTAACATGTTGGCAGAAGGATTTTCAGCCAGAGCGACTTATACCAAAGCCTTGTTGTTTTATGATGAAGCCACTGGTGAAATACGGCCTAGAAAGTCAGCTTCCTTAACGGCTCTGTTGAATGGCGGAACCATTCCTGATCAATTTGATTATGATGTGAGGTTACTGCCTGATGATTTAAAGATTGGTACTTTGAATGAGGACTTCTCATTTGAAAGTATTCCAGGTGATATTTTTCAACTCGGTAATCACTCTTACCGCATCCTGAAAATACAAACCGGCACCGTTTTTGTTGAAGATGCAGCAGGTCAGCCACCCAATATTCCCTTCTGGTTTGGCGTGCAAATGTGGCGTTCGGATGAATTGAGTAAGGCGGTTTCCAAAGTAAGACAACAACTTGATACTTTTATTGAATCCAATAATGTCAACGCCATGGATTTGCCTCTGAATAAATTGGGAAAATCTCAACTGATCAACTATGTGCAAAAAACCAGGGATGTATTACAAGTCATGCCTTCACAAAAAGACATTGTGGTTGAGCGTTTTTTTGATGGCAATAACGACATGCATCTGGTGATTCATTCGGTGTTTGGTTCAAGAATCAACCGTGCGTGGGGTTTGGCGCTACGTAAAAAGTTTTGTCGTCAATTTAATTTTGAGCTACAAGCAGCTGCTTTGGAAGATGCTTTGATTCTTTCTTTAAGTTCAACCCACAGTTTTGAACTGTCAACCGTGCAGTCTTATTTAAAACCCGAAACGGTTCGTGAAGTATTGATACAGGCATTATTAGATACACCATTTTTTGTGACGCAGTGGCGATGGAATGCTTCTGTAGCATTGGCAGTTAAAAGACGTAAAGGTGATAAGCGCGTACTGCCACAGTTTCAAAGGAATGAAGCCGAGGACTTGGTGGCCGAGATTTTCCCAGAACAAATTGCCTGTGCTGAAAACATTGCGGGCAATCGAACTGTGCCAGATCATCCTTTAGTCAAACAGACCATCATGGATTGTACAGAGGGGATTATGGATGTTTATGGTTTGGTAGAAATATTACAAGCCATAGAAAATGGTGGCATTAATATACATTATATAGACAGCCATACACCGTCGCCGACTTCATTGGCCATTATCAATGCCAGAAACTATGCTTTTCTGGATGAAGCCCCAGCCGAAGAGCGCCGTACATTGGCAGTACAGTCCAAGAGACTGGATGAGTGTTTTGCAGCGCATCGAATCAGTCAGTCGGATATAGATACCTTCAATCAAAATTGTTTGCCCAGAGTCAGAGATTTGGATGAATTACAGGAATGGGTTTATTTCAAGGGACTGGTTTGGTCAGATGAAGCGGATGATTATACCGTTGGTCTCGAAGAGCTGATGCAAAGTGGTCGCATATTACAGAATCGATTGAATGGTGAGGATGTTTTTTACAGTCTAAAGTATGAGTCCTTATTACAACAATGGTTAGAATCACCTGACCAACTTGAAATTGAACAACTTGAACCCTTGGTGGCCAACCGCTTGACCATCAGTGGTTTAATCAGTTTTGAAGCACTGAGATCCAGAATCCCCGTTGCCGCCAGTTTATTACAACAGGTGTTGATGCAGTTGGAAGTCAAAGGGGTGGCATTTAAGTACAGTCAAACACAGTGGATTGAAAGACATCATTTGGCACAGTTACGTAAAATGCAATTGAATCAAAGCAGACGCTCAGTGCAAACATTGTCACCGGAGGCCTATCAGGACTTCTTGCAGGAATGGCAATTCATCAAATCACCTGCTGTTGGGATAGAAGGTTTGCGACAGGTGTTGTTGCAATGGCAAGGCTATGCGGCGAATGTTGAATCATGGGAAAATGAAATTCTCAAACCAAGGGTGCTAGATTATCACGGTATGATGTTGGATATGCTGTGCCAAAGTGGTCAGTTTGTCTGGAAACGGGCCAAAGCCAAGATAGTTTCAACCGACTTAAATCAGATGACCATCCAAAAAACACCGTTTACTTTTTTACAAAACCAAATGGCACATTTATTTCCTGCCAGTGATGTATTGGAAGTGATGAGCCTCAAAGCGAAAATGGTGCTACAGATAATGACTGAACAAGGTGCGCTTTTTTTTCGAGAGTTGTTGTCAATCAGTGGTTTGATGCCAGTAGAGTTGGAGCAAGTTTTGATACAGTTAATTAAACAGGGGCTGATTGTTGCTGATGGCTTTCAAGCATTGCGGATGTTCAGCCAATCGCCAGCAGAACGCAGGCGTCAATTACTTAAAGCCAAAAAATATGCCAACAACTACGGCTACCTGGAAATGATGGGCCGTTGGAGTGTGCTGCCAAGTCGGCAAGTGTCGACCAATGACTATGTACAGTTGATGCTCAACCGTTATGGCATCCTCAGTTACGACATTTGGAATCAGGAAGACATGCCAGTAAAATGGCGAAAAGTATCCTTTGAGTTACAGCGAATGGAAGCCAGAGGAGAAATTTTGGCAGGTCGTTTCATTCAAAATATGGAGGGCATGCAATATGCCTTGCCACAGAGTTATAAAAAAAATTCAATCACAG
>JAGRJR010000006.1 GCA_020442635.1 Lysobacterales bacterium
AAAATAAGGGTAACAGAAAAGGTACTTTTATTTTCTGTTACAAAAGGAAAAACAGAATAAATGTTCGGCAAGGTTGCTGGAGGATCGCCGGCAACCTGTGCTAACTGATCGGGTATGAGTTAGAATCTCAGAACAGCTTGAATACGTTGTTGCACGTCTTCAATGCTGCCTTTACCGAGGATTTCGGTGACAATGTCTTGTTTTTTGTAGAAGTCAGCAACTGGAGCGGTTTGTTCTTTGTAAACGTTCAAACGGTTTCTGACCACTTCTTCAGTGTCATCGGTACGGCCTTCAATTTCAGCGCGTTTGGCGATTCTGGCTACCACTTCATCAGGATCAACTTCAATCAACAAAGCGTGATCCAAGGTGATTTCAAGTTCCTGTAACAATGTTTCCAGCATTTGAGCCTGTTCAACATTTCTGGGGAAACCATCAAGAATGAATCCATGTTGGGCATCATCTTCTGACAAGCGTTCCTTTAACATACCTAACACAATTTCATCAGACACCAAATCCCCTTTGTCCATCACTTCTTTGGCCGCTAACCCCAGTTCGGTTTTGGCTGCAATGGCACCACGTAATAAATCACCGGTTGAAATATGTGGAATGTTGAGTTTTTCGATGATGAGTTTGGCTTGTGTGCCTTTGCCGCTACCTGGAGCGCCTAATAATACGATTCTCATAGTTTGCTCTTTGTTGAAAAGTTGTTTCAAAAACCTGGAGATTGATTTTATCATGATGATTAGATTTATAGATTAGAGGTCATGCAATCAGGCTTTTAATCAGGTAAAATTCTGTGCCTGAAGCAAAGCGTTTCAATCAAATTGGGTCTTTGAACTAAAAAACGTGCTACAGTACACGCACAAAGCAGTTTAGTCAATACGTACCTCAAAATAACAAGCAAGGATAAAACTTATGTCTAAGAAAAATGCCCTTTATTGCCAGTCTGGTGGTGTCACCGCCGTGATCAATGCCACCGCCTGTGGCGTGATTGAAGCAGCCAGAAAAAGCCCAGCGGTTGGTACTGTGTTTGGTGCCAAAAATGGCATCATTGGGGTGCTGCGAGAAGAGCTGATCGATACGGCACAACACAGTGATGAAGACATCGCGGCTTTGCGCCATACTCCGGGAGGGGCTTTTGGTTCTTGTCGCTATAAGCTTAAAGACATGGAAGCGCAAAAAGCGGAGTATGAACGTTTGATAGATGTATTCAAAGCACATAATATTGGTTATTTTCTCTACAACGGTGGTGGTGATTCATCGGATACGGCTTTTAAGGTTTCACAAATGGCCAAAGCACGCGGTTTGGATGTAACTTGCATTGGCGTACCCAAAACCATTGATAATGATTTACCGGTCACGGATACCTGCCCTGGTTTTGGTACCACTGCAAAATACATTGCAACATCAATCATGGAAGCCAGCCTGGATGTTGAATCAATGGCTGAAAGTTCTACCAAGGTGTTTATTCTTGAGGTGATGGGAAGACATGCTGGTTGGATTGCTGCGGCTGGGGGCTTGGCTGCTAAGAATCATGATGAGCCGCCCCAAATCATCTTGTTTCCAGAGATTCCATTTGATCAACAGGCCTTTCTGGAGCGGGTGAAATGGTCAGTTGAAAATCACGGGTATTGTTCTGTTGTTGTTTCTGAAGGTGTGCGAAATCCAGATGGCAAATTTCTGGCTGATGCTGGTACCATCGATGCTTTTGGTCATGCACAACTGGGTGGAGTGGCTTCGGTGATTGCGCAAATGGTTAAAGACAATTTGGGTTACAAATACCATTATGCCATCAGCGATTATTTACAACGTTCGGCCCGTCATTTGGGGTCAAAGACGGATTTGGAACAAGCTTATGCGGTTGGTGAGAAAGCCATTGAGTTGGCTGTAGCGGGTCGAAACTCGGTAATGCCAATCATCAAAAGGCTGCAAGATGAACCTTATCAGTGGGAAATCGCCACAGCGGAGTTGAAAGATTTGGCCAATGTAGAAAAAATGCTCCCGCGAGATTTCATCACTGAAGATGGTTTTGGTATCACTGATGCCTGTCGTCGTTACATGCAACCATTGATTGCCGGCGAAGCTTATCCCCCGTACAATGATGATGGTTTACCAGATTATGTACGTTTGTCACAAAACTTGGTTGAGAAAAAACTTCCAGCATTTGACATTTGAATGGTTGAAAAACACACAAAAATAGCAGTTATTGGACTGGGTTATGTGGGCCTGCCCCTGGCTGTAGCCTTAGCAAAACATTATCAAGTCGTTGGCTATGACATCAGCCAACCACGGGTAGATGAGTTAAACCAAAACCAAGACCACACGCAAGAAGTCAGCAGTGAGGCCTTGCAAGCGGCCAAAAATTTGAAGTTTACCGCTGATGAGATAGGCATCGCGGAAGCCAATCATTACATCATCACTGTTCCAACCCCGGTTGATGAAAACAACACGCCAGACTTAACCCCTTTGATTCAGGCTTCAGAGACCATTGGTGCCTTGTTAACTCGTGGAGATACCGTTATTTATGAGTCAACAGTCTATCCAGGTGCTACCGAAGGTATATGTGCCAAAATCTTGGCGGCACGGAGTGGTTTAAGGCTGAATGACGGCTTCTTTTTGGGGTACTCGCCGGAAAGAATTAACCCAGGTGATAAAGTCAATACGCTGTCATCCATCGTCAAAGTTGTGGCTGGTTCAAATAATCAAACGGCCAGAAAAATCAATGCCATTTACCAAAAAATTGTCAGTGCTGGCACTCATCTGGCACCTTCCATCAAAGTGGCCGAGGCGGCCAAGGCGATTGAAAATACCCAGCGAGATCTAAACATTGCTTTTATGAATGAGCTGTCGATGATGTTTCATGAAATGGATATTGATGTGTTGGACGTGATCGAAGCGGCCTCCACCAAATGGAACTTTCTTAAATTCACACCAGGATTGGTAGGCGGTCATTGTATTGGCGTTGACCCTTATTATTTGATTCACAAATCGCAACAAAAAGGCTATTTTCCACAATTGATAACCACTGCCAGGCGCATTAATGAAAGCATGAGTGCTTATGTTTGTGAACGCATATTAAAACTGATGGCACTGAAACAAAAACACATTGTTGATGCCAAGGTGTTGATCATGGGGTTAACCTTCAAAGAAAACTGTCCGGACTTGCGTAATACCCGGGTGGTTGAAATCGTTGCACAATTACAAAAATACCATGCCAATATTTCAGTTTATGACCCCTGGGTTGATACCAAAGAAGCTGAACAGTTGAACCAGCCGATGATTAACCAACCAAAACAAGGTCATTACGATTTGGTGGTGTTGGCAGTCGCACATCGGCAATTTGAGCAGGTCAATCCAAGAAACTATTTGAAGTCAGATGGTGTGTTATTTGATTTGAAAGGACTGTTGCCAGAAGCGTGGGTTGACGAGCGGTTATGACCATTTTGGTCACGGGCGCTGCTGGATTTATTGGTAGCTTCGTATGTGAAAAACTGTTGGGAACTGAACACACCGTTATTGGCATTGATAACCTCAATAACAGTTATGATGTTAATTTAAAACGAGCGCGGTTGCACCGACTGGATCATCCCAAATTTCAATTTTTCAAACAGGACATCACAGAAAGTGGTGGATTGGCCGAAATTTTCAAGCAAAATCACATTGCCTCAGTCATACACCTGGCAGCTGAAGCGGGTGTGACCCAGGGAGAGGAAAAACCCGAACAATTTATCAACAGTAACATTGTGGGTTTTGGCCATGTGTTGGAAAATTGTCGCCATCATTCGATCAAACACTTGATTTACGCCTCAACCGCCGCTGTATACGGAGACAACGAGGATTTCCCTGTAACCGAAAACAGTAACTCAGATCAACCTTTAACCTTATATGGGGCTACCAAAAAGGCCAATGAGGTGCTGGCAAACAGTTATGCGGAACAGTTTGCTATGCGCATCACGGGTTTGCGGTTTTTTTCGGTGTATGGCCCCTGGGCCAGGCCGGATATGGCGCTGTGTAAATTCACCCGACAAATCATGCAAAACGAACCAATTAAGCTTCATAACAAGGGTAACCACACCCGTGATATGATTTATATCGATGATTTGGTTGATGCAATTACTGTTGTCTGGTCAGAAACTGGCGTGAAAGCAACTGAAAAAAAACACCAAATCTATAATATAGGTAACCAACAAGCAATTGGACTAAAACAAATGGTTCAAGTGCTTGAACAACAACTGGGCAAACACACTGAACACCATTTGGTGCCTTTACAAAAGGGAGAAATCATTGATAACCAGGCTGATGCTTCAAAATTTTATCGGCGCTTTGGTATCATGCCAAAAGTTGCTTTTGAACAAGGTGTAGAAAAATTCTTACAATGGTATCGTGAGTACCACCAACAATAACAAGCCCCCAATCCGTAAAATCATCCATGTTGATATGGACTGTTTTTATGCGGCGATAGAAGCGCGTGATTTTCCACACCTCAGAGGAAAGCCGATAGCTGTAGGCGGCCAGCCTGACAAACGCGGTGTGGTTGCCACCTGTTCTTACGAAGCACGTGCCTTTGGCATCCATTCAGCCATGCCGATGGCTCAAGCGATTAAAAAGTGCCCACAATTAATTATTCAGCCGGTACGCATGTCAGTTTACCAACAGGAATCGAAAGGCATCAAAGCCATATTTAAAAAATTCACAGAAACCATTCAGCCTTTGTCATTAGATGAGGCTTTTTTAGATGTAACTGGCTCAAAGCTTTGTCATGGTAGCGCCACTTTGATTGCCCAACAAATCAGGCAGGAAATTTTTACCCGACATCAATTGACAGCCTCTGCAGGCATTGCTCCCAACAAGTTTTTGGCGAAAATTGCCAGTGATTGGAATAAGCCCAATGGCCAATTTGTGGTGACACCTGAGGCCATCGATGATTTTGTTAAGAATTTACCGGTTAAAAAAATTTATGGTGTGGGTAAGGTGACTGCCAAAAAGATGCACGACATGGGCCTCCATACTTGTGCTGATTTACAACAAATGACCCAACAACAATTGCAGCAACGCTTTGGTGTGTTTGGACAAACCTTGTATCAATTGTGTCGGGGTATTGACCATCGACCTGTCAGGACATTCACAGAGCGAAAATCGGTCAGTGTGGAAGACACCTTTTTACATGACATCCCTGACGTAAATACTTGCATCAAAGAGTGTGACAGGTTGTTTAACATGCTGGTTACCAGACATGAAAAAGCCAGTAAAAAACAGAACATCAGCATCAAAGCCCTGTACGTCAAAATTAAGTTCAAAGATTTTCAAACTACCACTGCCCAAATCACTTATCAAAAGCTTGATCTGGACGCCTACAAACAATTGGTGCACACCGCTTGGCAACGACAAAAGAAACCAGTGCGGCTGTTGGGGCTAGGCATTCAATACCAAAGCAATAGTGGGGTAGAACAAATTGATTTGGGGTTTTAAACAAACATCTCGGTAATAGGCTTGCCATAAAAAACCAATACTTTGAATTCAGTACATTTTAAAACTATACTGGTTGTAATTTTGAAATAGGGGTTGGGTTTTATGAAATACCGTATTTTCGTTGTTTTGTTGGTGTTTTTGGCATCATTCAAGCTACAAGCTCAGTGTAGCTTCAATAACTTTTTTCATTCAAGCCTCACTTTGGTAGAGAACCAAACCGCCACAGCACAATGCGTGCAAGGTGGACAATTTGTCAGCATACCTGTGGTCACGGGTGAAACTTATGCACTTTCAACCTGTAACAGCAGTTCCGGTGGTGACTCTCAAATTACGGCTTTTAACAGCACCAACACCGCGACTTCAGTCGCCTATGACGATGATACCTGTGCTGTGTTTTCATCAGTAAGCTATGAAGCCACTTTTACGGGTAACTTATACACGCAGGTCAATGAATACAACTGTGTGAGTTCCACGACTTGTTTTACTCTGGATGCGACCTGTATATCCTGTGGTTCGGGGCCAGATGTTTGTAGCTATGCCTTGGAATTATTTGACTCTTTTGGGGATGGTTGGAATGGCGCCAGTTTGGCTGTCAGTGTCAATGGTTCGCCGTTCAACAACTACACCCTGACCAATGGTTTTTCAGGCAACTTTGTCTTCTCCATCAGTCCATTGGAGGAAGTGGTTTTCAGTTTTAATAACGGAACTCACGATGCAGAAATATCCTACAACATCTATAAAAACCCCGATTTAAACAACCCTATCTTTGCCGCTGATTATAGCGCAGGACCCGTGCCAACCGGCGATGTGTTCAGCGCCACCTGTGGAGAAATCCCGATTTTCGCTAATGGATTTGAGGAGATAGTTCCGTAAACTGGTTTTTAACTGTACATAAAAAAGGCCGCATCAAGCGGCCTTTCTAATAATTTCTAAACAGCAACTCTTAAGCCACCATTTGTGTTTTGAGTTTTTTCAACGCGACCGCTTCTAGCTGTCTGATGCGTTCGGCTGATACGTTGTATTTGGCAGCCAGGTCTTGCAGGGTGGCTTTTTTGTCGACTAACCAGCGGCTTTGGATGATGTCCAGTGAACGCTCATCCAATTTGTCTAAACCCTTGAATAAAGCACTGTGGTTTTTATCTGTTTCAGTTTCCTTAATCAGGCTTGCTTCCGGTGTCGGTGCTGAACTGGTCAACCAGGCTTGTGGCGAATAATTATTTTCATCGTCATCATCGGTGGGCAGATCAAATGAAACATCTTGCCCATGCAAGCGAGACTCCATTTCCACCACCACTTCTGGACTGACGTCCAAATCTTTGGCTACCTGATTCACTTCGTCGTGGGTAAACCAACCCAAACGTTTTTTATTTTTTCTCAGGTTGAAAAACAGCTTTCTGTGAGCCTTGGTGGTCGCCACTTTCAAAATACGCCAGTTTTTCAAAATGTATTCGTGTATTTCAGCTCGAATCCAGTGCACAGCAAAGGAAACCAAACGGACTTTGTGGTCTGAGTTAAAGCGTTTGATGGCTTTCATCAGGCCAATGTTGCCTTCCTGAATCAGGTCACCAACAGGTAAGCCGTAACCGGAATAGCCTTTGGCCACATAGACAACAAAGCGCAGGTGAGACATCACCAGTGCATGAGCTGCATCCAGGTCATTTTCATCGCGCACGCGGTCAGCAAGGAATCGCTCCTCTTCAACCGACAGCACGGGAATTTGATTAACTGTGTTGATGTATGACTCCAATGAACCAGTCATTGAAGGGACAGGTAAGTTTTTTATAGTTTCTTCAGTCATTTTTATACTCCAATCTTACATGGCTTAATAGCCCATGTGATGAGGATTTAGATGATCTATTTGACAGTAGAGCATCTGATTAGTTCCGTCCTCAATTGAGCAACGGAGCAGCGATTATAGCACTTCAAAACATGAAGTCAAATAGGCCAGATGTCCTACAGCCTCGCACCGCTACCATTGCTTGATTGATCAAGTATTAAGGTAAACCAGAGGCAGTCATTTTTATGTGAAAACAAACTTAAATAGTGGTTGTTTTACGCTGCTCGAGAAGCGTTTAAAAAGCTTTAATGTCACAAAAACAATGCGCCATTTCAAGTACCTGGCCAGGTTTTTGGTTGAGTAACAGGTTCAGCTCATTCTGATAAGGATGTAATAAAGACTGTATTTTAGTCAAATTATTATCGGCAAAATTCAGGTGGCTGGCGGCTTTGGCCATCATGTCAACCATCAACTGCTCGGTGAAGGTCAGGTGTTGTTCTACCCAGACCAGCTCAAAGTCATTGATATTGGCTTTAGCGGCAGCGTCATTGACGGCATCTTGCAAACCGCCCAATTGGTCAATTAAACCTAAATCGAAGGCTTGTTTGGCAGTCCATACCCGACCACGAGCAATGCGATCTACCATGTCAACGCTGAGTCCCCGGGCATCGGCCACTGAAGAAATAAACTGTTGATAGCCATATTCAATGTTACTTTGAATCAATTCAGCAAACTCAGGATCAAGTCCTTTGTCAGGGCTGAATGCGCCCACCCATTTGGTGGTGCCAATGCCATCGGTGTGAATGCCTAATTTATTGAATAATTCGGGATAGGTCATTAATAATCCGAAAATCCCAATCGAACCTGTGATGGTGGCCTCATCAGCCCAAATGGCATCGGCGGTCATTGAAATCCAGTAGCCACCTGAAGCAGCGACATTGCCCATGGAAACCACAATAGGTTTGCCAGCCACTTTAAGGGCGTCGACTTCGCGCCGGATTTGTTCTGAAGGATAAACGCCGCCGCCCGGGCTGTTGACCCGTAAGACCACTGCCTTCACTGAAGGATCCAGTCGAGCCTGCTCCAACAAACGACTGGTCGAAGCACCGCCAATGGTTCCGGGGTTTTGTTCACCGCCAACAATACTACCTTCTGCTACAACCACAGCAACTTTGGATGCATGCATGGTAGGTTCTTCATGTAAGGACAAATAATCCTCAAATGCGATGCCGCGAAAATGGTTGTTGTCATCATCAAAAGAAGACAGTTCAGCGATGTGCTTATGCATAAAAGGCTTTTTCATGATGCGGTCAACCAAACCACTGTCTAATGCCACATCTGCTATTGAACCATTTTTTTCTATCAATTTTTGTGCCTGTAGGTCGACCATTTGCCTGATGTCTTCAACAGCCAAGCCACGTCTTTTGGCTACACCGGCCAAATAGGTGTCCCACAAGTCGTTCATGAAATGCAAACCAGCTTCCTTGGCCTCTTGTGACATGTCGTTACGTACATAAGGTTCGGCAGCAGATTTATATTCGCCGACTTTAAACAGATGTACATCAACGCCCAGTTTATCCAGTCCATCCTTGAAATAATTGCGGTAGGAGCCAAAACCTTGTAAAAACAAAAAGCCCTGTGGGTCCATCAGGATTTCATCGGCCAAACTGGCCAGGTAATACTGGCCTTGTGATAAATTGGTTGCCATGGCTATGACGGGTTTGTTGCTGTTTTGTTTGAATTGATCAATGGCTCTTTCGATTTCTCTTAAATTGGCCAAGCCAGCACCCCACATATAATCAGGATTCAAAACCAATGCGACAATTTTTGGATCATTGGTTGCCAATTCAATGGCTCGCAATAGATCACGCAGTCTGGTTTCAGGGATTTCGGTGCCCTGAATGTTCTGAATGGCTCGGCTTTTGGGGTCGCCGCTGTATTGGTCAACCACAAAGCCTTTAGGTGCGATAACCAGGGCTGTTTTATCTGTCAAGGTAATGCTTTGTCCGCCAACAAACAGCCATAGGATGAACAGGAATACCAGCAGTAACAGCAGGTGTCTGGTGAAGTTAGCTACCAGAATAAATGGTTTGGTAAATAATTCGAAAAAAGTTTTTAAGGTTGATTGTTTGGTGGTCATGTTGTTATTCGATAATGTTGTTCAGTCAGTTTAGCTTTGCCCTTTGGGTGAATACATCGTTCAAAAGTCATGAATTGTACGGCACCAGACAGATTAACTTGCCACTTGAAATTCAAAGGCTCATAATTATAGGCCGTTTGATTTGGAATATAAACCATGACACAGTTCAAAAGTCTCACCTTTTTAGCCCTATGCTTAATTGGCACCTTTGTTTGGGCAGAAGTTCCATCCAGTTTCAAAAATCAGCAGGATGCTTGGGAAGCTCACCAAAAACTCAAACAACAAACACCCTACAAAGGCATCAGTTGGCGTAATGTAGGCCCAGTGATTCAAGGTGGACGTGCAGTTGATGTGATCAGACCTGCAGATCAACCACATGTGGTTTATGTCGGCTATGCTTCTGGTGGCGTGTGGAAAAGTGAAAACAATGGCAACACATTCAGACCGTTAACCGATCATTTATCCAGTCAAATTGTTGGCTCCTTGGCCATTGATCCTAATGACTCAAACGTCCTGTGGCTTGGCACTGGCGAAAATAACTCGTCACGTTCTTCATATGGGGGTATGGGGGTATTTAAATCAACTGATGCGGGTGAAAGCTGGACACACATGGGTTTAGGTGATACTGACCGCATCGGTCGGATTTTGGTTGATCCAGAAAACTCTGACCATGTTTATGTGGCTGCTTTGGGTAAGCTGTATTCCAAGGGTGGTCAGCGAGGTCTGTATCGCAGTAAAGATGGCGGTCAAACTTGGGAAACCTTGATTGAAGGTAATGATTGGACTGGTTTTATCGATGTGGCCAAAGCCAAAAATGGTGTGTTTTATGCTTCGTCATGGGACCGTTCACGCCGGGCTTGGAACTTTGTTGAGGGAGGTAATGGCAGTGCGGTTTATCGCAGTAAGGATGGTGGCAAAACCTGGCAGAAGCTGACCAATGGTCTACCGCAAGGTGAATACACAGGTCGCATAGGCCTGACCGTTTCAGCCAGCCAGCCAAACTCTCTGTATATTTCGGTCGACAACCAAACACCTTTGCCAGAAACTGAATGGGACTTAGGCGACAGTGCAGTCACTGTTAAACGTTTGCGTCATATGGATAAGGAAAGCTTCTTGTTGCAAGATGAAAAAGCCATCGAGTCATTTTTGCGAGGCAATAATTTCCCACCTGATTTGAAAGCCAAAAAAGTCATTGAACAAGTGAAAAATGATGAAATAACACCACAATCACTGGTGGATCAAATCAAGGATGGTAATGATAATTTGTTCAATGTGGACATCAAATCCTTAGAAATCTACCGTTCAGACGATGCCGGTGACAGCTTTTACCGCACCCATGAGCAAGATTTACAACAAGTGGTGTTTTCCTATGGCTATTACTTTGGGCAAGTCAAAGTTGACCCTCAGGATGTGAACACTGTATATGCCACTGGGGTGCCTTTCATCAAGTCTACGGACGGTGGTAAAACCTGGGCCGGTGCCTGGGACTCAGGTGTTCATGCAGATATCCAAGCCATCTGGATTAACCCCGATCACAGCAATCACATCATGATAGGCAATGATGGTGGTGTTGATGAATCATTCGATGGTGGTCAAACCTGGAAAAAAGTCGATAAACAGCCAGTTGGACAGTTTTATACCATAGCGGTCGATATGGCAGAACCTTACCATATTTATGGTGGTTTACAGGACAATGGCACGCTAAAAGGCTCGAGTGCGAATATTTTCACTAACAGCCGTTATCAGGGCAGTGATTGGGAACGTATTTTTGGTGGTGATGGCATGCACGTTAATGTGGATGATGATGATAAATTGACCTATGTGGGTTTTCAGTTTGGTAACTCTTTCCGTTTGGGTTCTGCTGCGCCAAAGAAAATCACCCCGCCCACTTATGTCGGTGAGGAGTCCTTGCGTAAAAACTGGAACACCCCGGTGATGATGTCTACTCACAACAAAGACATCCTCTATTTTGCTGGCCAAAAAGTGTATCGCAGCATGAACAAAGGTGATGACTGGACACAAATCAGCAGTGATTTGACTGAGTCTGAAAACCGTGGTGATGTGCCCTTTGCCACAGCCACCAGCCTGTCTGAATCACCGTTGAAGTTTGGCCTGTTGTGGGTTGGTACCGATGATGGTTTGGTGTGGGTGACGGAAGATGGCGGCAACCAGTGGAAAAAAGTCAGTAAACAATTACCAAAAGGTAAGTGGGTCAGTCGAATCATTGCTTCACCACATAAAGAAAAACGCGCTTGGTTGGCTTTAAACAATTATCGCAATGATGACATCCAGCCTTACCTGTACAAAACTGAAAACCTGGGTAAAAACTGGAAAAAAATGGCCAAAGGTTTGCCCAATGAAACCATCAACGTGGTTAAAGAAGATCCCACAAATGAAAACATCGTTTATGTTGGTACTGATAAAGGTATCTATGTTTCAACCAATCAAGGTGAACAGTGGCAGATGTTAGGAGATCAACTGCCAACCGTTCCGGTACATGACTTGATTGTGCATCCTCGTGAAAATGAACTGGTTTTAGGTACCCACGGCAGGAGCGTATTTGTGGCCGATGTGAAACCGTTACAAGCACTGACTGATGACATCAAAGAAGCCGATTTACATGTGATGTCGGTGGAAAAATTTAAAGAAAAAGGAGGTTGGGACAGCCGACCATTTCCCTGGTCTTACACCGATGACAGCGATGATGAAATGCCTGTGTATATTTGGGCGAAACAGGGTGGTGATGCAGAAATTGAAATCCAGAATAAAGACGGTTCTGTCTATTTTAACCAGGCCATTAAGCTGACTTCTGGCCTGAACCAATGGACATGGGATTATAAAGTGGATGAAGCCAAAGCCATCACTGCCGAACAAGCGATGAATACAAAAGCTGTCGATAACACCGATGAAGTGGTCTGTGCCTGTGAAGCTGCAGATAATGCGACAGGTGATGAAAAAGTGGTTGAAGAAAATGAAAAAACCTTGAACAACGCCAAAATCCCTTATGCTGAATCCAAACGATTAGGTCACCCACCATATATTGAACCAGGTGATTATAAGCTGGTTATTAAACAAGGCGATGCATCACATGAAACCGAGTTCGTGGTTGAATAAATGAGTCAAAAACAAACACCCAGGCCGGCATTTTGGACCAACTTGTCGGCCTGGTTTGTTTATGGAGTTTGTTGGTTACTGGCGCACCTGCCATATCGATTATTGTTGGCTTTTGGGCGTGGTATAGGTTGGCTGTTCCGAATTGCTCTTAAGTCGCGCAGAAAGGTGGTAGAGAAAAATCTGCATGCTTGTTTCCCTGACTTGGATCATCAGGCCATTAGTCAATTGCTAAAACAAAACTACCGGGAAACCGGTATGATGGTCAGCCAAACCCTGCGCACTTTTTTAAATCGCTCACCGGATATTTTTGAAGACCTGACGATTGAAGGCAAAGAATATTTACAACAATGTTTAGATAATGGTCAGGGTGTGTTGTTGGTTTCAGGCCATTTCACCTCCTTGGATGTTGGCGGACGTGCTATCTGTGAACAATTCCCCATTGCCGGCGTTTATCGTCCTCACAAAAATGCGGTTCAGGAATACGTCGTCAAAAAATCACGTCTACACTATGCCAAAGAAATGTTTTCGAGAGATGAACTCAAAAGGATCATTCGATACCTGAAAAAAGGTGGCATCGTATGGTATGCCCCTGATCAGGATTACCGCCGTGGACAATCGATTTTTTCGAATTTTTTCGGCATTCCAGCATCAACCATCACCGCTACTCATCAACTGGCCAAAATCAGTGGTTGCAAAGTGATTTTCTACGCCGTAAAACGCATTGACCAAGCACCTTACTATCAGCTCAGTTTGTCACAACCCCTGGCTGACTTTCCATCCAAAGACGTGCAACACGACACCGACCGAATCAATCAGGGCATCGAAAAAATGGTCAAAGCCACACCTGACCAATACCTCTGGGTCCACAAAAGATTCAAAACCCGCCCTGATGGTGAAGGCAAGTTTTATTAAGTTTTTGATGCCATGACTGAATACATCAAAACCGGGGATTTAAGCATCAACACCCTGACCCAAGAAGTCAGTCAGAAGGGCGAAGTTTTATCGCTGCCACATTTGTCATACCAAACCATGATGTTACTAATCAATCGCTATCCTCAAGCGGTTACTTTTGATGAATTAATGGAAGAAGTTTGGCAGGGCATGGAAGTGAATATGGAAACGGTCACGCAAAGAATTGCATTGTTGAGAAAGTCTTTGAGTCTTGAACAGAGTCAGCAGAATGCCTACATTGCCTCGGTTCGCAGTGTAGGATACCGGTGGGTACCTGAAATCAGTACAGTCAAATCAAAACCACAGCAAAACATAGGGATAAACAAAGTCATCGTGGGCTGCGTGGTTCTCTTGGTATTGGTTTGCGTGGCTTTTTTGTATCAGCATAAAACAACAGACAACAGCTTGGAGCAACCTGCTTTGATTAAGTTGGAAGCATCTTATAAAAACCAAGCCTTTAAGTACTTACAAAAACATGATTTGAACAGCAATCAATTGGCGCTTGGCCTGTTCAGAAAAGCATTATCCAATGAGCCGAATGATACAGAAGCGATGATTGGAGTTACCATGGCCTTGTACCATCAAGTCACAAAATTCAATCAATCAGATGAGTTGTTGCAAGAGGCAGAACTTTTGGCTCAAAGAGTCACGGAATCTGATTCAAAAAATGCCAAAGCCTGGACAGCGTTGGCTTTGGTTTATGATGCCAAAGGTGAAATCAATCTGGCTATACAGCATTTCGAAAAGGCTTTGGAACTTGATCCACAGGATCTTTCTGCCATCAGTTCTTTGGCCTATTTATATGGTTTAAAGGGTAATTTGGTAGAGGCATTGAAAATGAACATCAGCCAATTACAAACGCAATCTTTTTATGTTGACTTACAAACCGCCAGCACACTTGAGTTGTTAGGTTTTGATCGGGTGGCAGAGTTTTGGTATCGCAGGGCCGATGAGTTAAATCCCGACAGCGTTTTTGCAACCCATCAAAGGGCCAGACACCTGATGACAATCAATCAATGGCAACAAGCCAAAGTCATTACCGAACAGGCCATAGCTCGCGGGGTGAAACGGCCAGAATTGTATGTGAACTTGGGATTGATTGAATGGATTGAAAATGGTTTTGGACCAACTGCCAGACAACATTTTTTGGAAGCAATCGAAGTAGATGAACATCACTTTGAAGCCAATATTTGGGCTTTTATCAGCCAGACCAATCCATCAACAGCAGCACAAGCTGAATTTGAACAACAATGGTTTTCTCAATCCGTTCCCTGGCCGGATATGGGTGTTCATCAGGCCGTGTATGATGCGTATTTTGGTCAAGCTGAAAGTGCCATTAATCACATCAAAACAGCATACACAGCGGGCTATAGAAACTACCGGTGGCTGAATCTGTTACCACCCTTGGCAAACTTAAAACAAAACAGCGAATTTCAACAGTTGGTTTCTCAAATGCAAAACGACATCGGCAGACAGCGCGATACTGTATTGGATGCTGAGTGGTTGCCGACATCGTTTTTAGACCCCAAAAATTATTGAGCTTTTGCTGCTAACAAATGAGGCACCACATACCGGGTAAAAATTTCCTGTGATTGTTGGTGCATGTAATTGGTGTTATAGGCCATGCTGGTTATTACAGTGACTGCATTCAGTTCAGGTGTGATAAAAGCATAGTTACCGCCATTACCAGAAGCTGCATAAGACACCAGCGTTTTATCATTGACCTCATGGGTAAATATCCACCACAAATAACCATACTCGATGTTTCTGTCTTCATCGATGACGGCTCTGGGTTTGAAAGACTCAGATACCCATTTGGAAGGTAAAATTTGTTGTTGCTTATATTGACCTTCTGCGAGCATCATCTCACCAATTTTAATCCAATCTCTGGAGGTTAATTTGGCTCCACCACCGCCATTGGTTTGTCCTAAAGGTGATTGGCTGAACTCGGGTGGTTTGATTCCCAATGGACTAAACAGTTTGTCCTGAAGTAATTCGCTCATGGGTTGTTTACTGACTCGGCCGATCAAATCAGCCAATACTTGAACGCCACCGGTACAGTATGAAAAAGTACGACCATATTTACTGTTGGCCGGCGTTTTTTTCCAGGGTGGAATACCGCGAATCGGTAAGTCAAGAATAAACCGACTCCAGTCTTCAATGATATACATACGTTCTTCATTACCCCTGGATGCGGAATTCCAATCGTCACATTCCAAGGGACTGCTCATGGTGAGTAAATCCTGCAGTGTGATTTTGGACTTTCTGTCATCAGGGTTTTGTAATGGAAATTTATCGCGAAAGTGGGGCAAAACCAACTCATCCACACCTTTCAGAAGTCCTTCTTTGATGGCTAAGCCAATGGCCAATGAGGTCAAAGACTTGCTTGCAGATCGCATATCATGTTGGGTGTTTTGATTGGCTTGGTTGGCATACTGTTCATAGATGATTTGTTGATTGTGTGAGACCACCACACTGGTCATCTTTTTGTATGTTTCGTCAGAAAGCTTGGTGGTTAATTCGTCCATTAAGACCTTGTCAGCACAGACACTTGTTGCGATTGAACAAACAAATAAACATTTAAAAAATTTCATGGTTCACCATTAAAGTAAAAGAGCCACCAGTGTAAAAAATCAGTCCCGGCCTTGCATGAAGGGCCGATAAAGAAATCTAAAGAAATATAAAGGGGCAAGCTAAGTTATTGTTTTTTTTGAAAATACCAACAATTTGCTACAGACGTGTTGAGATAACATTGGTTACAATGAATCAGAAGTTCACAAACAGGAAATAAATTTAATAGTCATCATGAAACTTCCGCCCAAATTATTTCGTCAGTATTCCAAAATCAGGTTTCGGGTTTTGGGGTTGGCAACAGTGATGGACATTCCAACAGAGCAGTTCAATAAAATCATGAGCGACTTAACTCAAAGCGGTTGGACAAAAGTGTCTGAATATCAGGGCTTTGATGCCTGGATAGACTATGGCAAAGTTGAATTCAGGAAAGATGGTCAATTGATAACGGCGGAATGGGATAATTGGACTGAAGGTAGTTTTGAAGCGCCAGCGAAAGTGATCGAAGAATTGGCACAAACGTATGATTTAAAAATCACGCATGAATGGAGATGGAGTGAGTATGATTAGAGCCAGTTTATTTACGTGTCATACTGGGCGGAACGCAGTGTAGTCGAAGTATCTTTCTTTCTGAGTTAATGCTCCTGCCTGAGGAGATCTTTCGACTCGCATGGCTCGCTCAAGATGACATAAATATGTGAGTTCATTGACATCAGTCGATTTCACAGTCTTAAATTACAATAGGACGATGTTCCTTTGCAATCGATGAAAAGCTTTTAGAAGCCCAAAAGTCGTTTGTTATTTATTCTGATAGAGCTGATATAATTTAGAAATGATGAATTACAAAGCGTACTTTTATTCTACTTGTTTGAATCTAGATGTTGCTTCAGAACATGCTGTAGAAATGAATTTAGATCAATTTTGTAAAGAGATAATTCCAAACATTAAGGATGATAGGGATTTCTGTGGTTTGATTGATTCCTCTGATAATGCACTTCAAACCATTTATGAGGAAGAGCATGAAAAATATTGGGTTGAAGTCCCAAGGCCTGATTTGCAAGGTTCATATGGTTTACATATGTCAGAAGATTCAGTAATAAATTTATTCAAATCCTTAACTGGTGAAGATTTTCCTCTGCAAGGGTTTGCTCACTTTACTTTTTCTAAGTGGTAACTATTTGAAGAATGGTTGAATAATTAAAGCCCGTTGATTGACGTGTCATACTGAGCGGAACGCAGTGTAGTCGAAGTATCTCTCAGTTTATACTTCCAGGCTCAGGAGATCTTTCGACTCGCATGGCTCGCTCAAGATGACTCTGGTTGATAGTCTTTGAATAGCCTGCTCTTTATATTCCCATATCTAACCCCATGATAGTGTTTTGCAATGATTGATGGCCATGAAAATCCCACACCTTGATCCAGATTATGCACGGCAACGGCGCAAACAGTGGCCGCGGGCGTTTCGGATTGGTTTATTTTTTTTGGCGGTGGTTTGGCTGTGTTTTTTGCTGGCACAGGTTTTGCCCTTGACCCAATTTGGTACCAAGCCAAGAACTTTGGAAGGTTTGTTGGGTTTGTTGACCATGCCGTTTATTCATTCGGGCTGGCCGCATTTGATTGATAACTCTTTGCCCTTGTTTTTGGCTACGGTGGCCTTGTTTGGTAATTATCCCAAAGTGGCTACACGGGTGATGGTTTGGGGAGCGATTTTAACTGCCGCTTTGGTGTGGCTGTTTGGTCGGCATGTTAATCACATCGGTTCCAGCGGTTTGTTTTATGCAGTGCTGTCTTATTTGTTTGTTAGTGGGTTTTTGAAAAAAGACATTCAATCGATAGGTATTTCGATTGCCATTGCGTTTATGTATGGTTATATGATTTGGGGCATTTTTCCAGGTAAGGAGGGTATTTCCTGGGAGTCACATATGTTTGGCTTTTTGGTGGGGGTTTTTCTTGCTTACAACACCAAGGACATTGATCGTCCGGTGTTGAAAGATTGGCGCTTGGATGAAGGGATTGATTATTACGATGATAACCACTGATTGGATTCAATCAGTGGTTATTTAGCACTTGCACAAGAGAAACAGAATGGAGTATGCGGTATCGCTTCCAGTCTTTTGTGGTTAATGCGTTCACCGCATACTACACAAGCACCATAAGTGCCATGTTCTATTCGTAACAGCGCCTTGTTGATCTGTGATAATTCAATTTGTGCTTCCTGATCCAGCGCCTCAACAACCTGATCATTTTCTGTTTCAATGGCCTGTTCGGCAAAGTCAGCCGATACAGGTTCTTTCCGGTGCAGGTGCAAACGGGTTTTTGATAACAGGTCTTGTAAACGTTTTTGTTCGCTTAACAGTTGTGCTTTTAAATCATCAAGAGCAGTTCTTTCAAATAAAGCAGCCATTTGGTTTTCCTTTAGTCATGTTATTAATGACGAACCCACCGTCAGTCATTTTGTCATACCAAAGTCTACCTGTTTTATGTTGAGGTTTAATTGACTAATGTCAATTTGTGAAAAAAGAAAAAGGCTGGTTTATGATCAAACCAACCTTTTTCTGGTGTTAACAGGTTATTTTAATTGATTTTCAAGTTTTTGGATGGTGGCTAAAATGCGATCCTGGGTACTTTTATCTAAAGAGCCTGTGGGTGCTTGTTTAACCCTGTCGGAATCCAGCATCTGTGCCAAGCCCATTATGGCTGATGGTTTGCCAGCTGATTTTGAAGGTCCCGTGCCAGTGTCAACAAAGTGCTTACTGGCTGAACGGAAACCTCTGACCGAAAAACCTGCTAAATTCAGGTTTGGACTGCTACCAACACGATAGGAAAAGGCTTCACCATCGAACTGATTGGTGCCGGTTTTCAAGTAGTACGCCAAATAATAGTCTGCATCATCGCGAACCACAGCTATCAATTCATTGTTTTGAAAATCGTAAGCGGCTGCCAGGTCGTTGTTGTTCAGAGCATAGTTGGTACAACGGTTGTAGGCGGTACTTTCAGAGCGACAGCCGGTGGCAAGGTAATCTCCGTTGAAGGTTTCGGTTTGTTCAAAAATCAGAACATCTCCGTAAAAAGGGTAATTGTCGCTGTATTGTGACACGTCATAAACGACTTGCCATTCGCCTCGCATTTTTTGCAGTTCATCACCAAGGAAAAAGTTAAATCGTTCCAAAGCAATGGTTTCTCCAAGTAAAGTCATATTGGCATGGGTTTCAGTGAGGAAATTAATTTTTACAGTGCCGAGGTTGGTTTGGTAGGTGTTGTTTTGTTGCCATTGGCAAGCCAGACAAGGACCATCTTCACTGAGGTAGATTGGACCTTCATAATAAGAGTTGCCATCTAAAAATCCTGAGGTGGTATACCAATACGGATTGCCAAAGTTATCGTACACATAAAACACGCCAAAGAAAAAATTGTCTTGAATCTCAAAATTATATCCAGAACCGGGTTCGTTGCTGCTCCAGTAGAGGCCTGATTCAGGTGTGAATGCCAAAGTAGGTAAACTGGCAAACATGAAAGTCAGTAGGGTAAGTGTTTTTTTCATAAAATTCTCCTCGTTGTGAGTAATGCTTGTTATATTACGCATCTTGAATGAATTGTGTCTGAACATTTTCTAAATATAAACTGAACGATAACATGATAGATATTGGTGCCAATTTAACCCACGACAGTTTTGACCTGGATCGTGATGAAGTGATTCAAAATGCCCGCGATGCCGGTGTTGAGGCCTTTATTATTACCGGTTCAGATGTGTCATGTTCAAACAAAGCTGTTGCCCTGGCTCATCAATATGAAGATTGTTGTTATGCCACAGCAGGCATACATCCACATCATGCTGCAGAATTCAATGGTGAATCACAGGTAGCGTTGCAACGCTTGTTACAAGATGAAAAAGTAGTCGCCGTGGGAGAAACCGGTTTGGACTATTTTCGAGACTTTTCACCCAGGCCGGCACAGGTGTTTTCGTTTGAACAACACATACAAATGGCCATTGAAAACAATATGCCGATGTTTCTGCATCAGCGAGATGCACACAAAGATTTTGGGCCTATCTTAAAAGAACATCGCGATCAGTTGAGTCAGGTAGTGGTACATTGTTTCACTGATAATCAAGCGGCTTTGTTTGATTACCTGGACATGGATTGTTACATTGGTATTACAGGTTGGATATGTGATGAAAGGCGTGGTCAACATTTGCTTGATTTGGTCAACAACATTCCAGAAAATAGATTGTTGATTGAGACCGATGCGCCTTATTTGCTACCAAGAAATTTAGATCCAAAACCAAAAACACGTCGTAATGAACCCAAGTATTTGCCTCACATTGCCCGGTTTGTAGCCGCACAAAGAAACACAGATTACTCGACTTTAATTACGACCACTACACAAAACACCAAAGCCTGTTTTGGGCTTTAAAGCATTTAAAGAGACATGACCATGGGAATTTTTAAACAACACATTGATTATTTAGTCAGCGAAACAACAGCAGCCTTGCAAGCAACAGGTTATGAAGGGTTGTGGATTTACTCTGGTCATCCAGAAAACAATTTTTTGGATGATATGGCGCCACCACACAGCATCAACCCACATTTCAAGTGGTGGGTACCAGTGGCTCATGTGACCAGCAGTGTGTTACATTTTGAGCCAGGACAAAAACCCAAAGTGTATTTACATCAGCCTGCTGATTTTTGGCACAAAATCATCGATAACAGTCAGGAGCCTTGGGCGGCTTATTTTGATGTCATCGTGATTGGTCATTACAGTGAGCTGCCAGATTTTGCCCAGGTTAGGAACCATGCTTGGATTGGCTCCAAAGAATTGTGTCCTCTTGATGAGGCTCACACCAACCCTCAGGCCTTACTCAATTATTTGCATTTCAGTCGGATTCAAAAAACAGAGTACGAAATTCATTGTATCAAAAAAGCCAATGAAGCGGCCTTACTTGGCCATCAAGCCGCCAAGGAGGCGTTTTATGCAGGTTGTTCTGAATATGAAATTCACATGGCCTATTTGATGGCTTGTCAGCACAATGAGTACCAAATGCCATATGGCAACATTGTGGCTTTGAATGAAAATCCATCGGTGTTGCATTATCAATATCAAAACCGGGTGCGCATTGAAAAGGGTCAATTGAAATCATTTTTGATTGATGCAGGTGCTAATTACAAAGGTTATGCGGCTGACATCACCCGAACTTATGCTTACAAAGAAGACATGTTCGCTGAGATGATCAACCGTTTGGATGAGAAGCAACAACAACTGTGTTCACAGGTGGTGGCTGGACAGGATTATGTTGAATTACATCAGCAAGCTCATTTAAACATCTCTGAGGTATTGCATGAATTTGGCGTATTCAAATGTGATGCTGAAACCGCTGTGTCTTCGGGTCTGAGCCAAACTTTTTTCCCACATGGACTGGGTCATTATCTGGGCTTACAGGTACATGATGTCTCAGGTCATGTTATCGATCGTCAAGGTACGGTAAAAAATCCACCTGAGGAATATCCATTCCTGCGATTGACAGATGTGTTGCGAGAAGGTGCCGTGGTTACCATTGAGCCGGGCTTGTATTTTATTCCCATGTTGCTCAAAGAAATTGCAGGCCATCAGGATGTTGATTGGAGTCGTGTCGAAGAACTTTCACCTTATGGTGGCATTCGAATAGAGGATAATGTGGTCGCTGGTAAAGAGTGTGCCATGAATCTGACACGTGGCTAAGTTTAGGAGTTAAGGCACCTATTTATGCTTGTAGGTTCAGGTGTTTTTCAGATTCAAGAAGAAAGGGCAGGATTTGTTTGCCACTGACTTGGTGTTGTTTAATCAGGCATAAGCGGATGAAATTTGAAATCATGATTTTTGCGCAACTGAACACAGCATTTTCAGTAAAGTTAACTTCAAAGGCATGGGCATGGGCGTAGCTTGTTTGAACCATTTCACCCGGAATCCAAACTACTTCATCTGTACCGCATAGTTTGAACAAGTATTCGCCCTCACTTTCTCCCATCCACAAGTCTTTACTGATGATAATGGTTTGCTGATTGGCTGGGTGGTTATGGGTGCTTTGTTGTTTGATGTGAAGTGAGTTCATGGCTAGATCCAAATCAATGTTCCGACCTGATAGTATCAGGTCGGAACGGGTTTCATTTTATTGCACGGTTGCAAACAGATAGACAGTGTTGCCTTGTTTGATCTCAACCAATTTATTTAATGGGTCAAATGTCAATGGCATTTTACCTGGCTCTACCGGATCGCGGAACTCAAGCTCGGTTTCTGCACCAGATACATTGAAGCTGGTGATTGATTGACCGCCGACAAATAATTGGTATGTGCCTGCATTCAAATCTTCCACCTCTATTTTAAAGTCTCGCCGGTCTGAGCGGGTCTCGTATCGAACAGAACCTGAAGCATCAGAGTCTGCTCCTGTGTTGTTAAAATCAACATCAATATCAACTAACTGTGGAGGTGCGGTGCCACCGCTACCGTTGTCATCACAATCATCATCATTTGAATGGTCATCACATTCATCATCTGAACCTTGTCCGCCGTTGTCATCATCACAATCATCATTTGAAGAACTGTTGTCATCGCAATCATCATCAGAGCCATTGTTACCACCATTACCCGGCTCGCTTGAGAAATCTAAAGTGAATAATGTATCTGGACCTTGGGTAATGGTAATTAATTTGCCCAACGGATTGAAGTCAAGCAACTCTTTTCCGGTTTCCACAGGATTGCGGAACTCTATTTCTCCTTCAACACCAGCAGGGGTTTGGGTTACTTCAATGATGCCTTGGGTTTCGTCACCTATATTCAAGTCATAAAAACCTACAGGAACATCCTCTATTTCAACATCAAAGTTCACTCGGTCAGCGCGTTGCTCTAATTTAACCTTGGCTTCACCTAAGGGATAAATGCCCGTGTTATTCATATACTGTTCGGTTTTATTGTTACCAAATGGTGGGGCTTGATTGCTGCTTCCGGGGGGGCTGTTTGACTGCCTCCTTGCGAAGACAAGATTAATTGACCTGCTTGCTTGATTTCTATCAAAGCGCCAATGGGATTAAATTTTAGTAACAATTTACCAGGCTCAACAGGATCTCGGAATTCAACTTCACCTTTATTAAAGCCATTAGACAATGTAACCACCTGAATATCTGCCTCGTACTGTCCTGCCACATACAGTTGGTAAACACCTGTTGGTATGTGTTCAATTTCAACCGAAAAATCAATTCGATCGGTTTGTTGTTGGTATTTTGTCTTGCCTTGGGCGGTAATAGAGTTACCTGTGGGTCGTAATGCAGTGATGATTTCATCGTTAGAAGCACTGTTACCAAGCTCATCAAATAAACCTCCGGTACAGTACAAGTTGTTAATGACCGTATTACGTGTGATGGGCATGCTGCCACTGGAAAAGCCAGACACAGTGGGCTGCCAATGGGCGGTTCCATTGTTACAGTCCGTAAAAGTAAAGGTCAATTCCCCCCACTGCTGGGTGCTGACATTGGCGGCATTGTGTAAGTCACCAAATCGACCACCTTGGGGAACCAACATCTGAAATTCAATGGATTGGCCGCTGATTTCACCCACACCAATCAACCAGAATTGGTTGCCATCATTATCAAATGTAAACCAGGTAGTCAGTGCTTGTTTTTGATTGTTTGATTTAATGATTTCAAGCAGGAATCCCTGGCCATTTTTGGCTGGATCAAACCAGCCGCCGGTAAAACTTTTGGTAATGATTAAATTGTTGGCACCATAAAGGCTGTTTACACATAAAGTCATCAGCACCATTAAGATTGTTTTTTGTCTCAGTTTTTTCATATTTACCTCTTTGCTGACATACAGCTGAATAGATAGTTTTGACTATATTTGAAATATATATTACAAATAATGTTTAAATAATAAGATTTATTTTGATTAAATGCAATAATATTTACAATAAAATAACATAAAAACGACAAATAACACGTTTTTTGTTGATGATTTCACATTTTCTGAGGAAATTTGTCAGGTTGATCGCAAGCAATGGTGCAAAATAATGAAAGTATTCATGCGTGAACAGTTTAAAAAGATGTATGTTGAGAGAAACACAAATGCTGATTAATATCGGGTAGGCATATGGTTTACTTTATTTGGTTGTTTTGAAAAGTGGGGGAAGAATGAAAAAAGTTGTTTTATATATCAAAAAAGCCCAATCATGCATTGGGCTTTTTCGCAAGTGGTAGCTATTAGGAGTTAATCGTTATTGGCAGCTTTGGCAATTAAGTTTTCCATTTTCAGGTCAATAAAATCTGAGAGGATTCGGGCGGTTTCATGCAGCCTGAAATCAACAAACTCTTCGTAATCCTCGTCTTCTTCAATGGCTTTTTGTTCAGCCTCAATGGTATCGTCAGATTTCAACGCTTCTTTGGAATCATAGACCAGAGAAACTTCACCTAACAAAGGATGTGCTTCAACGTTTGCTAGCATTTCAGCACGTTTTTTCTTGCGTTCCTCTTTGCGTTGTTTGCGTTCTTCAATTTTTTGTTCACGCACTTTGGCGGATAATGATACGGTGTGGTCATCTTTTTCCTGCTCATACAAAGCGATCTCATTCTTCAAGAAATCAAACTCAAAATTGACATCGGAGCGGGCCTGGTATCTTTTTCTTAATTCCGAGATTTCATCTGATAAGTCATCAAATAAAGTATATTCGCTGCTACTGATGCTGTTCCAGGGTAACGCATTGTCATAAGCTGACTCGCCATATTCTTCAAAGCCTGGTGATTGTGGAAAAGTGATGTCTGGAATAACGCCACGGTTCTGGGTGCTGCCGCCATTGATGCGAAAAAATTGCCCCATGGTCATCTTTAATTGACCCATCTCAACTTCAGGGTCATTGTAGTAGTCATTCAATGGCATGACGTTCTGAACGGTACCTTTGCCATAGGTTTGATTCCCTACAATCACAGCACGTCCATAATCTTGCATGGCTGCTGCAAAAATTTCAGAAGCCGAAGCCGATAATTTATTTACCATCACCACCATAGGGCCATTCCATGCCAAGCGTGGATCGACATCTTTTTTTACATCAATTTTACCGTATGAAAACTTGGTTTGTACCACTGGACCCTTGTCAATAAACAAGCCGGATAACTGTACAGCCTCATATAATGAGCCGCCGCCATTGTTACGTAAATCAACAATGACCCCTTGTACACCTTGCTCTTTGAATTTGTCGAGAATTTTTTTCACGTCTTTGGTGGTGCTGCGATAGTCCGGGTCTCCTGATTGCAACCCGGCAAAATCCAAATAAAAAGTAGGTAAATCAATCACTCCGATTTTTCGAGTGTGTTTACCGTTTTTAACTTCATAGATTTGATGTTGCGCGGCTTGTTGTTCCAGTTTCACTTTGTCTCGAACAATATTAACAGTATGAGGCATGGTTTCAGGTCCATCGTCTTCACCAATAATCTGCAAGCGTACAGTGGACCCTTTCTCACCCCTGATTAGTTTGACCACATCTTCGATGCTCCAACCCACCACATCTTCAAATGTCCCTTCTTCATCTTGCCCTACAGCCAGGACTTTGTCACCGCTTTTCAGGGAGCCTTCGAGATCAGCGGGGCCGCCTTTAACGATGGTCTGAATAGAGGTATATTCGCCATCATTGCCAAGGACTGCGCCGATACCTTCTAAGGACAATTTCATATTGATTTCAAAATTCTCAGAAGAAACGGGCTCCATATAACCAGTGTGTGGTTCAACCAGAGTCAGGTACGAATTGATGAAATATTGAAACACGCTGTCACTTTTTAAATCTTCAATACGCTTAGCCATCACCGTATATCGTTTGTCGAGAGTTTCCTTGATTTTTTCAGGTTCCTTGTTCAAGAGTTTTAATGTCAGGTAGTCATTTTTTACTTTCTTTGCCCAAATTTCATTCAGTTCTTTCTGGTCTATTGCCCAAGCTGTTTTTTCCCGATCCCATTGATATTTTTCATCGGCGTTGAAAGTCAATTCAGTTTCCAACAGGTTTTTGGCATATTCTTTTTGTTTAAGAACCCGTTGCTTAAAAGTGTTAAAAATTTCATAGGCAGGTTTTAAATTGCCGCTTTTCAAATCATCATCGATTTCGTTTTTCCAACGGTTAAAAGCTAGAATATCTTCGCCAAGGAAATACATTTTATTGGGATCAAGTGTGCTGATGTATTTGTCGAGGATTTTTTGTGAAAAGTCATCATCCAGCTCAGAAGCTTTATAATGTAATTTTTCAACCAGTTTCACCACCAGTTGACTTTCCTCTTTATGCTTGGGGCTTGGCTTGATTGATTCAAAGTTTACTTTGGCCACAGCCATTTGACCAATCAACAGCCCTATCAGTGGTATATATCTAATTCTTTTCATGCCTGTATTTCTCATATTTTTCTTATTCTTTGTGGGTTATTTGAACTTTGTGTTACTTATATTGCCTGAAGCGATAAATAAATCATATATGTCAATCGTCATCAATACAAGTCCGAGTTTTTCTAACTGAGACTCAGTTAATGATTATTGGTTTCATATTTTTGTTATAATGTCGTGCTTTGATTGACCGTGGCGGTTAATCTGGCGTTTAAAAAATTGGAGAAATTGAATGAGAAAACTAACCATGGCATTTGGTTTAACAGGTGCTTTGCTCAGCGGGGCTGCTTTTGCAGATTTGGATTCAGAGAATGGTCAAATCAACTATAAAATTGGTACCGATGTTGGTAAATACCTGAAAGATTCTGAATTGGATTTTGATAAAGATTCTTTCATTACCGGTTTGGAAGATGGTTTGGCGGGTCGTGATTTGCGCTTGACTGCTGAACAATTAACCACAATTCGTGGGATCATCCAACAAAAACAACAAGAAGTACAAAAAGCCAAACGTGAACAAATGATGGCTGAATTGGAAGAACAAAAAGTGGTTAATGCTGAAAAAGGCACGGCTTTTTTGAAAGCCAAAGCTGCTGAAAAAGGTGTTAAAACCACAGATTCAGGCTTGATGTATGAAGTGGTTGAGCAAGGCGATGGTCCAAAACCACCCTCAGCTACTACAACAGTTGTCGTTCACTATACAGGTACATTGATTGATGGTACTAAATTTGATAGCTCTGTTGACCGTGGTCAACCAGCTACATTTGGTCTTAATCAAGTGATCAAAGGTTGGACTGAAGGATTGCAATTAATGAATCAAGGTTCTAAGTATAGATTTTATATTCCACCTGAATTGGCCTATGGTTCTGATGCCCGACCAGGCAGCCCAATTGGTCCAAATAGTACCTTGATTTTTGATGTTGAGTTGATTGAAGTAAAACAGCCAGAAGCTGATAAAAAATAAAGTTGATCTTTAATTTAAATTAATTAAGCAATCTGAAAAGGCTCCTTTTGGAGCCTTTTTTAATGGTTTAATCAAAACTGACCGGATCTATGTCAATAAACCACTGTACTTTGTTTTGATTAAATTGTTGCTTAAGTTGGCGTATCAAGGCATGTAAAGCGCGGCGTTGGTTTCCATTTAAAATAATTTGCATGCGGTGTAGTTTTTGTTTTTTTGCAATCATGGCTGGAATTGGCCCCAGCACGTTGACATGTTGATTATCGTTACAACAAGCTGTCATTTCGGTTAAAAATGACTCTAACATATAAGAATCTCGATGCTGAGCTCGAATGATGGCAAGATAGGTAGCTGGCGGGAATTGCATCTGGATGCGTTCGGTTAATTGCTGATGAGCAAAAGTTTCATACCCTTGAGCAAATAAGGCATTAAAAAATGGATGCTCAGGGAATTGAGTTTGGATGATGACTTCGCCTTTTGTATCGGCTCTACCTGCCCGTCCGGAAACTTGCGTCAGCAGTTGTGCCAGGTACTCGGTGGCGCGAAAGTCGGCTGAAAAAAAACTGTTATCTACATTGACGACAACCACCAGTGATAGTAGCGGGAAATCATGGCCTTTGGATAGCATTTGAGTACCAACGATCACACAAGGCTTACCTGAGCGCACAATTTCCAGGTTGTTTTGCCATTGTTTGGGTGTTTTTACGCAGTCACGATCAAAACGCACAACATCAGTAGTTGATAAGTTTTTTTTCAAACCCTCGGCTATTTTTTCGGTGCCTACACCCATGGTTTCGACATGTTGAGAACCGCATGCAGGGCAAAATTCAGGTACCAGATAACGCCGATCACAATGGTGACACTTAAGTAAATCCAAATGCTTGTGGTAGGTCAAATAGACATCACAATCATCACATTGTGCTACCCAGCCACACTCTTGACATATCAACTTGGGGGACCAGCCGCGACGGTTTAAAAAGACCAAAACCTGATTGCCTTCAGTCAAGTGCAAACGAATGGCATTCAGACTTTTAACAGACAACCCCATGTTCGGTTTGTTGTTATTGACATTTTGTAAAACAATATTCGGCAATGGGTTGTGGTTGGTTCTTGAACGCAGTTTCAGCCACAGGTATTGACCCTGTTGGGCATGGTTAAATGTTTCCAAACTGGGAGTGGCTGACCCAAGTACCACCGGAATATGTTCAATTTTGCCACGCAGTACTGCCAAATCACGCGCTGAATAACGAACACCTTCTTGCTGTTTGTAGCTCAAATCATGCTCTTCGTCGATTAAAATGGCGCCAAGGTTTTGGAAAGGTGTAAAAATTCCTGAACGGGTGGCAACCACTACGTCCAGCTTCCCAGTTTTGGCATGCTGCCACACACGGGCTCGGGCGCTGTCAGTTAGTCCTGAATGTAATATTGCCATTTGACCATTGATACGTTGACTGATTTCATGGAAAAGCTGTGGTGTTAAGCCAATTTCAGGTACCAGAAGTAAAACTTGTTTGTGCTGTTTCAGGAGCGATTGAATGAAACGGATATAAATTTCAGTTTTCCCAGAACCAGTAACCCCATCAAGCAACATGACTTTGAAATGTTTGTCATGGTGTTGAAGTTTCGACCAAGCTGTTTGTTGATCAGTAGTTAAAGTATATCCTGGATCAATTGCAGCTTGGTTGTCTACCAAACACAATTCGTTGGCCTGTGCCAATCCTTTGTCCGCGAGCAGTTGACAAACCTGGGCGGCACTTTTAGTCAAGTGGGTCAGTGATTTGCTGGTAATTGGTCCATGATTAAGTAGGTATTGAAACACTTCCAACTGTTTAGGTGCCGTGCTAAGTAACTGTTCAGCATGCTCAAGGGATGATTTGGCTTGCCACCATTTTTGTTGCGGAACAGGTTTGTTGTGGACCTGTTTAAACCAACTGGGTACGGCAGTGAAAATCATTTCACCGAGGGTGATTTGATAATACTTGGCTGCTTGCTTGAACAAGGCCAGGTTTTTATCATTAAAAAAAGCTTCGTTATCAAGGATTTCATTGATGGGCTTTAAGGATCCATGTGGACTGGTTTCGCTGAAACCAACGACCACCCCAACTACAGGCTTATTTCGTCCTAAATGTACCAAAACACGAGCACCGAGCGGCGGCAGGCTCAAGGATCGTGGCAGTTGGTAGTCGAGGTGATCTGCGAAAGGTATTTTCAACGCTACATGGATCACATTCAGTTGGTTTTTGCTTTGCATCAGCGAATCATAACACTCATTGAATTGTTTATTCAGTATCAATCAACAATGTGCAGTGATACAGCTATTTTTGCTTTGTAGAGTTATCCACAAAAACTGTGGATAACTTTGTGAATAACTGAAAAAATATCAACTCTTGGTGAAGTATGTCCTGGGCGGTGTTAAATTGGTTAAATGTTAACCAGGGTTGAAATGTGTAATAATATCAATCAGATACAAATATTTTTGCAAGTGTATAATTAATAAAAAACAATAAATTATTGTTTTGTGAAAAGTCCATGACAGCTTGTGAATAAAAATCTTACTCGCTGTAGGCCTCGGCGGTGGCATCATGCGGGTGCAAAGATTCATGATGGGTCACACGCAGGTGAAACTGTTTGACGTCTTTACTTTTAGTCAGTACTTGTTTGATGCGTCTGGCTGCATCTTCACAAAACATCAGGTTTTGTCCATTGCGCAGTGCAAAAGCCTGTTCATCAGCTCGTTTAACTGCAGCTTGAACAGCTGTTTGTAAGGTATTCTCTACCAGGTCAATCATTTTTTGCAGCGGTACCTGTTGCTGTTCATTGTTCAGCTTGATTTTAATTACGGCAGAACTTCTTTGGCTATGAGGTGTGGCATTGATGCCTTGTTCAGAACCCAACCAGTCAAGAATATCTTGCTTGCGGATTTGCTCCTGGTCAAATTGTTGCCTGAAATTGTCTTGAATGAGTTTTCTGGCCAAAGCGGCCGAACAGGGACAGGTACTCGAATACGTGACTTGAAAGCTTAGATACTTACTCAACCCGGTTTTATTACATTGAATCACTGATAATTTTATTGGATAAGAGCGCCAGCCTGAATAGTTGCTTACCAGCGCTTTGCGGCGCAACAAAGCTTCTCCTTCGACCTCAATCAGCGCGTTCTGGCTTAAGCCTTTATGTGTTTGTAAAAATTGCTCAGTGAGTTGTTCTAAAACCAGATAATCAATTGCTTGATGACTGAAAGTGTTATCACAGGCCAAATAAAGACGAGACATGTGTATACCTTTACTGACTTCATCATCCAGTGAAACTTCTGCTCGTACTCTGGACACACTGGTTGGTAAAGTCACATCTGCCTTCAAATCTAAAGGCATTTCAATGTCACTCATGCCGACCCATTGCAACTGTCCACCAATTTTGGCTTTTTCTTCAGAAGCAATGTCTGGCAAAGTACAGGATTGATTAGTCGAATCTAACACAGGATGAAGTTTGTCTGATTACACGATAAATAGGTGTATCTTATCAAATTACAAGTAGGAATGGATGATTTGTAGATGACTTTATCAAAGCTCTTTCCAGCGGCTATTGCTATATCCTTTGATTGGGTAATTAAAATTTTTTACAGCAACAATGGTTTTAAATTTTTCACCCATTTCTTCGGGTAACACCAATTGTTTCATTTCGCTAACCAACTTATAGTAGCTCGAATATTCGTCTGCTGGATTAAGCCATTGATTAATCCCTGCATCCAATAAAAAATCTCCCTGGGTGGTATAACCTGTCACGTTAAGTCCTGCCAGCTCCATAGATTCAGCCACTGCGGTAAAATCTACAAAAGCGGTGATGTCTTGTAAACCGATGTCTTGGTAGGGATTGAAATTTGCTTGGTGACGACGCTGACAGACCAATGTACCGGTGTTTCTTTGTGGGTGATAATAGGTGCGACGCCCATAACCATAATCTACCAACATCAGCATGCCTTTTTTTAGACCGGTAGTGATGGCACTAATCCAAGCGTCAAGTTGAGGTAAAAATTCCGATCGATAGCCATTGGCCAAATCAAGTTGCATGTCCGTTAAATATTGTGCCATGTGCTCAGGAAATGGCTGCCACTTTTCAGATAATTGCTGGTTTTCTGAACCTAACATCAAGCGCAGGTATTTATTTTCTGCCTTTTTAAAAATCTCCACAGGTAAAGCATCTATCACTTCATTGGCAAAAATAATTCCCTCAAACTCTTTTTCTGGTGGCCGTTCTAACCAATGTATTTTGCTGTTGAGGTGGTCGGGTAATTGAGAAAGCTTTTGTTGCTGCACCCGTTGTAAATCAGCACTGATTTCAACAATACAATATTTTTCTGGCAGCACTTGCAAGGCATCTAATGCTTGTAAAATATCAAAACAAAACTGTCCTGTTCCGGCACCCAATTCCATCAATGTCGGTGAAGATAACTTTCTCAACACCTCTGCAAAAACGGTAGCATGACAGCGTGCAAACAAAGTTCCTAACTCAGATGAAGTGATAAAATCACCATCTTTCCCTAATTTATTCAAACCGGCACTATAATAGCCCAGTCCTGGTTCGTATAAGGCCATGGCCATGAATTGAGCAAAACTAATTGCACCTTTTTGTTTGATTTCCGAGGTGATTCTATGTTGCAATGCTTGATTGATTTGTAAAAGCGTATCAGACATATTCAATGGACGGTGAGATTAACATTTGGTTACACAATAACCCGTATAAAGATAAAAAACGGGCAAAAGCGCATTCGGATGCCATTTTACAACAGTTATTGCAGAAAGCACTGAATACCTCAAATCACATCACAATTTACAAAGGGGTCAATGGTAAACCCTTTGTTAATCACCCAGTTTTTTTTTCACATAGTAACTCAAGGCAATTGCATGCTTACGTCATTCACCAAGATTTTGACATTGGACTAGATGTTGAGTTAAAAAAAACCAGCCGGGACTTTCTTAAAACAGCTCGAAGGTACTTTCACCCGAAAGAATACGAAGATCTGTTACTGGTAGGTGAAGCTGCTCGTTTGGAAACTTTTTACCAACAATGGACCAGAAAAGAAGCTTGGTGCAAATTGGAAGGTGGTAACTTGTGGTCATACCTTAACAAGTTACCTTCAGCTGATGCTAAAATACATTTTTGTGAGACCCATGTGGTTAAGGGGTTTGCGGTTGCCTTAGCAAGCCCACAGATCATCAATAAAATCAGAATTAACACCATAGGAAAAGGATGAAATCATTGAGCCGGTTTGTAATTGTTTGGTTGATAATTGTCTGCAATGGCTGTGCTGTAAATCAAGAAACCATCAAACGGGTTGAACAAATTGTGGAAATACAAAAGGACACAACCTTGACTTGTTCTCAAGATAAGCAAAATCGTTGTGCTATTCCTACTCCTTTTGCTGCTTACTACAGTTTTGGTCAAGTCAGTGGTAAAAATCACATGATGTTGATTGACCAAGGTGAACAGGCGTTATTAGCAAGGATTAACCTGATTCGTTCAGCTGAAAAATCGATTGAGATACAAACATTCATCTGGGTAAATGATGAAGCAGGGCATTTGATGTTACGTGAATTATTGGCTGCAGCTAAACGTGGGGTCAAGGTCAAAGTCATCATTGATCAATTGTTTTCCATGGGCAATTCTTGGTTAGTGACAGACCTGGCTACCTTACACCAAAACCTTGAATTCAAATTATATAACCCCGTGTTTCAGGAAGCTCACACCTCACCCTTAGAATTTTTCAGTGCTTTGGCTTGTTGTATGGCCAGATTGAACAAACGTATGCACAACAAAACTTTCATCATTGATAATAAATACGGCATAGTGGGTGGCAGAAACTATCAAAGCCGTTACTATGACTGGGATGAAACATTTAATTATAAAGATCGAGATGTGTTGGCCATCGGGCCAGTTGTTTCTCAAATCACCGAATCGTTTGCTAGTTTTTGGCAAAGCCCTCATGTGGTTTCAGTAGAACACTTGCGTGATGTCAGCAATAAAATATTGAATGGCGAGCAGTCTAAAATTGACTGGGATGAACCTTATCCTGCCAAAGCCCAAAAGGTGATAGAAAAAGCCATGAACCTCGAATATGTCGCCAAAACATTCTTCAATGAGATAGTCGCTGTAGATGCCGTTGAATACTTCAGCGATACCCATGATAAACCTTTTAACCGGGAAGCTCGCAAAGCCAACAAACAACTGACCCAAAAGATTCATCAGTATTTTGCCGGAGCAAAACATGAAGTATTAATTCAAACACCCTACCTGGTATTCAGTCGCCAAGCACGTAAAACACTTAAAAAATTGCGCAGGAAAAACCCCGATTTATTGTTACGGGTTTCAACCAATTCATTGGCATCAACCGATGCTTATTATGTTTATGCCATTTCCTACAAATATAAACGGTTTTATTTAAAGAAACTCAAAATGCATATTTATGAATTCAAAGACCGTCCAGGCATGGTGAATGACTTATTTTCAGCAGACCATATCAATGAACAAACCCGATTTGGCATGCATGGTAAATCGTTTGTTATTGATGGATACATTTCAATGATTGGTTCACATAATTTCGATCCCCGCTCTGATGTGCTTAACACTGAATCGGGTTTCGTTATAGAAAGCAGGATTTTTGCTGAAAAGTTATCGAAGAACATCGAGCTAGATATGAAAGACTCAAACAGCTGGGTAGTTGCTGCTAAGGAACAAATACCTTTTTTTAGTCACATCAGTGGTTTTATAGCCACCATATCAAGAAAATTGCCAATTTTTGATATCTGGCCATTCAGATACTCAACCAGTTATCAACTGAAAGGGGGTCATGAAGAAGTGCTTGCAGACCATCCCGATTTTTACCAAAATTACAAAGTAATTGGTAATTTTCCCAATGTAAATTTGTCTTCCAAGCAAATACAAACGATAATAATATCGGCTTTTGCCGGGTTTGCTGAGCCGGTAATGTAAGAGGAGCGTATGAGTAACAGAAATAAAATCATCTTATTGGTGCTGTTGATTGCAGTGATTGCTTTGCCATATTGGCGTGTCAAAAGTAACAGCAAATTTTTTGTTGATGGTGTGATCAACCACCTGGAAAATATGGGGGTTTGGAACCATTCCAGTGTTGAAGTCTCATTGGATGGTAATGTAAAAGTTCTTGGCGTGCAATTCATTCCAAACGGATTTAAACAAGCCATGAATATTGATTCCGTTAATATTCATGTTGATATGCGAAGATTGTTGTTTTCAAGCCCACATAAATTAACAACCCATGTTCCAAACAATTTAACCATTTCCTTCAATAATGTGAGTTTTGAGCATAATTCAAGTGATTTCCAAAAAGCAGCTGAACAACAAAATTATTGGCCTGTAGCCGTTGGTTATTTGGGCGCATATGGATGCGGCACAGGTGCGGAACCCAATTATACTTCTGAACAATGGGATGAGATATTACCCACTGCCCCTCAATTTAATATAGAACTGAATTATTCTCTAGTAGATTCCTACCACATTGATTTTAACCTGAATATTGAAAGCGATGGAAACTGGTATATTGTTTGGTCTGGCACGTTAACCCGTACCAGTGATGTAGACTTGATCAGTTTTCACGACACCATCATTGAGAAACTGTATTATCACCATGCTGACATGGGTTTTAATCAGAAACGCAATGAATTTTGTGCTCAACAAAATAACGAATCCTTTTCAGCATATAGGGTGAATTCAGCTGAAGAAATTCAAACCCAGCTGAGGGTATATCATGGTAAGGAAATGCCATCCTTGCTGAGTAATCAATACCAAAGATCGTTGGCTGAAGGAATAGAAATTAATGCTATTTTTGACTTATCCGAACCGAAATATATTTATGAGTTTGCTGATCTAAAACAAAAAGATTTTTTTGAACAGTCACAGATTGAAGCCGCTTTTGGGGAAAATGATTATAAAAAAATTGATTTAGCAGACATTGATTTTCTGGAATTGGATATGGAAACCTTACGGGCAGAATTAGAAGCCAAAGAGCAGGAAGCCAAACGTCTTGAGGCTGAAGCCAATGCACCAAAAGAATTGTTGAAAACCATCAAGCATACGGTGGGTGGAGAATCCCCCAATGAAATTGTCATCAAGGACTGGAATGAAGCCATTGGAGAAAATATTCGGGTAAGAACCAAAAGGGGGCGTCCCATTTTTGGTCGGTTATTGTCTGTCAATGACACTCATTTGACCATTGCAACTAGATATATGCGTGGAGACGCCACCATTTCGGTTGCCAAAAAAGACGTGGTTAGAATGACCAAAACTCGTTAACCAGCGTATGTTACACATCGAAAGCGCAAACCTCAGGGTATGGCTTGCGTTTTTATTTTTGTTGAGCTTAATGATCGTTGCGCTGTTGTTGGGCTCCGTTCATGTGCCATTACAGGCACTTTGGGATACATCATCTCCTTATCATGAAGTTATTTGGCAGCTACGATTTCCCAGAGCCGTCAATGCATTACTGGTCGGTGCCAGTTTATCTTTAGCTGGTTTGTTGATTCAAAATTTAGTTAAAAATCCTTTGGCCGACCCTTATCTTTTGGGGGTTTCCGGCGGTGCTGCTATGGTGCAATTGTCAGTCATCATTACTGGTCTGTCAGTAACATCACTGACGTTATTTATAAGCGGATTTCTTGGCAGCATATTAGCTACATTGATTCTGTTGAAATTGAGTTATGTGGGAGAGTTTCGTCCCAATAAAATCACCCTCAATGGTGTGGTTTTGGCTTTTGGTTTTGCCGCTATGATTAGTTTTGTACTGGCGACTGCAGAGGGTCATCAGATCAAGTCGATGATGTTCTGGTTAATGGGAGATCTGTCATTTGCTGAACTTAATGTGTTGATGCCTTTGATATTGGTTGCGGTTATCATCATACTAGTCCATCAAAGTCGTTCATTGGATATTTTGGCTCGTGGAGAGTTATTTGCTCAAAAGTCGGGGGTACACACCAAGCGTTTAAATCTGCAAATATTTATTGTAACAGCAGTTCTTACATCTATGGCGGTGGCTCAAGCTGGCACGATAGGTTTTGTTGGGTTGATTATCCCTCATATTGTCAGAATAATGGTTGGCTACAAACACCGGCAATTGATTCCAATGACTGTACTGGTTGGCGCAGGTTTCCTGTTAATTGCCGACACTTTGGCCAGAACGATCATGTCTCCCATTCAGCTACCAGTGGGTATCTTTACAGCCCTGATTGGCGTTCCTGTGTTTATATGGTTGAACAGGAAAGTATAATGATTGAGTTGATTCATACCCAAGTTTTTCAAGGTCATCATCTTTTGGTTGATGACTTGTCAGTTACGTTTCAGCCAGGTCAATTTTGGGGTATTATTGGTAGAAATGGGGTTGGAAAATCAACCTTGCTTAATGTCATGGCAGGTATGTCTAGTGAGTGCCAAGGCAAAGTGCTGATTGATGGTGAATCTTTATCCACCATCAATCACCGACAACGTGCACAAAAAATCAGTTACTTGTTTCAGCAGCAGGAACCTTGTTTACCTTTTCTGGTAGATGATGCCATTAGCATGGGTCGGTATCCCTGGCTTACCACCCAATCAGAGGATCTGGAACTGGTAGAGACAGTGGTTCGCCAATGCAAGATAGATTATTTACGAGGTCGTTCAATTACACAATTATCTGGTGGTGAACGTAAGAAAGTCGAAATCGCCACTTGCTTGGTACAAAAAGCCAGTCACTTGTTGTTGGATGAGCCTTTGAACCATCTTGACGTGGTTTATCAGGAACATATCATGAAAATGTTTAAGGCTTATAGTCAACAAAACACCGTCATCATGGTTTGTCACGATTTACAAGCTGTGCAAAAATACTGCAGCCATGTTTTGATGCTGTTGAGCAATGATTGTTATCTTCAAGGTACATCAGCTACAATATTAACAGCAGAAAACCTAGAAAGATTATTTGATGACAACAGCGAAAACCATTAAAAACAATTTCATGGCCAACATTGCCAAACAATGGCTGGCCGCCAAAATCATTTCACAGAAAGATTTCGCTACCTTGTTGGAAAGATCAACTGTGGCGTCTGCATCAGTTCATCCTTATATTTCTATCATTGATAATAAACTCCACAATGCCAAAACAGGCAAACCCATCACAATGGAGTTTTTGACCCAATGGGTCGCGAAAAAGAGTGGTTTGGAATACCTTAAAATTGATCCAACAAAGATCAATGTCAATCAAGTCACTCAAGTGATTTCACAAGCCTATGCCAGACAACATCAAATTCTGCCAGTGCAAGTCACACCCACAGAGATCACCATAGCAGTTGCTGATCCCAATAACACGGCCTGGATGACTGATATTCAAAAGATACACCGACAAAGCATCAAGAGAATACATGCCAATCCCATTGATATTCAACGTTTATTGTTCGAATTCTATGGGGTAAACAAACAGGTTCAAAGCGCTAAAAAAAGGCATAAAAAATCGGGTAATGATCCCATCTTAAATTTAGAACAACTGGTTAAACTGGGCAGTAACAAAGACATCAATGCCGATGACCAGCATGTGATAGGACTGGTTGACTGGTTGTTACAATATGCTTTTGACCAACGTGCCAGTGACATCCATCTTGAGCCAAAACGTGACAATGGATATGTCAGATTTCGTATTGATGGCAAATTATTGAAGGTCTATGATTTACCTCCATCGGTCATGGCTGCGGTTACTAGCCGGATTAAAATTCTCTCACGTATCGATGTGGCGGAAAAAAGAAGACCTCAGGATGGTCGCATCAAAACCCTGTCTCAGGGTAATCGTGAAATTGAGTTACGTGTTTCCACCATGCCCACCACTTTTGGTGAAAAGTGTGTGATGCGGATTTTTGATCCAGATGCGGTAGTGGTCGATTACCGTGATTTGGGCTTTGATGAACGCGAGGCTAAAATTTGGCAACATTTGATTGAAAGACCTAATGGCATTATTTTAGTCACTGGTCCAACTGGATCAGGCAAAACCACCACGTTGTATTCAACTTTGAAAAAACTCGCTACGCCAGAAGTGAATGTTTCAACGGTGGAAGATCCGATTGAAATGGTTGATCCGATATTAAACCAGATGCAGGTAAATCCAAAAATTGGTCTTCATTTTGCAGATGGTGTCAGAACCTTGATGCGTCAGGATCCAGACATCATCATGATTGGTGAGATTCGTGATTTGGAAACTGCCACCATGGCGGTACAAGCGTCATTGACCGGACATTTGGTATTATCTACCCTGCATACCAATGATGCACCCTCAAGTATCAACCGTTTATTGGATTTGGGCGTCCCTGATTATTTATTGCGTAGTACTTTGGCTGGTGTTTTGGCCCAGCGATTGATTCGTTTGTTGTGTCCTCATTGTAAAAAGCCTACCAAAGTTGATGCTGAAAAATGGGTTTCTATGGTACATCCTTTTGATATTTCGCCCCCCAAAGAACTGTTTGAAGCAGTAGGCTGTGATGAGTGTCGCAATACGGGTTACCATGGTCGCTCGGGTGTTTTTGAAATGATGCCCATAGATGCGGATATTCGCAAATTGATAAAAAATGACATGCCATCAGAAAAGGTCACTGCTGCGGCTTATAAACAGGGGATGTTACCGCTGAGGATTGCCATTGCCAAGTTGTTAAAAGATGGAAAAACCTCTCTTGATGAAGCCATTCGTTTGGCACCACCTGACTTACATTAATGCTATTGATTATCCAAACGGGTGACCCAGTAGCCCTTGCTCAACCATTTGGCAGTTTTGCTGACTATTTCATTCGTGGTATGGATGTTTCGGGTGATCAAGTTCAGGTTTTTAATGTCCACCAAAATCAAACTTTACCTAAATTTAATAGCAACATCAGTGGTATTATCATCACCGGTTCAGCTGCAATGGTAACCGAGCACACACTCTGGATGCGCCAAACCCAACATTGGCTTGAACTGGCCATCGACGCAAAAATTCCGATATTAGGTGTTTGTTTTGGTCATCAATTGTTGGCAGATTTGTTGGGTGGTCAAGTTGATTACAACCCAAAAGGCAGAAATATGGGGCTCAGTGTTTGTCGCCTCAATGATGCAGGATCAAAAGATCCTTTAATGGCTCATATCAATCCTAAACTAGAGTTCAATACGTTGGTCTCACACCAGCAAGCTGTAATCAATCTTCCCCAATCGGTGACATTGTTGGCAGTTTGTGAAAAAGATCAAAATCACATTTTTAGCTATGAAAATAACGTTTGGGGTGTTCAGTTTCATCCCGAATGGACCATTGAAATCATGCAAGCTTATATCAAGCAACGTCAATTTGATCTACAAGTCGAGGGATTTGATACCCAACTTATGATTGAACAACTGCAATCTTGTAACCATGCCAGAGGTTTGCTTAATCAATTCAAAAAAATAGTAGGTTTGAACTGATAGTGCTTGAATTGGTTAAGTCTTTTTGATCGACACCAAAAAAGATCAGGAGGTTTTTTTGGGTTAGATTACTTATATCCCAATAGCCTCCTTAAACCTGGTGCTGCATAATCAACCAACTGCTTTTGCTTTTCAGGTAGCTCTTCTGGTAACTGTATTTTGTTGCCATATAAATTTTCTCTTGCGGTTCCGCTTTGTTTTCTGTCTGCACCAATTTTAACGCGTTGTTGCCAATCTTCGGGCAAATTAATATTCGCGAAAGCAAACAAATCTTCAAAAAAAATAACCGCTTTTTTTGATTCTAAATTCTTCAAGTGCTGAACCAAATCTTCAAATTTGATGGTCTTGACGTTTGTTCCCATCCAAGCCACAGCATTGTGAGTAAAGATTTCATACATGGTTGGTGCTTTTTGATAAATGCCAAAAATCATCATATTTAAAATTTGCTCCACAGCAAACTCAGGACCTTTTAAATGTCCCAGATCACCCTCAAATGAGTCAGACAAGAAAAATCTGGCCCGCGCCAATACCCAATCGTAGGGATCTCTTACCATGATCAAATGTTTAACACCATGAACTGCATAGGCCGATTCATCTGAAAACAGTAAATGTCCCCAACTTAACTTTGGATTGGTCACACTAAAAGCCTTTAAATGCTGATGAAGTACCGGAATCTGAATAAACATATCGTGGTACTGTTGCTCAACGGGCACAAACATACGAAAGATATTCCTAATCAGGTGAGTACCGCATTTGGGTACAGAATTAAGAAATACAGGATTCTTCAAAGGTTGTTGAACATGTTTTTTGTTCAGTTCATTTAAGTTATCAGGTTTAGCAATGATTCTGGGCATAGGTGGTAATTATGGTTGATTTTTTCATTTTAACCAAATAGCAATCGCATTGGGGAAAAAAGCCGGCATTTGCCGGCTTTCATTCAAAAGACACTAGATACTAAAAGTCATACCTCAAGTTAAGGAAGTAGGTTCTTCCATACCAATCGTACTGACTGTAGAATGCTGAATTGCCCGCTCTGGTACCACCACCTCGCGATAAAACAGGTGGGTGTTTGTCGGAAAGATTTCTCACACCCAACACACCCGACCAACCACTGTCGGCAAATTGATACCCTGCAGACAAGGTGTGATAGGAGACACCGCCTGCCCGTACAATCCTGCGACTAGGAATGCCATTAAAAGTTAAAAACTCAGAGACGCTAGATAAAGTTGAATTATCGCCTTCACCCACATATCTGGTAAACCATGTCACGTACCAGTCATTGCGTTTAAACTGAACCGATAAATTTCCAGTATGCTTAGGCTCTCCAACAGTTCCATTAAATTCTTGTACTTCATCCTCATCTAACAACACCCGAGATGATTCTTTCTGATACGTATGTTGTGTGGAAATGTTCAACTCACCCCAAGGAATTTCTGTTGAATAATCAATACGAAGATCATAACCAGAGTTATCCTGTGAGGCAATGTTAATAAAACTGTCTCTGATATTAGTGACACGTAGATCCAATGGATCTCTATCAAACAAATTACATAACGGATCATTTGGGAAATTTTCCGAGTTGTAACATTCTCTGACAATTGTGGCTGCACCTAATTGTGATACCTCATCTTCAATTTTGAAATCAAAATAATCCAAAGAAATACTCAAATCAATATTCTCCGGTCTCCATACAATGCCCCATACGTTTGATTCGGATGTTTCAGACTCTAAAATTCCAAAACCACCACCAGTTATGGATGTAGCAGAGATGGCGCCACCAGCGTAATTAGTCGCAAAACCATCAGCTATACAGTTGTCATACTGTGTTTGAGATATGTTACCATCGGCCAGGTTTTGTTCAATTCTGATACAAGGGTCAACAGCCCTTTGGCTTGGGAATGCTGTTTGGTTGGCCAAAAACAACTCAAACAAGGCCGGAGCACGAAAAGAGGTACCATACGATCCTCTCACTGTAAACCCACCGCCAATTCTCCAAGATAGACCTGCTTTATAGGTGGTATCTGATCCTGCATCCGGCACATCTGTATATCGAGCAGATAAAGTTAAATTGACCGCTTCAGCAGCAGGTAAATCAGCCAGTAATGGCATGTCAACCTCGCCAAAAACAGCGTAAGATTCTATGGCTCCTTTGGTAATTCCTGCTGAAGATTGACCCCACAGATTTCCTGCCAATGTTTGAGGGCCTGGTGTATCTGTGATGCCATCTTTTTGGTACTGAATGCCAAATGCACCTGCAGCATAGCCGCCTTGTATCTCAAATAAATCGCCTGTGATTGAACCTTCAATGGTGGTCTGATCATACTGGGTATTACCTTTATCCAAACCAAATAGATAAGCCCTATCGGCTGCAGAAATATTGCCTGCTAAAAACTGGGGATCCAGCCAAGGCACGTCTCTACATGGTGTACCATTGACTGATGTTACTTGGCCAACACATGAACCAGAAGCAAACCACTGGTCAGCGATGGCATCGTTGTAAATGATTTTACGGGTGTAATCACCATCACTCTCTGAGTGTTGTAATGACACATCCCAAAACCAACGATCGCCCTCACCAACAAACCCTTTCAACCCAGCTACGAAACGAGAATAATCAACCTCAGTCAATTGTCCTGAGTGATCAGTGATAGCTGTTGGGCTGAACCATTGAGCACCAGTCCATCCCTGTGATAATGAGCTGCCGTTTCCTGGGGCGGTTTCACCTGAAAAATTCCAGTTTTCATTATAAATATAAGTCCAAAATTGGCGATAACCATTACTCTCTGTTTCGCGACGATTGAGCAAAACTTCAGCATAGCCTTCGACCCGATTAGAAAAAGTATAATTCCCAGTAGCCAACACAGTTGCTTTCGTGGTTTCAGGTACAAAAGAAACCAAATCTTCAAACGGGTGATCTGCATTCAAAACAGGTGAAGCCGAATTGACTAAGAACCACCCTGGGGGTGTTACAATATCTGCTGGGTCCACAGCTGGAGCAATAGGATCAATGTATTGTCCCAAGTTATTATCATAATCAAACTGTGCCAGATTTCCAGTAACATTTCCTCCACCATAATCATAGATCCAGACATGGCCCCATGGTAAATCATTACAATGTGGTTTGCCTGTTCTTGGATCAATAAAAGTATTTCTGTTGTTGGTATTTGCTTCAAGATAATACCTTTGACCACAGGAAAAATAATCACGGTCACCACGTGCCAATTCTGTTTGTTTATCATAATCGGCTGTAATACGAACACTGCCTTTTGAAAATGTTTTTCCCCACGAGCCACTGATTCGACTTCTCTCTCCACCAGACTCACTAGGTAAGAAAGTGTTAAATTCTATTGTTCCACCATCTTCTTCTTTGGTAATAATATTGATAACACCAGCCACAGCATCAGAACCATACAGTGATGATGCACCATCTTTTAAAATTTCAACCCGCTCTACACCGGACAACGGAATGGCATTAAAATCAAAAGATGAAACACCGCCTCGGGTGCCAGCGGGTCCAGCTCTTCTGCCATTGAGTAACACCAAAGTTCTATTGGCACCTAAACCTCGAAGAGATACCGTTTCGACCCCTTGCCCACCATTGGTAACAAATGCGGTAGAAATGGCAGAGTTTATTTGGGCAGAACCAGAAGCTAAAGTGCTTTCTTGTAACAGTTGACCTACGGTGGTTAAACCACGATCTATAGCATCATCAGCTACAATGACTTCAAGTGGGATGGTGTCATTTAATTCGTCACGACGAATTCGGGAACCAGTAACAACAATTTTCCCATTATCAACCACGTCCTCTTCTTCATTGGTATTATCTTGGGCTTGAACATTGACAGTGCCAACTGCTAAAACCAAGGCAACCGCTTGACTCAGGGGATTTAATTTCCAGTTTTTTTTAATATCGTTTTTCAAGAAACACCTCCTTTATTTATATTTTAGTAAATTTGTTTTTGCGTAAAAAATTTTTCATAAAGTTTATCTACGTAATATTTAGTACATCATAGTTCGTATCAAATATCAACATTAATTTTTTGTAAATTTTAATTTTTACAGCTTTATTAGGTGTTGGAGTAAATACCTCCAATTAATAAAGGTGATGATTTTGGTGAAGTTAAAAGGTTTTTGGGAACGGTGGTATCGTAAGTATATTTGCTCTTACGGTGAGAGTACCGACATGACAAGAAAGATGGTTTAAAGGAAAAAGGCTACAAATAAGCTGATGATAAAAAAATGGTTCACGTTTTTAATTGAGCTACTGGGGTTTACTGACCAAACTTACTACCTAGCAACAGTCTTTCATACCAATCTATTACCCAATATCAATTATTGGGTGTGGTGAATTTGAAATGACCAACAATTTTATGGTTAAACAACATGTCATTGATTTGAGGGCCCAAGCCAATATTGTGGATAATTTTATAGTTACCGCTTGATGCCAATTGATCACTGACAATGCCAATGTGAGGCAGATTTGTACCATTAAGCCGCCAGGTAACCAAATCGCCAGGTTGATAATCATGGGGTCTGTCGGTGATTGGCAACACTTTGCCATGTCTTCTGAAATAGGTTTCTAAATTCGGCACTCTGCGATGGTCAATGTTACTGTCGGGTTTTTTCAGTCCCCAAAGCTGAGGGTAATCAGCAAAATGTGCCTTCATATCCTCATGCACCAATTGCTGTAAATCAATACCCAAAGCTCGATAACTGCGAATAATCACATCGGTGCAAACCCCTTTGTTCTCATCTACATCACCCATGGGATAGGCAATTTTTTGGTAGGAACCGTCATAAACAACAAAGTGATTCAACCGTTCTGTGGCTGCAGCTACTAAACCATTGGCTAAATTATCAGCTTGTACAGTAAAGGCAAATAACAATAAAAGAAAAAATTTCATAACAATCTTGCAGACACTGAATTGATGCATAAATTCATTAACAATTACCTATTAATGTTTTTTATTGTTTGGAAATTGCCTGACCAGGGTAAAACAGCTGATAAAACCAAGCATATTTGGTTTTAATTTCTTGCACTATTCGTGCTGAAATTTCATGCTGTTTAGGTGGTCTTATTGCCTGATGGGTTTTGTGTGGATACTTGAAACGGTAATGACTGTCACTTTCATGAGGTTTAACCGTTAAGTTTTGCGGATTGAATCTGAAATCAGCTACACCGAGCCACTGAAATAACTCAGTCATCACCTCCAAAGGTCGCATTAACATATCCTCAAACAGCACATAATACAAATGTTGTTGAGTCTCAGCAGGAATGTCTTGTAAGTCCTGAATCAACTTTAAAGGGCCGCCGACAACCCCTTTGGGCGAAAATAATTTATCGGCGCGCTCAAATGGCGTTAAATTGGCCAAACCATCAGGAAAATCCAATAAGGCCGTTTCCCGATGTCTTGATTCTATTGAGCCGCAAATCTGATCGGGGCTTCTGACACAGACCACCATTTTGAAATTCGGATCAATGGTTTGCAATAAGGCCAGATCACCCAGCCAGCCACGATTTTTATCTACCACCACATCCAGGTCAGTTTCGGTAAACCAGCCATTAACAAAGCCCGTCATGGCATTGTGAATACGTTGGTAAGCCAAATCAAACTCCACATCCATCTGTGCCAACATAAACGAATCTTCTGTCAACCCACTCCTGATTCGCTTTAATGTGTTAGCCAATGGCGATGAATGACCTGTACTGTATATTTCTGGGTGTTGTGCCAGTAGCTGGCACATCAGGGTGGAACCGGATCTTGGTAATCCCGCCACATATACGATTGATTTATTGATTTCTGTATTCATCAGTATTTGATTTGACTTAATAAAGCGTGTGATAAACCAAAGGGATTCAAATCATGATGATTAGACAAACCATCACCATCCCAGTCGCCATTGGGTTGTTTTAGCACCAATGTTTCTTCAAACCAAGCCACTGTACTGATTATCTCAACTTGCTCTGAATCTATCGTTAATGACCGCTGCAGAAAATTACAGGCCAACTCATTACAAACTGGCACTTCATTCAAATCAAAAGCATACTTGGCAATAGCTGCAATTATCTGATTCAAAGCTGGCACCTCAAAACCATCATCAAAAATCCAGTCATCGTCAATCACCCCGCCGGAAACGCTGGGAAAGCCTAGATTGATCCGGTCGTCGCTGTTGCTCAACTGTATATTAAAAATTTCTGGCCCTTCATATACACCATCCCTAACCGTTGAAAACTCAATCTGTACCTGATTGATGTTAGCAGGCAATGTCGCTGAACCCGAGGGTAAAGATCCACCAAAATCTGCAGCATCAACCTGACCGGATACAGCCCAATTAACTGTAGTGTCATAAGGCGTAGCAACATCACGTTCAACCACAAACTGTGCAACATCACCTTCTTGTAAATAGTTGTTTTGAGCATTGATGGTTATGGTAGACTGACCAAAACCTTCAATAAAATGATAGTGTAGCCGCTGGTTGTTATCATCATATACATCAAAAGTGGTATAAAAATTATAACTTGGGTAAAAAGGATCAAACCTGACTTCAACTGTTGTTGACTCATTGGGGCTTAAGGTCTGGTCATTGATGTTTTGTATAATGGAAAAGTGGGCACCAACTTGATCTAATACCACGCCAGATAGGTTTAAATCCGCTAAACCAATATTTTTTAATTCAAAAGTATGATCTACCTGACCACCATTAACTGGCGTATAACCAAACCAAGTATTGTCATGATTGGCAGGTGTATCGTCACCATTGTCGATGATAAAATCATTTCCTAAAACTTGTAAAACAGGTGCTTGGGGATTACCTTCAGCCTCAATCAAAAAATCATAAGGCGCTTCATCAGGGTCATTGTTCTGAATAACTACAGTTGCCGTATCTGTACCGATTGATGTAGGCGTGAAAGTGATTTCAAAAGTTGTGAAGTTTCCTGGGGAAATGACTGTTTCATTTGGTTGAGAAGTCACAGTAAATTGTCCAGCGTTATTTTGCAACTCAATTACTGGGTTGCCGCTTAAAATCAGATCACCCAAACCATTGAAGTTATCGATGTAAAATGTGCGGGTAATCGTCTGGCCATTTTCTTGAGCTTCACCCAAGTAAGTACCTTCATCTGGAGATGGGGTTATATCGCCATCGGCAATTGGATTGAACGTATCACCATATAAATCAATCTCGGGCGATGGCACAATGGCCTCGGCTTGTATCACAAAATCATAAGGGTTTTCGTCAGCATCATTACTGGCAATCGAAACGGTAACAGTGTCAGTACCTACTGATGCAGGTGCGAATGTCACATCAAATGTCACCGATTGACCCGGTTCAAGTGAGTTGCTGGCAGGCTGTGTTGTGACTGCAAATTGGCTACTGTTATTAATCAGTTCCACCACAGGATTCCCTGTCAAGGATAAACCTGCATAGCCATTGATGTTATCGATGGTGAAAGTCTTGGTCACCGTTTCCAATCCGATCATACTGGCACCAAAATCCGTATCATCCGCCACATCCGGCGTTACATCACCATCGACAATATCAACACCATTGCCGGTAACATTAATATCCGCAATCGCATCAAGACCAACGCCCTGAATCACAAAGTCATAAGGATTTTCATCAGCATCGTTGCTTTCGATAACAAGGGTTGCGGTGTCTAAACCAATTTGCTGAGGGGAGAATGCCACCTGGAAGTCTACTGATTGACCACCTAAAACTACCGAACTGGCGGGCTGTTGAATGACTTCGAACTGCAAATTGTTATTATTAGTTAAACTCACCAGAGGATTGCCTGTCAACTGAATGGCATGATTACCCAGATTTTCAATGGTAAAGGTTTGGATAGCCTGATTAAAACCAGCCACTTCTTCACCCATATCAGTACCGTCAGACAAATCTGGAGTGATATCACCATCAACAATTTCAATGCCATTGCCTGTTATTTGAATTTCCTGATCTGGAGGGCCACATGGGGTGGTTAAAGAGATTCCATCATCGGGTTGAATTCTGTTTCCTAAATCAAAAATATCATCGTTGTTGTTCGGTTGATTAGGATCGGTATCAGCTGTATTGTTTATGAATATCACACCACATCCAGTTACTGTAGGCAAAGAATTGGGCATTCCTTGGTTATTACCATTGCTGTTTTGTGTGGTGTGTAAGACAAACAAAGCGCCGCCCCAGCCTTCGGACTCATATCCAAAATTAACTGTTTTACTAGCATTGTTATTTTCAATAACAACATCACTTATCGTCAAGTAACCTGATCTAATAAAAATTCCTCCTCCCATACCTGCAGCAAGTACTTTGTAACCACCGAAACCCGAAAGGGAACCTAATCCACCACCTGCTCCGAAACCTCCATCTCCTGATCTACCACCACCTAGGTAATTATATCCTCCACCGCCTCCAAATCCGCCATCTCCACCATTATCATTATAACCTTGGCCGCCACCTCCACCAAATCCACCATTCTGACCAGGTGCACTGTATCCACTGTTTCCTCCTCTTCCAAAAGAGGCATCTTGATTCTGGTAGTTTCCATAACCACCATAACCTCCAGATGTTGAAACACCATCAGCAAACAGTCCTCCAGCACCACCAGAACTAGAGCTGCTCCCAAACATTCCTCCTCCTCCATCCCAGAATCCATCCCCACCAATTGCATTTGAACCAAGAAAATTCGTTTGATTAATAATAACATTTCCATCGTAGACAAATAATGCGCCACCCATTCCGGCTCCCCTGCCACCATTAAAAGAGCCTCCACCCTGCGCCAAACCATTTTCAATATCCAAGTTCTGAATAGTCACCTGGCCAGATTTGATGAACAGGGGCCGGAATTGGTTGTTACCATCGATGGTTCTGCGGGTAGCGTCACTTTGCAGGATGGTATCAGAATCAATCAGGCGTTTCATGACTCCGGTGATGGTGACATCGGTGTTGAGTTCAATGGTGTCAGCGCCCGCGGTGGTGTTGGCTTGTAAAATGGCCCAACTCAAGGTGTTGGCCACCAAACCTGTACCGTCATCTAATGGTTCTGTCACATTAAAAGTAGCAGCTTGGGTCAGTGGTGTTGTCAATGCCAAAACAATGGCGTAAGGAAGGGTTTTGGTGTTTTTTGTTAGACTATTGGTGGTTTTCATTGAATTTTAATCCGATTAAAATATGGGCGTTAAATTGAGTTGTGCAATTATGACTTGAAGTTCAGTGTTTCATTAGACCAGAAAAGCCATACATTCTCAATCAAAATCCAACAGACAAAAAAACCAGCCGATTGGCTGGTTCATTTGGAGCTGTTGAAAGGGTTAGTCTTCCAAAACAAATGTTACTTTTAAGGCCACTCGGTATTCTGAAATTTGACCATCTACAACCACTACTTTTTGGCTTTCTACCCAAGCGCCTGATACATTTTTCAGCGTCTTGGTTGCTCTTTCAATACCATTTTCTACGGCTTTTTCGAAACTCTTTTTAGAACTGGCTATTATCTCGGTAACGCGTGCTACACTCATGTTGTTCTCCTTTGTTAGAAATGAAAATGTGTATATAGGGTAACAAAGTGCACATTAAGATTCTATTAGCTGGAGAGATTTGTAACTTTTGTTTTAAATCATGAAGGCACAAAAAAACCGGCAATAAGCCGGTTTTTTTATCGTTATCTATGGCAGTTTACCAGCCACATTGACGTCCCTGGTTTTGTTCATCTAACCAGGCTTTCAGAGGTGCAAAATAATCAACCACAGCTGTGGCATCCATTTCACGTGAATTGGCAATGACTTCCATGGCATCTTGCCAAGGTTTGGATGCGCCCATTTCCAATACTTTGATCAATTTTTCACCCGCTTGCTTGTTGTTATAGATGGAACAACGATGTAAATCACCTTCAAAACCAGCGGCTTTACACAACTCACGATGGAACTGGAATTGTAAAATATGGGCCAGGAAGTAACGGGTATAAGGTGTGTTACCTGGAATGTGGTATTTGGCGCCCGGATCAAACTGATCTTCGGTTCTGGCTACAGGTGATTTAACGCCTTGGTATTTATTACGCAGAGCCCACCATCCCGCATTGTATTCTTCTGGCGAAATTTCACCATTGAATACTTTCCAACGCCATTGATCAATCATCAGACCGAATGGTACAAATGCAATTTTTTCCAAAGCTTTTTGCATCAACATGCCCAAATCGTTAGAAGATGCTGGGATTTCATCAATCAAGCCAATGTCTTTCAGGTATTTAGGGGTAATTGATAAAGCCACCGTATCACCAATGGCTTCATGAAAACCGTCATTGGCTCCATTGCGATAAATAATGCTTTGGTCTTTATAAGCTCGTTGGTAAAAGTTATGACCCATCTCATGGTGAATCGTCACAAAATCTTCCTGATCGACCTTGATACACATTTTGATGCGGATGTCGTCCAGATTGTCGATGTCCCAAGCACTGGCGTGACACACTACATCACGATCCTGTGGCTTGGTAAATAGTGAACGTTGCCAAAAAGTTTCAGGCAAAGGGTCTAGGCCCAGAGAAGTAAAGAAGCCTTCGGCTGTTTCAACCATTTTTTTGGCGTCGTAATTGTGCTCTTTAAGCAAAGCAGTGACGTCAATGGTCGATCCAGCATCTTCAGGTTTAACCAAGTCATATACACCAGTCCAGTCCTGAGCCCACATATTGCCGAGTAAATGTGCAGGAATCATGCCGTCATCACCCATGATTTCTTCGCCATAGTGTTCGGTTAATTTGGTGCGAACGTGGCATTGCAATGAATCATAAAGGGGTTTGACTTGTGACCATAAACGATCTAACTCTTTGGGAAATTCACTGGCAGGCATGTCGTAGCCAGCTCGCCACATCGCACCGGTGTCATCAAAGCCCAAATCACGAGCACCTTCATTAGCCAGTTCAACCATGCGTTGATACATGGGTCTCATATCTGGTGAAACTGTGCGCCATCCTTCCCAGGCTTCTAACAATTCTTTATGATTTCTTGATTCGGCGATGGTTTGAGATAATTGGCCTAATGACTGGCATTCATCTTCGACACAATATTTGCCAGCACCATACATGGCTTCCAGTTTAGCCATAATTTGTGCCAATTCTGCGTTTTTCTCCGCATCATCAGGTGCGGCCAGGGTAAGGCTGCCCTTGATAATATTTAAACGTCTGCGCATATCCGCAGGCAATTCCAGAGCATCAAATTTTTTCGCTGCATTGGCAAATTTCACAGACAAAGCACCCATTTTTTCAATGCTTTTAGCTCCCAGCCAAATGGTGTCATCAGTGATGAAATTGGCTTGAACCCAAGCTACTCTGGCAGCGTATTCACCTTCTTTGATATAGGTGTCTTCGACTTTATCCAAAAACGCCTGTGCATCTGCCACAGTTACTTTGTCTGTGTCAGCTTTTTTAGTAGGTTGTTGACAAGCCATTAGTGCCAACAACAGGCATAATGTGAGTATATTTTTCATGTTTATATTTCTGTCCCGTTAAAAACCGCTGTTATTCTACATCAATCACAGCTTTTTTCATCTTTCTGGCAACAAAAAACCCGGAAAACCGGGTGTTGTTGGCATATGTGACAGCAGCCTATCATTGGCCTCAGGATTTACTTGCTGAACGGTCACCTCCTGATGATCTGCCAGAACTGTTGTGCTCGTTGCTTTTTGAGCTTTTTTCTTTAGTGGTTCGACTGCGGTTTTGTTTAGAAGATGAGCGTGTGGAACTGGCAGGCTTGTTCTGCAAAACAGGTTGATTAACCTCTGGTCTGGAAGTATTGTTTGTTTGTCTTTGTACCATGGGTCGATGGGTATTCCGATTAACCACTGTGGGACTGGAGGAGCGAGCATTTTGCTCATTTCCGTTGCGATTAATTATACGGTTGGTGTGGTATACCGGTGATTGGCTGCTCATGGGCTTTACCCGGGTATTTGGCAGAGGTTTTTGATAACGGTTGTGTTGTGATAACTGACTGTTAGTTTGCTGTTCACGCAACTGTTGCTGTAAATTATTTTGGTTGTTTACAGATGGTGAATTGCGTGTCATCACCTCATTGCGTGAGGATTGATAACGGTTCGACGAATTTGAGTTTTGTTGGTTATGCTGAATTACTTCAGTCTGTTGGCTACCACGATAAGTAGGTTTGTTACTACTTCTTACTGGCGCACGGTTTACCGGACGATTACTGCTGCTCCGACTTCGATCAACCGGCTGTGGTTTGTTGTAATTGCGGTTATAGACCGGTCTGGTTTCTTTGTAGCGGTTGTAGTGTCTATTATTGTTCAATCTTCGCGCTTCATTGCGTGCTGAATAGTAACCACGTTGGGTTGGTTTATAATGGTAATTGTCATAATAATAGTTGCGGTTTCGCCAATGGTTATACCACCAGTAGTTATCATAATAATAACTGCTGTAGCTAACAGCAAAGCCAAAAGCAGGCCACCATCCTGAAGTGTAATGATAACTGGGCCAATATCCTGGATGGCACCAGGTTGACCAATAGGAATAAGCACATTGATTTACTGAGGAAAAATAAAATCCAACCCGTGGATAACGAAATGGACTGTAATAGGCATTGCTGTAGGTTACGCCCCAACGATCTGGATAATAATTGTAATTGTTGTAATAAACACCATCACCTGCAGAAGTGTATTCTGATGAACCATAGCCATAGTATGGGTCATAATTATCATAGGCGTAATAATCTTCCTCGTAATAAGCATCTTGTTCAGCATCATAGCGGTGGTTATGCACGCTACAAGCCGTCAGAAACAAGGTCAAAATAGGCAGCAATATTTTCATGTCGGCAATGGTTTTGTTCACAATGACAGCATACTACATCGAAAACGCTGAATTAAAGCTGAATGTATCAGCCATCATCATAAATAATTATTCTATCAAATCACTTTAATCATCAGTAAATATCAAGTCTAATACCGCTTTTCTATAAGGTAAAACCATCATAGTGATGGGCTATAGTAGGGGTGTGTTTTATGAACCAAACTCAAGAAAATTGGAAAAAAGGGCTGGTGCTGTCTTTAGTAACAGTGCTGTTTTGGAGTACTTTGCCCATTTCTTTAAAAATATCATTGTCTGCTCTGGATGCAATGACCTTAACTTGGTTTCGGTTTTTGGCTGCAGCAGTTTTTACATTGGTGTTGTTACTCAACAATCATAAGATCAAACAATTCATGACTTTAACTTCAGTCCAATGGCTGTGGCTTGGGTTGGCGGCAGTGATGTTAATCGCCAACTATGTGTTGTTTTTAATTGGACTTGAAATGACCTCACCTGCCAACGCCCAAGTGTTTATTCAAATGGCACCACTGTTAATGACTTTGGGTGGTGTGCTAATTTTCAAGGAGTCTTTTAGCAAAATGCAGATGTTGGGGGTGACCTCCATAATCATAGGATTGAGTTTGTTCTTCAAAGACCAAATCGAACAAATTATTGCCAGTGATTACACCTTGGGGATTTGGGTGATGTTTGTTGCTGCTTTAACTTGGGCTATTTACGCGTTGATTCAAAAAAAATTGGCATCGGCACTCTCATCTCAAAGCATTTTGTTTTTTATTTATTGTTTTGCCAGTTTGGTACTGGTTTTTTGGAGTCGTTTTAATGCCTTTGGTGAAATCAACAGCACCCAGTGGTGGGCCGTAGGCTATGCTTGTATCAACACAGTCATTGCTTATGGTGCTTTTGCTGAAGCTTTGAATCATTGGAATGCATCCAGAGTTGGTATGGTTTTGGCAATCACCCCAGTCATTACTTTATTTGCCATCAACAGCTTTGCTTTTTTCTTTCCTGAACTGATGTCAGCTGAAAGTATTCAGACCTTTGGTTATGCAGGAGTGGTTTTTATTGTTTCAGGTTCTATGTTGGCCAGTTTAAAAAAATAAACAGCCAAGTTATCTTCTGTGACCAATGGCACTGTAATAAAACAACCGTTCCAAGGTATAGTAATTATGTGTCTTTTCCTAACAGGTAATTATTATGTCAGAGCAAGAAAACAACAAAGATAAAGTGATTGAAGGTGAAGTAACCGAGAGCACTGCTGAAACACAATCGGCATCCAAGGCCCAAGAAACCGTTGCCAAAAAAGAGTCTACTATAAACAGTGAAGTATTGACTCGAATATTGGTCACTGTATTATTTGCCTTGATTGGCTGGGTGTCCTTGTGGGTTTTTGGTGTTGTGGTGTTAGTGCAATTCGGCTTTTTGTTAATCACTGGGAACTTGAACAAAAATTTGAAAGCGTTTAATGGTGAGTTAGGCGACTATTTGGCGGACATCCTCAAATATGTATCCTTCCAAAGAGAAGAAAAACCGTTTCCTTTTCAGTCCTGGCACTATGACGATGACAACAAAGAAACCGGAGCACCTGCGAAGTAAAAGTTATTGATTCCTCTTTTCAATTGATATGTTTACGCCAGGATAATCCTGGCGTTTTTTTAATCTTTTTTTAAGCCACTATGGCTGAGATAAAGCATCCCTTGTAAGATATGATCACTTACTAAGGTCTTGGCAATACATGAAAACTTATGATTTAAGGGGATACACCCTGGTTTTAGATAAAATTGTGTTCATCAGTGCGGTTTTTACGGCTGACCAGGAAGAGGGCAAGCAGTTTAATGTTCGTTTAATCGGTGATATGCTCAAATTCAAATTCCCCACCCATGAAGATGCGGTATTGGCAAGACAGTTACTCATTAAAGCAATCAAGGAGGCTTAAAGTGGAGTTAAATTTACACAACAAGACAGCCTGGGTTTGCGGTTCAACACAAGGCATGGGCTTAAGTATTGCCCGTCAATTGGCCAAACAGGGGGCAACTGTGGTTTTATTGGCCCGAAATGCAAACAAGCTTAAAGAAGTGGTTAAAACCCTGTCAACAGATTTAAACCAAAATCACAGAACCATTGTGGTTGATTTTGCTCAACCTGCACAGTTACGAGAAGTTGTCACAACACATATATTGTCCTATCCTGAAGTGCACATATTGGTCAATAATACTGGTGGGCCGCCTCCCGGTTTGGCAAAAGATGCACATTTGGAAGACTTTCAGGCAGCATTCAATCAACATTTAATCTGTAACCAGATTTTAGCTCAAGCGGCTGTCCCTGTCATGCAGCAAGCAGGTTATGGCCGCATCATTAATGTCATATCAACATCAGTGAAGCAACCTTTACCCAATCTTGGCGTTTCAAATACTGTGCGCGGCGCAGTGGCTAGCTGGGCCAAGACTTTGGCCAATGAATTGGGGCAATACAACATCACAGTCAATAACGTTTTACCAGGCGCCACTGAAACCACGAGACTTTCCGCGATTTTTGAAAACAAAGCCAACAAGACTGGCATGAGTGTTGAGCAAGTGATAGCACATGAAAAGGCCATCATACCCATGAAGCGATTTGGCACACCAGAGGAGTTTGCCAATGTGGTTGGTTTTCTGGCCTCACCTGCAGCGGCTTATGTAAATGGTGTTAATATTCCAGTAGATGGTGGTCGCACCGCATGTCTATAACCAAGCCATACGATTTACCATGTATTGAAAACCTTGTTGGTGGTGAATTGCTTGCACCTGCTATGGGCGGATATATTGAGAATATTGAGCCCGCCACTGGACAAGTTTATGGTCTAACCCCAAACTCATGCCAAAAAGATCTTAATCTCGCCATTGAGGCTGCAGAAAAAGCATTTTCACTCTGGGCAAACACGCCTGCTGAAACGAAAGCCAAAATACTTAATAAACTGGCAGATTTGATTGAACAGAACCAAAATGAATTGGCCAAGGCTGAAGCCGTTGATAATGGTAAACCCATCACTTTAGCAAAAAATGTAGACATCTATAGAGCGGCTGCCAACATCCGGTTTTTTGCTCAAGCCTGCACACAATTCAGCAGTGAATCTCATGCTGTGGAAAACACCGCCATTAATTACACCCTGAGACAACCTTTGGGTGTGGTGGCGTGTATTTCGCCTTGGAATTTACCTTTGTACTTGTTTACCTGGAAAATAGCCCCTGCATTGGCCACAGGTAATTGTGTCATTGCCAAGCCTTCAGAAGTGACACCCATGACGGCCTATTTGTTTTCAAAGTTATGCATTGAAGCCGGTTTACCTGCTGGCGTTTTGAATATATTACATGGGTCTGGTGCTACTATTGGAGCTGATTTGGTTAAACACCCAAAAATCAAAGCCATTAGTTTTACTGGTGGCTCAAACACCGGTGTGGCCATCAAACAAGCCACAGCTGATCAACACAAAAAACTTTCATTAGAATTAGGCGGTAAAAACCCAACATTGGTTTTCGCTGATTGTGATTTCGATCGAACCGTTAATGAGGTAGCCCGGGCGGCTTTTGCAAACCAGGGTCAAATTTGTTTGTGTGGTTCACGTATTTACATTGAAAACAATATTTATAAAGAGTTCACTGAGGCACTGGTTAAGAAAGTTGAAGAATTGGTTATTGGTGATCCTTTAGATGAGACAACCCAGTTTGGCGCCTTGGTTTCAAAGCAGCATATGCACAAAGTGCTCAGTTATATTGAATTGGCTAAAAAAGAAGGTGGTGAAATACTGACTGGAGGCGAACAAATAAAACTAGAAGGGCGCTGTAGCGATGGCTATTTTGTTCAACCTACTATCATCGCAGGATTGAAAAACAATTGCCGTACCAACCAAGAAGAAATTTTCGGGCCTGTGTGCACAATTCAGGGGTTTGGTTCAGATGAGCAAGCATTGGCGTTGGCTAACGACTCAAAATATGGTTTGGCTACCAGCATTTGGAGCCAGGACATCTCTCGTTGCCACCGCCTTGCTCAACAAATAGAAACCGGTATTGTTTGGATTAATTGCTGGCTGTTGAGAGATTTACGCACACCTTTTGGTGGCATGAAAGCTTCTGGTTCTGGACGAGAAGGTGGCCTGGAAGCGATGCGTTTTTTCACTGAACCAAAGAACGTGTGTGTGCAGTTTAAGGATTGACAGTCAAATTTATTACCTTAATGACAACAAGTTTGTAAGCATTTCGTTAAACCAGGGTCTTATAGATTAAACATAGGTACTTTTGGCACATAAAATACTGGTAGCTAATGTTTAATATAATCATACGTACTCAATTTCTTCAAACTTATGGTTGACGTACGTAAGACTTAGTAGTATAGTGATTGCTTAAAGTTATTGAATTCATCCTCGAATGAAATAGCAAAAGCTTTGGAGTTACAGAAATTTCCTCCCCTAACGCTTTTTAACTCTCTGATTTCTGTAACTCCACCTCTTTTTGTATGTTGAGGTGAAAAGAATGACCGGAATAGATCTAAGGCCGAATTGAAGATGTGGCCTTGTGGACCAAGGCACACGTTTCTTTCTTCTAGTTATACTTGTGACTAAAACTCAATGTCTTAAGTTACGCCACAATTTGAAACGCTGAGCCTCCTCTTATTATTTTTCCTACTCAAACAATTGTAGCTAACTCTCCCTGCGCTTTTTATTATATACTGAACAGCGCCTGAAGTCTCAAGCTGTTTTTTTACTTTTTTCAAATTTTTTCATGTTCAACCCATCCGAAAATATTCGTATTAACCTGATTGAAGTCGCCAACGCTGAACCACTGGCAGGTGATTTATTTACAAAATCATTCAATGCACCTATCCCGGATTTTCCAAAACATTTTGTGTTGGTGACTCAAGATCAGTCTGATAAACAGCTTATATTGGGTTATGTTCATTTCACCAAACACCAAAATATGTATTTGGGTGGCGGTATGTGCGTAAATACGCGAGCCCTAAGACAATTACCCAAACCCCTGAGAAACCAATTAAACCGACAAGGTGGAGTGGCGTACACCATGTTGTCCCAAGCGGTACATGAACTGCATGACTGCGCGGCCGTATTTGGCTATGTTGGGCATAAAGGCGCTTACAAAATCGATCTGGCTGTCGGCTTTAAACCAACAGTTTATAGGCATTTGATTGTATATTGGAAGCAGTCTCTCAGTGAATCAGAACAGCAACAAATCATCAATGAAGCCCATAAACTGGGTCCTTTTTAGTGTTTATTAACAAGGGCTAATTGAGCCAATGCTCGAAAACGTATGTCCGATAAAATTAAACACTTCTGTAGTTACCCTGCCCTTATTAAATGCAATGTCCATCAGGAGTCCAAATATAAGGCCGAGATAAACCAAATAAGTCCAACCCATATAATCATTATAAACAATCGTATAAAACCAATCTTGTCCAAAAAGATACAGCACTATACTAATTATGGTTGCCAATAACAACAAAACACCAGGCACGTATAAATGTTTAATCGATTGGGATTTAAGCAAAGAAGTTAACAATAAAAAAGTAAACATCAAAGCGTTACTGAAAGTAAATATTCTGAGATCAGCTTTTAAGTTATCGGTAATCTCCAGGTATTGACTTTTGACTAACTGGTTCAGGTGATGTTGACCCAATTTGAGGTTACTGATTCTATTCTGATAGCTGTCTCTGATGTCTTTGCCTAATTGCTTTTTCTTTTCGCAATCATAGCCGCACAAAGAGACCAATATGCTGGCAATCTTTTCAGGTAGTTGATTGTCCAGGTCTTTTTTCAATTGGCTTTCCTGAAAACCTAATTCATCCGCCAATTTTTTAGCTGTTTGTGCCAATGAAGAATCAATCACAGGGCTTGCTATTTCTTTAACTTCCTTGGTCACTTTATTTTGAATAAATCCTTTAGCCGATTGTTCGACCCATTCTGGAACACCGAAAGTTAAAGCAAAAACACCACTAAATAACAAAAGCCCCAACAAGCCAACAATTCTTAATGATAACGACATCAACATAACCCTCCAATTCATCCTATTAATCATATTGCTCAATGAGTTTCGGCTTAGCAAAACTGTTTCTTTTCAACATGAACGGCCGAGAATGACGGATGTTAATCAGTATTCAAGAAACTGAGAATTTGGTCTGAATATGATTGCTTGTAGATTCAGTCTTGGTTAATTTGCGCAAACAGGGACTTCAAAATTATGATGAAAAAGATAATCACCTGACTTGTGGTTAAAGAACTCAAGGGCATTTTGGGTGGCCACACAAGCTTCAGTGCTGTCAAACTGCTGATAATCAAAACCATGATCCATATCATCAAACCCAAAGGCTTGAAAATCCAAAAGACTGACACCCAAACCATGGGCTTCAGTCTGTCGTTCGATACAGGTTGAAAATGGCGTGGTGTTATCAAGTAAGCCGGTTTGAACCAACAAGGGTGCATAATTGACATATATGCCATCAAAATAGCCCAAAAAGCCACAGCTGGGATAGAACGCCACACCACCTTTGAGAGCGACTGATTGCATTTGTAGCCAACCAGAGGACGTGTTGTTATCAATACCGATAAACCAATTGCTCATACTCACCAAAGCGGCATTATCAGTAGCTGCAAGAGAGCTGAGTACTGCCCCGCCACCGTCGGAAAAACCCAAAACGTAAATATGATCAACATCTACATCTTGTCGATTTTGCAAATAACGCAGACTGGCATATAAATCCCATGGCCTACCCTGATAGGAACTGACATTCAAAGGTCGATCGATAGGGTCAATGTTGGCCACGCCATGATGATCGTATCCTCTTGGCGTATGGCTGTCTGGAGCAATCACCAAAAACTTTTGTGGGAGTCCAAATCGATTACTTTGCGATAATTGCTTACCCCAGTATCTGAATTTACCAGCAATACCCCAACAGCTCCTGTCGTCATCCTCACACAACGGATCAGTTTTGTAATAAAGTCCTCCGGATCCATGCATCATGATGATAGCTGGGAAAGGGCCATCACCATCAGGTTGCCAAATCATGGCCTCCAAATCCAAGTCAAGCTCGTCGAAAGGGCTTGGAAAGTCATCTATGGTTATAACACTTGTTGGATTGGCTTTTTCATCAGCTGGTGGGTTGGTTGCCCATGCTGAAACTACCAGTACAGAGGCAACAGACCAAACCAGTATACTTATAAATATTTTGCTCATGTGTCAGTCTTCCAGACTACTTTTAAATATGACATCGCCATCAAAAGATTCAAAGGCACCCATGTCATAACCACCGCCACTTGCCATTACATTGGGGTCATCCCAGCCTGTATTGGCTCCCAGATAGTCTTTATCATAGGATGATAATTCAAAACATTCATCCACCGCTAATGATTGTAATCCATCAATTCTGAAGTCTCTAGATTGGCGGTTTATAAACTGTGGGTTTTGCACGATGACATCATTACCATAAAGACCACTGTCTTCATGAAACATGATGCAAAAAGCAAAAAAATCATTAGCTTGTTGTTGACTGATGTCTGCCACCAAACCACTGGATGGGTCATGAATAATGCTGTTGTAAATATTGATAGAAAAAGGCGTTATATCAGTAACAAATACGGCGGTTTCAGCAAAGTTATCAGCAATGGTAGATTGTTTGATATTCAACCAGGCATTGTTATGAGCGTGAATGACCCCTTCATCAAAAAAACCATTACCACCATTGTTTCCATTGTGACTGACTATACTGTAATCCATACGGAATTTGGCTTCATCATCAACATAAATTGTAGTGCCAAAGTCTGCGCGATTGAATTCCATGGCTGATCTGAGTAATTCAACTTCGCTGTCAATACCAGTTACGAAAATTCCACCTCCTTGCTGGTTGGCGTGGTTTTCCTTGATATAAGCACAACGCTTATTGTCGACACAGTCCTGAGCTGTGCTTAACCAGTTAAAGTAACCCGCAGCTTCAACGTATGCACCACCACCTTTATGCGCAGAATTTAATGCCAAATAGCTGTTAGTGGCTTGAAAAACACTGTCAACACCGGTCACGAAAACACCTCCTCCATTGCCCGAACCGTTGTTGTCAGAGTCAGCAATGTTATCTGAAACATTGACTGTATGGCCAGCTGGTGGCGTTAAATACATTTTGGCGCCACCGCCAATCATGACACCGCCACCGTTGATTTTGGCTTGATTTCCGGCAATTCCACGAAAATCGAGAAAGCCATGTTCCAACCGACCGGCTTGAAACACCATTTGACAACCATTAGTCAAATAAACACCACCTCCGCTGAGGTTGGTGCTGTTGTTAGAAATGCCCGCATTAACCACATGAGTTGGTGTATAAATAGAAGCGGAGTCGTCACAATACAAACCACCGCCTGCGAGATTACCTGTGTTATTAATGATAAACAACCCTTCGCCTAACTGTACTTCAACGCCAGGAGATTGTCTTACTGCTATACCGCCTCCAGAGTTGGCCCAATTTTCCATAATCAAGCTGTTTTTGATAAAAACATCATCTGCTGATTTACGTATTTCAACGCCCCCAGCTTGGTTGACATGTCGGCCTTCAGTGAATTTAAATCCGATAATTTCAACATTTTTCGTACCCGTTAAAGTCAAGACTGTACCATCGCCGATACCATCATCATCCAAATCGCCGGATACAGTGGTTTTTTGATTGCTTAATGTTAAGTTTTCTGCAGCCTCACAATCACTAAAACCTCCGATTAAGACAACTAATTTAGAGTCAATTTCCAAATTCTCTCTAAAGGTTTTTTGTGTAGTTACAACCACATAATCACCATCAGCCGCATCAAGGGCTTGTTGAATGTTGTTGTAATCACAGTTTTGATCGGTGCCTACCGATAACACATCAATATTGCCAGCTTGAATTGATAACACGGGTATAAAAATCAGTGATAATATTATTTTTTTCATTTTCATTCTCCAGATAAGCGTTGTTTGAAATCAACAATTGCTTATATATTCGGGAAAATCCCATAAAAAAAAAAAAAAAATAAAAAAATTAAAGGAGCGCGTTTATAAATTGATTTAAGAGGTCAATTCTTTTAGATGTTGGTTGCTTGAAATCATGACTGATGGAGGTGAACGATTCAACAGTTTCTAAGGGCAAAAGTTCAGGATGTTGCAAACAGGTTTCTATTATTTTGAGCTTTAGGGCCAAATAGGAACTAATTATCCAATTTTGCTCAGGGGAACAACCAGTTAAGATGACCTCATGATCATCTTTTAAATGCGCCAACTCTAACTCCAGCCAAAATGTTAAAAAAGCAGAGTGGGAGTCTGTCTGTAATTGATCAGTCAGCCAGCTGATCCTGTCTGTTATTGGGCGGTCAAATATTTGTTGATAGTAATCCCTAATGATTGCTTCTGGTACTGATTGGATGGAAGAGGTTTCCATCAGCCAGCTTTTTTGAAATAGGTACCATTGATATTCTGAACCATTACTGGCTATCTCATGAGGGTGGTTGTCTGCTGACTTAATCAAATGTTTGGCGTAGTCCTGGTAGGGTGATGACATCAGCACCCATAAAGCCATGTTATAAATGTCATACATATCATGATGGTCATGACCCATTGTTGCCGAAACCAGTGGATAAGCTTTGATCAGGTTTTCAAAAACTAAATCAATTCTGAACTGATACAGACCAAAACGGGCATATTTAATGTAAGCCTGTGATAAATACTTGCTTTGATTATGTTTCTTCAATATTTTAATGGCTTCTTGGATATAGGACTCAGATTCTTCCAAGCGGCCACTGACTTTTAACAAGGTGGCGTATGGTAAATAATTAATTGCCAGATGTGGGTGGTTCTCATCAACACTTTTAACAACAGCAAACGATTCGTTGAAATATTTCTCAGATTCAAGCAAGTCGCCGGAACGTCCCTTGAGAATCGCCAAATTGACAAAAATTGAAGACAACTCAATCCGTTTTTCACGCAAAGGTTTCAACAGATCAATGGCTTTGAGGTATTGTTGTTCGGCCATTTTAATATCACCCAGATTACGGTTAGTGACTGCCATTGAATTGTACATAGATGCTTGCAAAGGGTGATCTATTTCTGGGTGTAATAGCATCCAAGTAGTGGCTTGTTCACCATAGCTTTTAGCCAATTCATTCAGTGATTGGTATTGGGTGACCTTACTCAACAAATAATAGACATTTAAACGATGCCGAGGGTTGATATTCGGCAGCTTTTCAAGTTTCGACAGAATGGCTTCACCAACCCTCTGGGCTGCTGCATGTTGACCATTGGTTTCCTGTAAATGAGCCAAGGTTAATTCAATGTCAATAAATTCAGTGTCATCTTCCGATTTGAATTGAGTCAGTGCTTCGAAGCTTTTTTCATAGCTGCTTTGGGCTTGTTCGTACAGTCCTTTGTTATTATAGAGCTTACCTAATTTACGATAAAAAAAGTGGGCAAGCTCGGGGTCAGTGCTCAACAAGGCAGCTTGATTATTGGCCAGTTCATTAAGGTTTTTAACCAGAACATCACCATTAACCACTTGTTCATTGGTAGCTGGATCCGCTTGATCTATCATGGCTTCGAGCAGTGCAAAACTGCGATCTCGCTGGGTGGTGGCTTTGGTTTTTTGTCCTTCAATGTTATAAATGGCGACTGACACCAATAACAACACCAATAAACCCACAACGCCAAGTGTGCTGATGGCTTTATTGCGCCGGTAAAAACCCTTGATGCGATAAAACATTGAATCAGATGAAGCATTGATGGGCTTGTGGTTGAGCCAATTGTCTAAATCAGCAGCAAAGTCATTCATGCTTTGATAGCGCAAAGCAGGGTCAATGTGCATGGCTGTTTTGATGATATTTTTCAGTTTTTGATGCAACTCTGAATTTTTCAACACTTGATTGATGTGTTTGACATCATTGTGCGGGTGATAACTTTTTAAATTGGTTTTTGGCAGGGGTTTTTGTTTGGTTAACAACTGCAACAATAAAGCGCCTAGAGTAAATACATCTGACCGGTTGTCAACAGCTGTACCCAATAATTGTTCTGGTGCTGCCATATCCGGGGTAAATACCTGGGTAACAGTTTGTCCGCCAAGTACTTCAAGTCGACCTATACCAAAATCAATGACTTTGGCTTTGCCATCTTTGGTCATTAGGATATTGGCTGGCTTAATGTCTCGGTGGATCACTTGCTGGTCATGCGCATATTGGAATACCTGGCATAACTCTTTGACTAAATCCACCACTTGCGACTGACTGAAATTTTGATGCGAACAGTAATCAGTGATGTTCTCAGCGTCTTCTAAAAACTCCATCACCATATAATGGGTGCCGTCAGTAGTTACCCCACTGTGATGAAATGCCACAATCGATGGGTGTGACAAGCTTGATAAAATATATTGCTCTCTTTCAAACAGTTCAATGGCTTTTTCGGTAATTCCATATGGAGAAAGTAACTTTAAAGCCACTGTTTTTTTTTCAGGATCATCCTCATGGTAGGCTTGATAAACTGTTGACATACCCCCTTTGGCAATTAGCTGGGTGATGTGATAACCATCAATATTTTGTCCCACCAAATGGCTGCCTTGTTTAAGGTTTTCCATTAAACTCTGATAGTCATGCTGATCCAGTAAGGGGTTGCTGACCGACATGTTGGATAAAATACGGTGAATTTTTTCCAATAATACAGGTTGCAGGTCCATCTGTTTAAGTCTGGCAAAAGCTTCCTCATGTTCGAGCCCTGACAAAGACTCACAAATTTCAATGGCCTGCCGCCAAAGAGCGGTGTCTGATGAATCAAACTCCTTGTTCATCTTCTATCAGACTCATCAGGATAGACTTTGCCATCAGCCATTTTTGGTAAGCCTGGCCTTTAGTAGACTCAATAATATCAGCAATTTCTTCAAATGAAAAACCGCCAAAAAATTTCAACTCCACCACCTGAGCTAAATGTTCATCAATTTTTTCCAATTCAGAAAGAGAACGATCTAAAACCAAAATGTCCAATTGCAACATGGTGTCTTCAGCCACACCCTCTGTCGTCAGCACCGTGTGCAAACCCTGGTTTTTTTGGGCATTTTGTTGGCGAAACATATCCACCAAATAAAACCGCATACAACGTGCGGTCAAGCTATAAAAGTGTTT